>DAIEIW010000211.1:0-67277 GCA_027351205.1 Acidithiobacillus sp.
GGGGATTTCTACGATGTGGTCGGCAACGTCTGGCAATGGACCGCGACGCCCATCTATCCCTTTCCCGGTTTCGAGGTACATCCGCTTTATGATGACTTCACGGTACCCACCTTCGACCAACAGCACAATCTCATCAAGGGCGGCTCATTCATCAGTCTCGGCAACGAAACGCAGCAGGAGGCCCGCTACGCCTTCCGCCGCCATTTCTTCCAGCACGCGGGATTCCGTTATGTGGCCTCGCCCAATGCACTGCCTGAGGTACCGGTCTATGAGAGTGACGCCCTGGTCTCCCAGTATGCGGAATTTCACTATGGGCGCGAATACTATGGGGTGGCCAATTTTGCGGCAGAGGTCGTAGGCATCGCGGTGGCGGCTATGGCCGACAGGCCCTTACGTCGCGCTCTGGACATCGGTTGTGCCGTAGGCCGCGGTAGTTTTGAACTGGCAAAGCACTGCCCCGAGGTCACCGGCCTCGACTTCTCGGCACGCTTCATCAGCGTAGGCGTGCAACTGCGCGAGCGCGGGCACTTCTCCTACACACTGACCGAAGAGGGTGAACTGCAAAGCTATCAAACCGCAGATCTCGCCACCCTGGGGCTAACCGGCGCTGCAAACCGGGTCCGATTCTTTCAGGCCGATGCCTGCAATCTGAAGCCCCTGTATCGGGACTATGATCTAGTGGTGGCAGCCAACCTCATCGACCGCCTGCACCACCCCCGCAAATTTCTGGAGGACATCGCCGAGCGCATACTTCCCGGAGGACTGTTGGTCATCACGTCGCCCTACACCTGGCTGGAAGAATATACTGCGCGGTCGGAGTGGCTCGGCGGTTTCAAACGAGATGGAGAGAATCTGAGCACCTTTGACGCCCTGCGTGAAATCTTGTCCGGACCGTTCCGTCTGCGCGACGACAGCCCGCAGGATCTGCCCTTCGTCATCCGCGAAACGGCGCGCAAATATCAGCATAGTATCGCGCAGGTGACCATCTGGGAACGCTCATGAGCGCGGAACGGGGCAGCGTCGATTTCGACCGGGTTATTCCTCGATGCGGAACCGGATCTCTCAAATGGGATGGTGCCGCAGAACGTTTTGGCGCTGAAGTGCTGCCCATGTGGGTGGCAGACATGGATTTCGCCGCACCCGACGCGGTCATCGCCGATTTGCAGGAACGCCTGAATCACCCCATTTTCGGTTATCCTGGCAATGAAGGGGCCATGGTGCAGGCCGCCGTCGATTGGCTGGCCAGGCGCCATGCCTGGCGGCCGGAAAACGACGCGATCGCTTGCATCAGCGGTGTCGTTCCCGCCCTTTACGCAGCCGTACGTGCCTTCACCCGGCCGGGCGAGGCGATCATCGTCATGCCTCCCATTTATCCGCCGTTCATGGCTGCAGTGGAGGACAACGGGCGGGAATTGCTGCTGGCCCCGCTGATCGCGGATGACACCGGCCGTTACCGCATGAATTGGGATGCCCTGGAAATCGCCGTCGGGCAGGCGAAACTGCTGCTCCTCTGCTCGCCCCACAATCCAGTGGGGCGAGTCTGGACACCGGAAGAACTGCGACGACTGGGCACACTCTGCGCCGATGCAGACTGCGTGGTGGTCAGCGATGAAATCCATGCCGACCTCAGTCAGCATCCGCACTGCCCTTTCCCCAGCCGCTTCCCGCGCTCGATCCTCCTGACCTCTGCGGGCAAAAGCTTCAATCTGGCGGGACTGGGTGGCGGGGTTGGCGTCATCCCCGACGCTGGGTTGCGTCGTACCTTTCTGACTGAAGTCCGGCGCAGTCAGATTCAGCACACCAACCTCTTCGCGCTGACCGCCATGACCAGCGCCTGGCGCCGCGGCGCGGAGTGGCAGTCCGCGTTGTGCGGTTATCTGGCGGACAACGCCCGTTTCATTAGCGAATACCTGATGCGGGAGCTACCCGAGGTCAACTATCGGCAACCGGAGTTCGGGTACCTCGCTTGGCTGGATGTGCGTCATTACGGCAACGATGAGTCGCTTGCACGGCACCTGTTGCAGGCAGGTCTCGGTCTCAACCCCGGGTCCAGTTTCGGACCGGGTGGTGAGGGTTTCGTGCGACTGAACTTTGCCACCCCCCGAAGCATGCTGGAAGAAGGGCTGGGGCGGTTGCGACAGGCCTTGCACCGCTAGTCCCGGAGAACTTTCCACAGGCAACCGCCAGGACGACGGTATCGGAACGGCTTGCCCTGCCCTACAATACCTTCCACCGAGCGGAGGAGACCAGAGAAAAGTGACAGAGGTGCAGGGTAACCTGAAGCAAAAAGTAGTGGCCACGCTGGCAGCGGGCATTCTGCGCGGGGCGGGTTCCCTGCCACGGCGTTGGCGTGCGGCTCTCGGCGCAATGCTCGGTGACTTGGTGCGGCGCAGTATGAGTCGGGCGCGCAAGGTGGTGGACGCCAACCTCGCCATTGCTTTCCCCATGATGAGCCAGGCTCAGCGGCATACCTTGCGGCGCGCGCATTTCCGGGCACTGGGCCAGGCGGCACTGGAGTTGGGACCACTGTGGTACTGGCCCTTGCCCCGCGCCCTCGGCCTGATCCGCGAAGTGCGTGGAGACGATCTGGTGGACGCCGCTTTAGCCAAAGGACATGGGGCGATTCTCTTCACCGCGCACCTCGGAGCCTGGGAAGCCGCGGTGCTCTACATCGGGCAACGCTGGCCGGTAACCGTACTCTACATGGAAACCCGCAATCCGGCTGTCAACGCACGCATTGTGGCTGGCCGCGGGCGCAGTGGTGCGCAACTGGTCCCCAAGGAGGGAGGTATCCGCCCCCTGCTCCACGCGCTGCATCAGGGAGGGGCTATCGGTATACTTCCGGATCAGAACGTCGATCCGCGCGAAGGGGATTATGCCCCGTTCTTTGGCCGTCCTGCCTGTACGACACCTTTGTTGGGCCGACTGGCGGCGCGGCGCGGAAGCCCGGTGTTCGGACTCTTCGCCTATCGGCTACCGGACGGTGAGGGTTTCCGTATCGAGATTGTGCCCATGCCGGAATCCTTCCCGAGCGGGGATACCAAAGCCGATGCCACGACGATGAATGCGGCACTGGAGACTGCCATCCGTAAAGCCCCTGAACAGTACTGGTGGGTTCACCGTCGTTTCAAGGATCAGCCGGAAGGCTGGGACTATCCCTATTAAAATGCTTACGGAAGGATATGATCCAGCAGGGAGAAAGTACGCCCCAGCGCGCCGCGCTGCTGCTGCAGAAACGCCAGGGCCCGGTCGCCCATCTCTGTCGCTGGCTCCTGGGTAGTCAACCACGCCCCCAACTGCGCTACCAGGGCCTCGACATCCACAACCTGAACCGCAGCGTTGGCCGCCAGCAAATCCTGGGTGATACCCTTGAAATTATCCATATGCGGGCCGAAGGTAACCGGGCGGGCCAGCGCTGCAGCTTCCAGGGGATTATGCCCCCCCGCCGGCACAAAACTGCCACCGATGGTCACCACATCTGCCGCCGCGTAGAAGTCCATCACCTCACCCAAGGTATCTATCAGAAAAACCGTGCGCGCGCCCACATCCTCCGCACGCGAGCGCAAGGCAAAGGACACCCCCTTTGCCTGCATCCGTGCCATCACCTCCAGTCGCCTCGAAGGATGGCGGGGAATCAGCACCAGCAGCAGATCCGGCCATTGGCGCTGCAACTCTTCCAGCGCCGCCAGCGCCATCTGCTCCTCACCGGCATGCGTAGAAGCGAATACCCAGACCGGTCGCCCGGCGAAGCGCTGCCGCCACTGACGTCCCCGCTCCCGCGCGGCGACGGGATCGGGCAGGTCATATTTGATATTACCGGTCACCGCCACATGCTCTGCCCCCAGGCGACGAAAAGCCGCAGCATCCTCCGAACTCTGGGCCGCAACGGCGCTCATACTGGCCAATGCGGGGGCAAAGAGCGTCCGGAAACGGGAATAACCCCGAAGCGAGCGCTGCGAGAGCCGGGCATTGGCCAGCATCAGGGGCACGCCCTCGTGGCTGGCCGCATGACAGAGATTGGGCCAGATCTCCGTCTCCATGATAATCCCCAGGCGCGGCCGCTGGCGGCGCAAAAAGCGCGTGACCGCCGTGGACAGGTCATAAGGCAGGTAATGCTGCAGCACTTCCGTACCCAAACGCTGACTGACTACAGCAGCTCCCGTCGGCGTTGTGCTGGTCATCAGAATGGGCACCGCCGGATAACGTGCCTGCAAAGCCCGCACCAGGGGAATCGCCGCGATGGTCTCCCCCACACTCACCGCATGAATCCATATAGGCCGATCCGAACGGCGCGGCCCCCAGCCGAAACGCTCCCACCATCGCTCCCGGTAGGCAGGCCGTCGCCAGGCCCGCCAGAGGGTAAAACCTAGGACGACAGGACTGAGCAGCCAGAGCAGAAAGGCATAGAGGCGGCGGCTCATCATTCGCGGTGCAAAATTCGGTCGGTCAGCCAGTCCAGACGATACCAGGGCCGAAAGCTTTTCAGGACGCGCTCGCGATCATACCCGTCCTGTATCCAGTCACGCAGGGTCAAGCCGGGCTGGCAGGCGGCAGCATCGTGGTAACTGATGAAAAACCAGTCGAGAATGCCGGTATTGGCGTGCCGGATATGACCGAAAGGCCACAAACGCAGTTGCCGCCGCGCCTTGCCGAGGGGTATCCCCAGCACCAGATGCAGATACAGCACACTGATGAAACCGGCCCGATCCGCCCCGGATTTGCAATGCAGCAAGAAAGGTTGGGGTAATTGATCCAGCACCGCTATGCCCGTCAACAACTTGTCCCGTTCCGGCAGGTCCCGGGAACCAAAGCCGTGCAGGGTCAGGTGCGTCATGCCCAAGGCATCACAAGTCTCCTGCTCCAGACGATAATGGGGTTCGTGGGGTGCCGGAGCACGCAGGTTCAATACCGTGCAGAGACCATGTTTTTGCTGCCAGTGCCGTAACTGGATCGGTGACGGCTGAGCGGAGCGAAACACCCCTGGCGCAATCTCGTGAAAATTCGCATAAAACAACTCGCGGAAAATGCCGTGATCCGTCCAGAACTGATGGCGCCGATAGCGGCGGCGCTCGTCCGGCAGGAGCACCAGGGGGTGTTTCATGATCAGTGCTCCAGCAAAGGGGATAAAGCCGTCCAGACCTGCTCCGGGCGTAACGCCTGCTGGCAGAGTATCAGACCATTTTTCGCTTCCGGCAACGGGCATCGGGATTTACCGCAAGGCGAGCAAGGCGCGGGACTTTGCAGGGTGGTCTGACGGTTCTCTGCCACAGAAAACCGCCCACTGGCCGTCGGTCCGTACAAAGTAACCCCCGCCAGCCCCAAGGCACCGGCCAGATAAGAAAGGCCTGTATCCATACCGACATAGGCATCAGCCCGCACGATCAAGGCGGCAAGCTCCAGCAAGGTAAGCGTGGGCAGCGCCAACACATTGTCCGCCTGTGTCGCGATCCGCTGCGCCCGCGCCGCTTCCCGCGCACTGCCTGCGGGCAGCAACAAACGCAATCCCGCCTGCTTCAGGGGGGCGGCCAATGCCCGCCAATAGTCTTCCTGCCACTCCTTGTTCTCCCACGAGGTCCCGTGAAAACCCAGTACAAAGGGCTGCTGCACCAGTTCACCCCAAGGCCGCGCCAGCGTATCCTTACGCAGGCACGCAGCGGCCCCCTGCAAACCATAATCTGGCGGCGTTTCCGGTAAGGGGTAATCCAAAGCCTGCGCGAACAGTTGGCGATTCCGGCTGATGGCGGGCTGTCCCCAGGCCACGCGAAACCGGCGATGATAAAGCCGGGTGGCACCCGGTTCGCGGGCGCTGGCGGCATCCAGACCCCACAGTGGCGCACCGCCCAGACGGCCCAGCAAGGCGCTTTTGTAGAGGCCCTGGGCGTCGAGAATGTGCTCGTAATGCTCGCCCCGTAGACTCCGGCGTAAGTCCCGCAGCGCAGTCGCCAAGCCTCGCCACCGTTCTTTATGAACACGCAGAGAGAAGGGGATCACCCGCGTGACGCCGGGATGCAGTTGGGCGATGGGCGCGAATGCGGGCTCAACCAACCAGTGTAAGCATAGGTCCGGACGGGCCTGCCACATATCCGTCACCGCTGGCAAGGTATGCAGCACGTCGCCCATGGAACTCAGGCGCAGCAGCAGAATCTTCATTGCTGACTATGGTCCCTGAGTTCCAGCGCCATGGCATATTTCATGAATGCGCCCAGCGCCGTGGTCCAGGCAATGGCGGCACCTTCCACACCATCCAGAAATCCCAGACGCCAGAAATAGCCGCGCCAAAAAGCCGCCAGCGCGTGGGTCATGGGCATGTAAGCATGGAGCACTTTGCCGCGCTGGTGGACCTGCTGGGCATTGAGGGCGGCGTAGCGGCGCAGTTTATCCAGCATATCCGCATAGCTCGGGAAAGAATGATGGTCCAGGATATATCCTTGCATACGCCGCGTCTCCCCCTGACCATACCAGCTTTCATGCACCGTATCCTCGGGGCGATAATGCCCATAGCGTCGGTTAAAAAGCCTCACCACATAATCCCGGCCCCAGTCTCCGTGGCGGATGGCCTTGCCGTGAAGGTAATTATAACGCCTTAGCGCATAAGCAACATGAGGGTCGCTACTCCGCACCACATCCACAATGGCAGAACGCGCCTGATCGCGCAAAATTTCATCCGCATCCAGCATCAGTATCCAGTCATTTGCCGCCAACTCCACGGCAAACTGCCGCTGCGCACCAAAGCCGAGCCAGGGCCTTTGAATGGTCTTTACACCCATTTCCGTAGCGATGGTCAGCGTATCATCCGTAGAACCACTATCTACCAGAAAAATTTCTGCACCCAACGGCACCACGCTGCCCAGCGATGCACGCAGCAAACGCCCGGCATCTCTGGTAATATAAATAACTGATAGAGCACTAGCAGCCACGGCCACGTGACCTCCAAAATAGATACTCATTTATTTACCGCACTTCCCCGGCAGGCCCCAATGCGTTGGCCGGAACAGAAGATGCCACATCAGTATTCCTCCGTAGGTCAAACAACGTTTACGCTGACGAGGAAGAAGCCCGAGAGTAAGCACCATTGCTATTCCATTGGCAAGAAAGTCTATTGCCGCTTTTACCGGCATCCACAAAGATAAAACCACCCAGGGAATGCAGCCCTCCACCTTGCGTGCATAGAGCAACCGTGAGCGCTGAAATTCAATGCGCGACCCTACCTGAAATTTCCTAGCGGTGCCACCGAGCGCGTGCTCTACCCGGGCATCTGGACAAAACACCACGTCAAATCCAAGGCGATGAGCACGTGCGCACCATTCCGTTTCTTCCAGATAAAAGAAGAAATCTTCGTCCAACATGCCCAATTGAGGCAAGAAAGAACGGCGTACCGTCATTGCTGCACCGATCAGGCTGGGAACATTTACCGATTGACGCTCCCCCGATAGACGCCCACCGAAGTATTTTGGTGCCACTCTTTTGAGCAACGCCCTTGGGAATATTTCGTGCCAGAATCGCGGCAATGCCGCCACTACATTTTGTGTACGACCGGCCGGGTCAATCAGGCGGGCACCCACAAGGGCCGCTCGAGGCCAGGCCAGAAAACAGCATGTCACAGCCTCCAGCGTACCCGATAATAATTGCGCGTCATTATTCAGAACCATGGCAAAATCACGATCAGCGACCGCCAACCCCTGGTTGACCGCACGAGCGAAGCCCGCATTACAACTATTAGCCAATACTTTGACGTCGGGAAACCGTTGCGAAATCACCTCCACCGACCCGTCATCGCTACCATTATCGATGACGACACAATGCTGCGCCAACACGCCTTCCGCAAGACAGGAGGAAATTGCGTCAAGTGTTTTTGATGCACCATTATAGTTAATAATAATAACGCAAAATTTCATAGTCACGATTATGCGACACCCGTATATTGCATGGGTAACCCCCTGCACAGAGCCAATCTCAATGCGTCTTCGCAACCCCAATTTATAGACTTATAAAGCATCACCCGCCAGAATACCGCTGGGACCGGCAATACGCCCCATCCCAGCGGGGCCCGTGAAGAACCAACGCAATCAACGATATCATCATCGTGCCAGAAACTGCATCAAATGATTTATCAGGTAAAAAGGCATTTGGCCCTGAAAATACGGCAACCATGACTACAAGTTTATGTCTCTGCTTGTTGTCACAGCGTATCAACGTTCGTATTCCTTACGCGAAGCGATTATCAGTTGTAGTCGCGCCACGCAACCCATTCTGGATAAAAGGGATTGGTAAAGCAGCCAGTATCGCCAGCGAGAACACATTCGCATACCCCCAAATCAAGGTATCAGAAAAACTACCAGCTATAAATACCGCCATATAAGCTAAAACAAACCAGCCTTCGGGAGTCGCTCTCAGTCGCCATGCCGGTGCGGTTACGGCCCATAAGAACCACACCAGAAGCAACAGACCGGGAATGCCTAGCATGGCCAGTTCTAGGAGATAGCTGTTTTGAGGCTGGCTCATGATCAACGGAGAGGGTAGATCAGGTAAAATATGATTTTTCTGTAATTGTGCCATCTCGCTTGCGTAGTTGCCTGTACCAACCCCTAAGATAGGGTGCTGGAGGCCCATGTGCAGTGCGCCCTGGGCCATCAAAACGCGCAGTCCCCAACTGGTATCGTAATCACCCTTGCTGACGACTTGTAAGTTTTGCAATCCTTCTTGCACTCGATGCTGAACCATGGGAGACATTCCCATCCCGATTATTGTCAGCGCAACCCCCCCCAATGCCCAATAACGCCACTGCCCCCTGAATAACACCCATACCGCAAGCGGCATGAGGATAACGAAAAGCAACTGACCAGTGCGTCCGGCGCCCATGCCCAATTGCAGCAGGAAAGCCACCGCGAGAATTGCGTTTGCCCACCTCGGCAACAAAACCTTATCCCGTATATCGTAGGCTATCCATAGCAATGCCATGGTCAGCGTCATGCCGAGAAAAATATGATTGGCGTAACCGACAGGGCCAAGCCTCGGAATCAATGGATTCCATATCCATATTCCAAGCCACTGACATAAGCCGACGATCCAGTTCAATATCAATCCCGCCAGAAATAAACCCGGAATCATCCGGAACCTGCTTCTGTTCCAAGGCAGTGTTGTTCCGGCATACGCAAAAAAGAAATACCCGAGTCGGCTTATGGCTATCCAGGTGTCGTGAGGGTTCGCCCTGCTCCAAATGGTGCCCAGCAACGTCCATAATATTAACAGGGTCAGCGGCACGAACCATGGGCGCGTCGGGATCTCCCGTGAACTTTTCCAGCACCCGCTCATGATATATAGCAATACAAAAATACCGCCACTAATACCCGCCGCCGCGGTGCTTAAGGGAAAGAAAAAAATCGGCAAGCAAAAAAACAGGAACATGGTTTTTTGTAAAAATGCTTTCATAAGTGTGGCGTCAGCGCAGTTGACATTCAAATATAGGCCACACCATGTCATGTAGTCGCTCGTAAATGAAAAAAAATTGTTCCATTTTCTTATTTATATCTTTATGTTTTGGTGAATCATTCATGGCTTCTGTCCTTTTTTGCCGCAAACCGGACCGCGACATAGCAACCACGCCCCCTGATACCGTGACACAACGGCATAGCCCGGCGGCACCGCCCCAGGGTAGCTGATGACGAATCCGTTGGCCAAATTTGATGGCGGCGTTACCAGTGGAGGATGCGGTCTTATCGCCAAGTCAATGTCTGCTGTCACGCCGATACCTACCCATGCCACGTTCGTAACATAGAGGGGTGCCCCACGAGTTTGCATGAGCACATCCCGCGCTATGGCGCCGATATGCGGGCGGAACCGATCGGTATACGCGGGAAAGGCCCACAAAGCGAAAAAATACTTGAGAAGGATGGCTGCCATCATCCATTTTACGGCTAAACGCCGTGTCTTTTCGGCATCAACGACCCACCCCGCCAACGCCAGTGTCACGATTCCGTAGAGCGGCATCAGGTAACGGATCCCACTTTGCGGCGACAGCCAATAGGGCAGGTAATTCACTCCCGCTATCCAAAGAGCCGTCCGCACCTGCGGATCGTTCATACGGGAAATCGGATAACGGCGCAACATGGCATATAACACGACCCCTCCGACCGGAAGCAACTGCCCGAAGGTCTGCGCAGGGAAAACAAAAAACTGATGCAGGTAATCCAGCAATCCCTGCCCCTGCAATTTGCCGATGATGTCGTCGAACATTCCATGGGCCATGGTGCCGCCGGCAGGGGCCATGGCATACCAGAGGACGGGAATCACCAACGCCAGAAGATGTATGCCCCAGGAAGGCCACGAAAACAAAAAACGCCAGCCACGGGTTTGGTAGGCCACCACCAATACCGCCACGCCGTAAAATACATAGGCGGTCACTGCCTTGGTAAGAAACGCACAAGACAACGCCAGTACGGCAACAGCGAAGAAACCAACACGCCGCTCTATCACCGCAAGCCACCCAAGAAGCATGGCCGCCAAGCAGAAAAAGGCGAACAACGGGTCACTATACGCCAGCCAGCCATCGTAAAAGAGCACATCCCCCAACGTGATATACACCAAGGCCGCGAAAGCAGCCAGTCTCCTTTCCTTCCAGACTCTTCCCGCAAACCATCCCACGAGCAGTCCGGAACCCACCGTCGCCAAAGCCGCGATCAACCGTGCCGCAACCAGCATGTGAGACCAGCCAATCAACATTGACACAATGGTGATGAGCCAATTATCCAAGGGCGGGCGCCAATAGTCCTGTCCGTACATGATCGGGGTGAGCATATGGCCGTGATACCACATTTCATAGGACATGAGCGGATAAACCGCTTCTTCACCGGTATACTGGACGTTATTGAAGGTAAAGACGAAGCTAGCCGCGGCGAGTGCAAACAGCAGCCAGTAGTTTCTGGTGTTCGTTGTGGTCATTCGATCCGGTACCCCAGCGTGGCAAGCACGTGTAAAACCCGAGTCGCCGGAGACCCCCTATCGGCTGGACGTGGCATCAGCGCGGCATTCAATCGGTCTGAGCAGCCACAGGCAGATCGACGCCGGCATAGATGTCCTCTACTGAAAGTGCCAAGTCGACACATCGGAGGCACAAACGGTCGTTTTCAGGGTCATTCAGCAACTCGTACCACCGACCTTCAGGATGCCGACGGAATGCCTCGACGACGGCTTTTTCGCTATCCACCAAAACATGTTCCTGCAGGCTAGGAAGCGTCTGATAAGCTTGTATCTTTTCACGACGGTCCACATTCGCCGTGCCAGCCGACAATACTTCGACGATAAGGCAAGGATCTTCCAGATAGAGGGAATCTCCGGACAACGGCACACCACAACGCAACACGACATCGGGATAATAAAAGGCATCTACAGCTTCTACCCGCACTTTCATATCGCTGTTCAGAACCTGCCAGTGACTACCCACGGGTCTTTTGCCAGAGCAGTCCATACAGGTTGCCCGCAATCTGGTTATGACGCAGATTGGCCCCAGCCATGGCATAGACCTGCCCGGCCACATACTCGTGGCGTATATCGGCGCGCTCCTCACCTTCCAGATACTCTTTGACAGACAAAGGCCGTAACATGGCTACCTGCATGACCTTCCCCCCGGCCTCAGCCAATAAACAGCCTCTATCATAAGACGTGGAAGCATCTGTGTCATCGCGCCAGGCTGGCCAGAAAATCGCGGGCGATGATGCCGGCGTCAAAATGCCGGGCATATCCCGGCCCGGCGGCACCGAACTCCGCGCACAAATTCCGATCCGCCGCAAAGCGGAGAATAGCGTCCCGCCAACATGCCATGTTTCCGGCAGGCAATAACAGGCCACTCCGATCCGCCGCAAAGCTCTCGGGAATACCCCCCATGGCCGCACCCAGCACCGGCGTCGCGCAGGCCTGCGCCTCCAGACAGACACGGCCAAAGGTATCCGGCTCGATGGAAGGCAAGGCAAGGGTATCCATGACGCTGTACCAGGGCGTGGCCGGGTCTTGCCAGCCCAGCAAATGGTGCCAAGGTTTATCGCGCAGGCGCGCGCGCAGGTCCGCCTCGTGGGCGCCGCCGCCCAGCCACATGCCATGCACCCGTGCATCTGTGGCGTGCGCGGCATTGATGGCGTCGGCAAGCATGAACACACCCTTGCCCTGGTGCCAGGCGCCGACAAAGCCCACAAGAAAATCCTCATCCGTTAATCCCAAGGCGGCGCGCTGCCACGTTCGCGCCGTGAAATCACGCCGAAAATCTGCCAGGCGCAGGGGATTCGCCAACACTTCGATACGTTCTGCCGGCACGCCCTGCAGGATCAGTCGCTCCCGCAGATAGGCGGAAATCGCGAACAAGCGTAGAGGCCAGCGCGAGAGCAGCCAGCGGGTGCTGGGCCTGAGGCGCAGATCCATGTGCCGGAACAATGCGAGAGGCCGCCCCTCACTGCGGCTGATCAGTGCCAGCGGCCAGTATTCCTTGCTGAAGCTGCCGATAACCCAGTCCGGCTGCACGCCGCGGAGGGTCAGGCGCAGGGCGCGGATACCGCCGGGATCGGCGCTGTTGCGGAAGACCCCGAAGTGCCGGGCCACCGGCGCAGTCTCCAGCGCCTGTGCGATCCGTCCTTGCGGATGCACCAGACAATGCACCTCCGCCCCCTGCTCGGCCAAGGCGCGACTCAGGGTGATCATGTGCGTCTCCGTACCACCACCGCCGGGGTTGGTGCCCACCCAGAGCAGACGACGCGGAACTGCGATCAATGGTGGTCCTCATGCGTGGTCAGCAATTGCAGGGGAAACACATGCGGCGCGTGGTGTCCGCCGACCATCACCCGTGGCAAGTCGAAGAGATCCCCACCGGGCTGGGCGCGACCCCTCCGTACGGTCACCGCGGCAGCAAAGCCGGCGCGCCGGGCCGCCTCCCGCTCGCGCAGCCCCGCCGCACCATAGGGATAACAGAACTGGGTCACCGGCACCGTCAACCTCTCTTCCAGTTCGCACCGGGAACCCTCCACCTCGTCGTTCAGCTCGGCTTCATCCAGTTCCGGCAGGCGTGGATGATGGCGGCTGTGCGCCCCGACCTCCATCCCGGCATCCCGCCAGCGGCATAATTCATTCAGGTTCATCAGTGGCTTATGTGTACCAAGCAGCTGCGCATCCCAATGATTGTCGGTACCGATGGCAGCACTCACCACGTAGCAGGTGGCGGTATAACCGTAGTGCAGCAACACCGGCAACGCGCATTCGAGGTTGTCCCGATAACCGTCGTCCAGAGTAATCACCACCACCTTGCCCTCTCGCTCACCACGCAGATAGGGCAGCGCCGCAGACATGGACAAACCGCGGTAACCCAACCAGTGCAGCAGCGCCATCTGCCGCGCAAAGCGCCCGGGCGAAACATAGAGACCGCGCAGCCTGACCCCCTTCGGGGCCACCGCTATGTTGTGGTACATCAGAATGGGAACCGGCTTCACGCGGGCGGATCGAGATGTACGGTATGGCGGACCACATAAGTCTTTTTATCCTGAGACTCATGGTAGACGCGCACCAACATCTCGCCGAGGATGCCGGTATTGAGGAATTGCAGCCCGGCGAGGAAAAACAGCACGCCGGCAATCAACATGGGGCGCCCGGACAGCGCTGCTCCATAGCCAAACTTGTCAATAAAAAGATACAGCAGCATGACCGAACCGCTGCTCAGGAGGATCAATCCGATCACCCCGAAGAAATGCATGGGTCGCTGGCTGTAGCCCAGAAAAAACTTGACGAAGAGCAGATCCACCAGTACCCGGAAGGTACGGGTGATGCCATATTTGCTGTGCCCCGCCCGGCGCGGATGGTGCCGTACCGGCACCTCGACGATGCGATCCGTGTAAGTCAGAGTGGAAAGCCAGGCCGGAATAAAGCGATGCATTTCGCCATACAGGCGCACTCCCCGGATCACCGAGGCCCGGTAGGCTTTGAGGGTGCAGCCGTAATCGTGCAGATAAACCCCCGTGAGGTGGCGGATCAGATGATTGGCAATCCGCGACGGCATCCTGCGCAACAACAGACCGTCCTGCCGGTTTTTCCGCCAGCCGGCCACCACGTCCAGATTCCCCTCCAGCAGGCGCCGGGCCAGAGGCAGGATATCTTCCGGATCATTTTGCAGATCCGCATCCAGGGTCACGATCACCTCGCCCAAGGCGGCGTCGATCCCCGCCTGCATCGCCGCCGTCTGCCCAAAATTCCGTTGCAGATGGATGATTTTGAAACGCGCGCCGCGCGCCTCCGCCTCCCGGTCCAGCGCGGCGGCACTCCCGTCCCGGCTGCCGTCATCGACGATGATGACTTCGGCGTCGGCGTCTCCCAGGGCGTTGCTGAGGGCCGCACAAAGCGGCGAGACATTGTCGATCTCGTTGTAGAGCGGGATTACGACGGAAACCAGGGCCATTTAACGGTCCCAGTGACGGAGCAAAGCGCGGGTAGCGGCCGCAGGATCCTGTGCTTCGAGAATGCCGGAGAGCACCGCCACACCCCGTGCACCTGCCGCCAGCGCCTCCGGCACCCGTGCTGCCGTCATTCCGCCGAGCGCAATGAGGGGTAGAGAGGACTCAGCGGCCATCGCCGCGAAAACCCCGGGTCCCAGCGCCTCCGTACCCGGATGGCTGGAAGTGGGGAAAATCGGCGAGAGAAAGGCATAACGCGCGCCCAGGCGCGCCGCCTGTTGCAAGCCCGCAGCGTCATGACAGGATACCCCGAATGTCTCATTGGGTTTTACGCCCGCATCTGACTGCGCCTGGGTCAGGTGACGACCGGTCCTTGGCCAGTCGGGCAGGGGGTCGGGATGATTGAGGTAGACCTGCACGCCCCCCGCCAACGCCCCGGCGCATAGTGCCGCCAACACGTCAGCACTGGAGCCGTCAGGCACCGCTTTGCAGCGCAACACCAGCCAGCGCAGTCCGGCATCAAGGGCCGCTTCCAGCGCGCGCCGGAAATCAGGCAGGGGCAACCTGCCCGGATCCGCAATCAGGCAGAGGGGCGGCTGGGGAAGGGTCTCCGCCAACACGTCCGCAGTCAGACGGAGGTTCGCGGGGAGACACTCCAGCGCTGGGATCTCCCAGGGAAAAAGCCAGCGTACTTCCTGTCCCTCGCGGCCATGGGCCGTGCCCGTCCAGTGCCGCACCCGGTAGAAATGCAGGCGCACCGTCCGTTCCGGATAGGTATATTCCAGCACCCGGAAGGGTTCCGGCGCGGTTACCATAACCCCCAACTCTTCCCAGAGCTCCCGGACCAGCGCCTGTTCCGGCGTTTCGCCCGGATCGACCTTGCCGCCGGGAAACTCCCAGAACCCCGGCCAGGGCTTGCCCTCCGGGCGCAGTGCAACCAGCAGGCGCCCGGAGGCGTCTTCAATGATTCCGGTTGCGACGGGAACAGTGGGCATCAGCTACGATAATCGGCGTTGATACGCACATAGTCATAGGACAAGTCGCAGGTCCAGATTTGCGCTTCGGCGCCCCCCCTGCCCAGATCAACACGCACCGGGATTTCCTCCTGAGCCATTACCGCCTGTCCCGCCGCCTCGCTGTAACCAGGGTCGCGGGCACCATCCCGCACGATGCGCGTATCACCCAGCCAGACCTGCACGCCCGCCACATCCAGGTCGTCGACGCCGGCTGAACCAATGGCCGCCAGCAAGCGCCCCCAGTTCGGGTCAGAGGCAAAGAACGCCGTCTTGATCAAGGGGCTATGGGCCATGCGGTAAGCCACCCGCAAGCACTCCGCCTCATCACACCCGCCCGAAATACGGATCGGAATGAACTTGGTCGCCCCCTCGCCGTCGCGCACAACCGCCTGTGCCAGCCATTGTGCGACGAGCGTGATCGTGTCTCTCAGTTTCCCGTAGCGGGGATCTATCGCCTTCGTGACGGGCGGTAGCGCCGCGCGTCCCGTCGCCATCAGGACGCAGGCATCGTTGGTGGAGGTATCGCCGTCCACCGTGATGCGGTTGAAGGACTGCGCCACGGCCTCCTGCAGGCACTGCTGCAAGGCCGCCCCATGCAGCGGGGCATCGGTGGCGATGTAGGCCAGCATCGTGGCCATATCGGGGCGGATCATCCCCGACCCTTTGGCCATGCCGGTCACCGTGATCCTAACGCCGTCCATCTCGATCTGCCGGGAACAGCACTTGGCGATGGTGTCGGTGGTCATGATCGCCGCCGCAGCAGCCTCCCATTGGTCCTCGGCGAGTCCGACAACGCAGGTCGGCAGGACTGCGGCGATTTTTTCCGCCAGCGCCACAGGCTCACCGATCACCCCGGTGGAGAAGGGCAGCACCGCTCCGGGCGCGCAGCCCAACTGCTCGGCCACTTCCCGGCAACTCGCCTCTGCCGCCCGCAAACCATTTGCACCCGTACCGGCATTGGCATTGCCCGTATTGATCACCAGTGCCCGCACGCCGGGCCCTTCCGCGAGATGATGCCGCGCCACCAGTACGGGCGCGGCGCAAAAGCGGTTGCGGGTAAAAACGGCCGCCACCTGGGACCCCTCGGCGAGATGAATCAGGGTCAGATCACGACGACCCACATAACGAATACCCGCCTCCGCCACGCTCAGGCGAACCCCCGCTACGGGCAGGATATTCCGGGGAGGATCAAGACCGACGGCCATACGCTTTCCTTATTGCAGGCGCCCGTGACAATGCTTGTACTTTTTGCCGGAACCGCAAGGGCACGGCTGATTCCGTCCCACCTTGTCGTCACTGATCGCGGGGCTGTGACCGGCCTCCTGTTCACCAATGACGTCCAGCCCCGCCAGTGCAAGTCCGGCATCTTCGACAAGCGGTGCCGCCGCCGCTGCAAAATCCGGATGGGAAAACTGCAAATGCCGAGGCTGGGCGGCACGGGCGATGGCGTCCCAATCCAGCGGCTCTGCCGGAGCCGGACTCACATGCAAGCGCGAGAGGGCGCTGACCACTTCTTCGCGCAACTCAGCCAGCATGGCGTTGAACATGATCAGAGACTCCCGCTTGTACTCCTGTTTGGGATTCTTCTGAGCATATCCACGCAGGTGAATGCCTTCGCGGAGATGATCCATGCTCGCCAGATGGTCCTTCCACTGGCTGTCCAGGACCTGCAGCAGGATGGACTTTTCGAAGTGACGGGTCATCTCGCTGCCCATGAGAGACTCTTTGGCCGCGTAAGCGGACAACACCATCTCCATGATCCGCTCACGTAGCACCGCGTGAGTGAGGCCTTTATCCTGCTCCAGCCATTGCCCGACCGGGACCTGCAGGCCAAAAATCCGCTCCAGGGACGCTTCCAGGCCTGGCAGATCCCAGCGCTCTTCCATAACGCCTTCAGGCGCCGTGGCGGCCAGCACTGCGTCCAGAACATCGTCGCGCAACGCCCTGATTTCCGCACCGACGTCATCGGCATCCATGAAGGCGTTGCGTTGCTGATAGATGATCCGGCGCTGCTCATTGGCCACGTCGTCGTATTCCAGCAATTGTTTGCGGATATCGAAGTTGCGGCTTTCCACTTTGCGCTGGGCATTCTCGATGGACTTGGTCACCCAGGGATGCTCGATCGCCTCCCCCTCCTTCATGCCCAGCTTCTGCATCAGGCCACTCAGACGGTCGCTACCGAAAATGCGCATCAGGGGGTCATCCAGGGAAAGGTAGAAACGGGTGGTGCCGGGGTCGCCCTGGCGGCCGGACCGCCCGCGCAACTGGTTGTCTATCCGCCGCGATTCATGACGTTCGGTACCGATGATATGTAATCCGCCCGCCGCTATCGCCGCGTCATGCAGCCCCTGCCAACCGCTCTTGAGAGACTCGATCCGCCGGGTTTTTTCATCCTCTTCCAGATCCGGATTGGCCAGCACCATATCCACCTGATGGCCGACATTGCCGCCCAGCACGATGTCGGTACCCCGTCCCGCCATGTTGGTGGCGATGGTCACCGCCCCCGGCGTGCCCGCCTGGGCTATGATCTCCGCCTCGCGCTGATGCTGTTTGGCGTTCAGCACTTCATGGGAAACCCGCGCCTGCTTGAGCAGATGAGACAGAAATTCGTTGTGTTCGATAGAGGTGGTACCCACCAGTACCGGCTGCCCGCGCCGTTGACAGTCGCGGATATCTTCCACTATCGCTTTCCACTTCTCCTGACTGGTCCGGTAGATAAGATCGGCGAAATCCGTCCGACTCACCGGCCTGTGAGTCGGTATGATCACCACTTCCAGGCCGTAAATCTGATTCAGTTCAAATGCTTCCGTGTCAGCGGTCCCGGTCATGCCCGACAGTTTTTCGTACATGCGGAAATAATTCTGAAAGGTGATGGAGGCCAGGGTCTGGTTCTCATTCTGGACCGCCACCCCTTCCTTGGCTTCCACCGCCTGATGCAGGCCATCAGACCAGCGCCGCCCGGACATCATACGTCCGGTGAATTCGTCGACGATACAGACCTCTCCGTCGCGAACGATATAATCCGTCTCCCGCCGGTAGATCACGTGGGCCCGCAACGCCTGGTTGAGGTGATGGACCAAGGTGACGTTGGCCAGATCGTAGAGGTCGCCGTCAACCAGCAGGCCGCTCTCCGCCATCAGGCGTTCCGCCTTTTCGATCCCCTCCTCCGTAAGCATGACCTGCCGGGCCTTTTCATCGACCGTGTAGTCCTCATCGACGACAAAACTCCCGACGAGTTTGTCCACCCGGTAGTAAAGGTCGGTATTTTCTTCAGTGGGACCACTGATGATGAGCGGGGTACGCGCCTCGTCGATCAGGATGGAATCCACCTCGTCGATGATGGCGTAGTGCAGACCGCGCTGTACCCGGTCGGCAGGAGAAAACGCCATGTTATCCCGCAGATAATCGAAACCGAACTCGTTATTGGTGCCGTAGGTGATGTCGGCCGCATAGGCCGCGCGGCGCTCCTCACTGGACAGGTCCGAGATGATGGTACCCACGCTCAGACCCAGAAAGCGGTGAATCTTGCCGACCCACTGGGCATCGCGGCTGGCCAGATAGTCATTGACTGTCACCACATGCACGCCCTTACCCTGCAGGGCGTTGAGGTAGGCCGGCAAGGTTGCAACGAGGGTCTTGCCCTCACCAGTGCGCATCTCCGCAATTTTACCTTCATGGAGCATGTAACCACCGATGATCTGCACATCGTACTGGCGCATGCCCATGACCCGCCGGGTCACCTCACGCACCACGGCGAATGCCTCCGGCAACAGGGCATCGAGCGGTTCACCCCGGGCCACCCGTTCCCGGAAGATCGCGGTCTGCGCAGCAAGGGTCGCGTCGTCCATGGCCTTGAAGCGGTCTTCCAGGGCGTTGACCTGCGCCACAACGGCACGGGCCTTCTTGATCAGTCGGTCATTGCGACTGCCGACGACATGGCGGATGATAGTTCCAAACATGATGAGTACACGAACCTAGTAAAAAATATCGAGCAGGGTAGCATGAAAGCCTATGGATGATAAACGGTGGCGCGCCTGGCGCACCATGACGCAAGGTTCTTCAGGACCCATCGCAGAGGTCTGCCGTCGCGGAGCTCTGTTGCGCGAGCGTCAGGTCGACTGGAACGGATTACTCGCGCTGGAAGCGCAGGACCAGACTTGGCTGGTTGACTGGTCCGGGGGGGTGCTGAGCGTACTTTGTCAGAGCCCGGTATGGATTTCCTGGCTGCGAAGAAATGAAAAAAAAATACTGAAACAATGGAATACCCGTTTCCCGGAAACGTCGGCGCGGCAAATCGTCGCCGCGGTCCGGCCCTGGTCATACCGGCTGCCGCAGTCGGCGGGAATTCAGCGGGCGCCTCAGATTTCAGCAGAGGCACCCGAAGCGCTGCGGGCCGTGACCGGGCAGGTGCCACAAGCCATCGCCGCCGCTCTGCAGCGCCTGGCCAACACCATGGACCGTCTTCAGGCGGAGGCCGTCACCAAGGTGTCGGCAAAGGAAAACGGCGCACGCCGCTCGGCGTAATCCACAAACTCCCAGGCGTCCTGACGGAGAAGCAGCGCCCGCAGCAGACTGTTGTTGAGGGCGTGTCCGGCCTTGTGTCCGGAAAAATGGCCGACCAGCGGATGCCCGAGCAGATAGAGGTCGCCTATGGAATCCAGCACCTTATGGCGCACGAACTCATTGGTGTAGCGCAACCCTTCTTCGTTGAGCACACGGTAATCGTCGACCACGATAGCGTTGTCCAGATTGCCGCCGAGGGCCAGACCCATCCGCCGCAAGGCTTCGACTTCGCGCATGAAGCCGAAGGTTCGCGCACGGGCCACCTCCTTGAGGTAAGAAGTGCGGGCGAAGTCCACCGTCACCTCCTGACCGCCGTTTTTCATCACCGGATGGTCAAAATCGATGGCGAAACTTACCTTGAAGCCTTCGAACGGCTCCAGTTGTACCCAGCGGTCACCATCTTCCGCCTTGAGCGGTTTGGTGATGCGGATGAATCGCTTCGGGGCATTCTGCTCTTCAATCCCCGCGCACTGGATGAGAAATACGAAGGGCGCAGCGCTACCGTCCATGATGGGCACTTCGGGTCCATCGAGATCCACATAGGCATTATCGATACCAAGACCCGCCAACGCCGACATCAGGTGTTCAACGGTGCCAACCCGGATATGGCCATCGCCGATATTGGTGGAAAGGCGGGTATCCACCACATGGAGCGGATCCGCTTTGATCCAGGCGCCGCCCTCGATATCGCTGCGGTGAAATACGATCCCGGTATTTACAGGTGCCGGGCGCAGGCCGACGTAGACCTTCTTGCCGCTATGCAAACCGATTCCTGTGCCCCAGATCATGTTCTTAAGTGTACGCTGACGCATCATAACCTTCTTCCGCGACCTGAGGGATCGCCCTCCCACTGAATAAGTATCTCCACTTTACAACTTTTGTTGTCTCTATACAACTAACCGACTGGTCAGGCAGTTTACAGGGGCTGGTCGGCCTTGACAATATTCCGTTGACATTTATTAACACATGCCATAGAAGCTTTTTCCCGCCGGCAGCTAGGATGTAATCACCCAAAGGCGCATCCGGTTATGTATAATTGCCGGATGCGCGATCGCTCAACGGCCGTCGCATCGTAACCAGGCTTCTCCGATACAAGGACACAGATCATGGCCACCCCCAGCAGCAAAAAAACCCTCATGACGCTCTACTCCAGCAACGATTGTGTCTTCGCGCACCGTGTGCGTTTCGTGCTGGAAGAGAAGGCTATGGAATACCAGATCATCGACGTCGATCTCGGCAACCGGCCCGAAGACCTTGCGGAACTCAATCCCTACAACCAGGTGCCAACCTTGGTGGATCGCGATCTTGCCATTCACGAATCGGTCCTGATCATGGAGTACCTCGACGAGCGATTCCCCCATCCACCACTGATTCCGGTAGACCCCATATCCCGTGCCAAGGTGCGCCTGGGTCTCCTGCGTTTCGACCGTGACTGGTTTGCACCGCTCTTTCAGCCCGGCTACGCTGCCGAGCAGGCCAAAACCGCCAAGGAGCAGATTCGCAGCACCCTCGCCGGCCTGAACAGCATCTTCAGCCAGCAGCGTTACCTCTTTGGTGATGACCTTTCGGTACTCGACTGTGCTATCGCCCCACTCCTGTGGCGCATGCCGGTACTGGACATCTCCCTGCCTGCCGCAGCCCGTGCCACCCAGAATTATATGGATCGCATCTTCAGCATGGAGAGCTTCAAACGCAGCCTGACACCTGCCGAGAAGGCCATGCGCTGATATGAACATCGATCTCGGCCATTTCCAGAGCCTGCCCGAGGGCCTCTTCGCACGCTGTGCCCGCGCTCCCCGCGGGACCATCGCCCTGCAACGACAGGGCGACGTTTTTCAGCCGATGACCGCAGCGGCCTTCGCCGGACATGTACGGGCGCGGGCGCGAGGACTTCTGCACCTGGGGGTACGCCGGGGCGAGAGGGTCATTCTGATGGCCCCCAACTCCGTGGATTGGGCCATCATGGATTTTGCCATCCTCAGCGTTGGCGCCATTACCGTCCCTCTCTATCCGACATTCAGCCCGCGCGAGATTCACTTTGTACTGGGTGACAGCGGCGCCGGGTTGATGCTGCTGGAAGGCGTCGGGGAGTGGCAACGACTGGGGGGCGAGGGCGGCTGGGGCGTGGCCGATGACCGTATCCTGCTGCGCGATGCGACGGCCGCGCAGAACGCCGGCCTGCGCCATTGGGCGTCACTGGAGAACGAGGGGGCAGCCGTACCGGATAGCGGGCTGGAAGAACATCTGGCGGCCTTGCAGCGCCAGCAAACCGCAACCATCGTCTACACTTCTGGGACGACGGGTTGGCCCAAGGGCGTTATGCTCAGTCACGGCAACATCCTCAGTAACATCGAAGGTTTTTTGCCGCTGGTACCGTTACATACTGGACAACGCCTGCTTTCCATACTGCCTCTGTCCCATGTCTTTGAACGCGGTACCGGGCATTTCGGCGCCTACCTGCTGGGCCTGGAAGTAGCCTACGCGGAACGCCCGGACACCGTCCTCCGCGACATGGCAACATCGCATCCGGACATAGTGGTCGCCGTGCCGCGCGTTTTTCAACTACTCTATGGCCGGGTACGACGAGGTATCGAAGACCGACCGGGCCTGCTCGGGCGTTTTCTGCGCCGGGGGGCAGGGCTCGATCCGCAGGGACGTCCGGCGATGCGCTGGCAACGTTCCCTTACCCGCCGCCTGCTGATCCGCAGTCTCCGCAGGAAACTGGGCGGGCGCCTGCGCTTCTTCGTCTCCGGCGGCGCGCCGCTGGACGCCGGGATCACCCGCTTCTTCATTGACCTGGGATTGCCCATTATTGAAGGGTACGGCATGACCGAAGCGAGTCCGGTGATCGCCGCCAATCCACTGGAAGCCATTCATCCGGGAACCGTGGGGCGGTTCCTGCCCAATCTCGAGGGGCGTATGGCCGCAGATGGCGAAATCCTGGTGCGCGGCCCGTCCGTCATGCTGGGCTACTGGAACAACGAGAGCGCGACGCGCGAGGCGCTGGCAGACGGCTGGTTGCACACCGGCGACGTGGGCAGTCTGGACCCGGACGGTTACCTGCGGATCAGCGACCGCAAGAAAGACCTGATCGTCAACTCCGCCGGCGAGAATATCCCGCCGCAAAAAATCGAGATGCGGCTGATGGCGCAAGCGCTGATCGAACAGGCCGTCGTCTTCGGTGACCGAATGCCCTATCTTGTGGCGCTCATCTTTCCCAATCAGGAGGTTCTTAAAGCGCGTGTCGGTGACCACGCGGACGAAGCCGCCGCCCGCAAGGCCATCCTTAAGGCCATCGCGACCGCCCTCTCCGACCTGCCCTCCCATGAACAGGTGAAGCGTTTCGCTCTGCTGCCGGAAGCACTGAGTGAAACCAACGGCGAACTGACACCCACCCTCAAAGTGAAACGGCGCGTTGTCGCCGAGCATTACGCCGCTCTGCTGACGCAAATGGGCAGCGGCAAGGGCTGATCACCATGCTCCTCGAACCACCTGCCGCGCTGACACCCGTTCTCACGGCCCTGCAGCGGGCCGGGGCAGAAGTCCTGGTGGTGGGCGGCACCCCGCGGGATGCCCTGCTGGGTATGGCCGCCCACGACTGGGATCTGGAAATTCACGGGTTGAGCGAGGCACGCCTGGGCGAGTGTCTGATGCCTTTTGGCGCCCATCGGGTAGGCGGCCGCTGTGCAGTGTGGGTGGTAGCGGGTGCGGAGATTGCCCTGCCCCAGGCCCAGGGCGGGCGTATCGACCCCCACCTGCCCTGGGAGATCGCCGCGCAGCGGCGGGATTTTTCGGTCAACGCCCTGGTCTGGAACTGGCGGACGCAGCGTCTGCTGGATCACTTTGGCGGTGTGGACGACCTCCGCGCCCGGCGGCTGCGCGTGGTGTCGGCGGATAGTTTCGGCGAGGACCCCCTGCGCGTTTTCCGCGCCGCCCGACTGGCGGGGCAGCTCGGATTTTCCATTGAAGCCCGGACTGCCACCCTCTGCCGCCAACTGGCGCCCCGCCTGCAGCAAGTCCCCGGGGAACGTCTGCGCAAGGAGTGGGAGGCGCTGCTTCTGCGCGGCCAGCACTTGATCCGGGCATGGGATAGTCTCGCCCTTACCGGAGCTGTCACCCGATTCCCCGAACTCCATGCCCTGCAGGCCGTACCCCAACGTCCCGATGCCCACCCGGAAGGCGACGTATGGATACATACGGGGCGAGTACTGGCTGCTGCCGGCCAACTACGCAGCGGCGACCGGTCGCGCGATATCATCCTCATGCTCAGCGCCCTGCTGCACGATCTCGGCAAAGCCAGCACCACCCGGCGCGATCCTCAGGGTCGCTGGCGCGCCTTCGGGCATGAACGAGCACGCACCGGCGCCGAATCTTTTCTGGGCCGCTATTTTCCGGGCAGACACCTCAGCCGTCAGATACTGCCGGTCATTCGCTGGCACGGCGCCCCCTATGCACTTTACCGCGATGGCGCCGGGCGCGCCGCCTATGCCCACCTTGCGCTGCAGGTTCCTGACCTCTCCTTACTGCTGGATGTCGCCCTGGCGGACGCGCGCGGGGCAGGCAGGGAGCACCCACCGGCCATAGACACCGCCCGCAGGCTCTGGCAGGAGATGAATGCCTGGCCCCGTCTGCCGAAACCATTGCTGAAGGGGCCTGACCTGATGGCACTGGGACTCACCCCCGGACCGCAGTTGGGCAAGGCACTGGCCCTTGCCCACGAACTGCAGGTGGTGGGTGCTTGCCATGATCGCGAGCGCCTGATGGCGGAACTGCGCCGACGCCTGCCTGAACTCAGTCTCCGAGGCGACCGTGTTTATGGACTGCGGTCACGTTCCCCCAATGGCTGACGTCCGGCACCTGCACTCCCACCCACCAGTACGGCGCAATACTGTCTTGCCCATGGCCACCGACGAGGCTTTGCCCTGGAGCCAGATAGACGTGCTCCACCAGATGCCGCGCCTCCTCACGGCTCCGAAAAACGGACCAGGCGACCACCCGTTCCATCGGTGTCGTCGATGGCACTTCCCTTGATTCGTCGAGAAAACTATCGTTGATCATGTCATTTCGCTCCTTTCCACAGACCCGCACTGAATAGCGTCCTGCCGCGACCTACACCCGCGCACCCCAGCATAGGGAGTATAGTGCGCGGAATCCGGCTCCGCGTTTTTCTTCTGACAGGAGGATTCAAAACGCGTATGATCCGCAGCGGAGTGGGCCAGACGACCGCCGCGGAGCAATCCGGGGAGGAAAGTCCGGGCTCCACAGGGCAAGGCGCCGGCTAACGGCCGGGAGGCGTGAGCCTACGGAAAGTGCCACAGAAAATATACCGCCAAAGCGCGCAAGCGCCGGTAAGGGTGAAAAGGTGCGGTAAGAGCGCACCGCATTTCCGGCGACGGGAATGGCAGGGAAAACCCCGCCTGGAGCAAGACCAAATAGGCGTGCGATACCGTGGCCCGCGGTGCACGCGGGTAGGTTGCTGGAGCCTGCGCGTAAGTTCAGGCCTAGAGGAATGGTCGTCCACGACAGAACCCGGCTTATCGGCCCACTCCAATTTTTACCACATGCCGCGCGCCATCCCGACAGCGCCCGTAGCACCATTGAAAACACCAATTAAAATTAGCCTGATAGAGCGTGTGCCGCAAATGGCGCCCGCCCATTCTCCGCCTTGGGGAGTCCTTCCTGCAGTATATTTTGCACCATATAATCCGATAATTGCGGAAACCCCTTCAAGTATTTTGTTTACTCTTTATAAACACGCTCTAACATGCCGTAATTATTCGCGTTTTTTCCTTGACAGCGGGCGGCCTTCCCTCTAACCTTCAAGGTGTGGGGTAAAGTGGGTTGAAGTGGAAGATTTTGGAGGAAGCGTACAGACATGTTTAGGGGAACCCATCGGCACAGTCTGGACAGCAAGGGACGCATGAATGTCCCGGCACGCTTCCGCGATTGGCTCAGCGCCCACTGTGACGGTCAACTGGTCGTCACCATTGACGCCCAGAGCCAAAAAGGAGAACGCTGCCTGGTAGCCTACCCCCTGCCCACCTGGGAAAAGGTGGAGCGCCGTATCGCCGAACTCCCCAGCAACAATCCTGCGGCCCGGCAGTTCCAGCGTCTTTTTGTAGGACAATCCGAAGAACTTCGTCTGGATGCCCAGGCCCGTATCCTGCTTTCTCCCAACCTGCGCAAATTTGCGGAACTCGACAAGGAACTGGTACTGGTCGGTCAGATCGACAAGTTTGAAATCTGGGATGCCGCGCGCTGGGACGCCTGCCAGGAAACCTGGCTGTCCGGTGCGGATGGTTTTGCCAGCCTGGGGGACCTGATCCTGTGAGGAGCGCAAATGAGCCGGATGCAACCCATGTTGCCGTTCTTCTGGCAGAAACCATCACCGCCCTGCGTCCAGCGCTCCGCCGTAATGGCGCCGCCGTGCGCTGCGTCGATGCCACCGGCGGTCGGGGAGGCCATAGTGCAGCGCTGCTGGCGGAACTTGGGGCGGCGGATACCCTACTCATTCTTGACCGCGACCCGAGCGCCATCGCCGCATTGCGCGCGCGCTTCGCGCAGGATTCCCGGGTATATATCCGCCAGGCACGCTTCAGCCAGTTGGCCGAAGTGCTTGCTGCGCTGGAGTGGGAGCGCGTGGACGCCATCCTCGCCGATCTCGGCGTGTCCTCTCCGCAACTGGATGAGGCAGCGCGCGGCTTCAGTTTCCTGCGCGATGGCCCCCTCGATATGCGTATGGACCCGGGAGCGGACAGGAGTGCGGCAGAGTGGCTGGCGACTGCGGCGGAAGCAGATATGACGCGGGTATTGCGCGAGTACGGCGAAGAACGTTTTGCTCGCCCCATCGCTCGCGCCATCCTGCGTGCCCGGGAACAGGCGCCCATTACCAGAACCCTGCAACTGGCGGAGCTGATCGCCCAGGTACTGCCCCGGCACGAAACCGGACAGCATCCGGCGACCCGCAGTTTTCAGGGCATTCGCATCTTCATCAACCGCGAACTGGAAGAACTGGAGGCCTTCCTGCCTCAGGCCATGAATGCGTTACGCGCCGGAGGCCGGCTGGCGGTCATCAGTTTTCACTCCCTGGAAGACCGTATGGTAAAACGTTTTTTCCGCGCGGACGATTATCGTATCAGTGCCGATATCCCTCTGCGCGCCAGCGATCTCCCGCCCCTGCCATGGCATCCGGCAGGTAAGGCGCTGCGTGCCGGCCCCCGGGAAACTCATGACAACCCCCGCTCCCGCTCCGCTGTACTGCGGGTTGCCGAAAGGAGTGAGCGTCATGCGGCGTAGCACCATCATTCTCGCCTTGCTGATTACCGCCTCGCTGTTCGGCATCGTCGCGGCAAGGCAAAATACCCGTAGCCAGTTCATTGCGTTACAGGAAGCCCAGGCTAGACATTTTGCCCTGGACAACCGCTGGGGCCAGCTGGAGCTGGAACAGGCCACTCTCGCCTCCAATGCCCGCGTAGGCGATATTGCCCGCCAGAAGCTTGGGCTTTCTGCCCCCAAAAGCAATCAGATCATCATGGTCAGAACACGATGACCCAGCCCGGCGCCCCGCTCCTCCCGCTTCCAACCGTCATGCTCCCCGCATGGCGGGCTACGGCGTTGTGGGTGACCGTCGCGCTGGGTCTGGCAGCGGTGATGGCGGAAGCCTGGCAGGCACAGGTGGAGCGCGGCCCATTTCTGCGCAGCCAGGGTGCCCAGCGTTATCTGCGACACTTTGCCCTGCCGGCGCAGCGCGGTGCTGTTCTGGATCGCTCCGGCAAAACACTGGCGCTATCCGTCCCGGTACAAACCCTCTGGGTAGATCCCCGGTTGTTTAATGCCCAGCAGGCGCAGTGGCCACAGATTGCATCCGTTCTGGGGGTCAGCGCAGCCACCCTCGCCACCCGAATCCATGGCGGCGGCAGCCGGTTCGCCTTCCTCGCCCGGCAGATCGCTCCGGAACGTGCCGCTGCCATTCTCGCCCTGCACGTACCCGGCTTATATAGCTTCAACGAAAATCGGCGTTACTATCCGTCCGGCAGCATCGCCGCGCCGTTGCTCGGCTTCACCAATGTGGACGGGCGCGGCATCGAAGGGTTGGAGCTGGCATACAATCAGTGGCTGCGGGGGAAGGCGGGGGAAGAAACCGGGCTGCGCGACAATCTGGGGCATCCTTTGGCGATTCTGGGCACAGCCCGACCGGCACAGCCTGGTCAGACGCTGACCCTGAGTATCGACCGCGACATCCAATATGTAGCGTACACGGCTCTCGCCTCCGCCGTTCAGCGTTTTCAGGCACGCTCCGGGGCGGCTGTGCTCATGAATGTTCGCACGGGAGAAATCCTGGCCATGGCCAGCTATCCCTCGTTCAACCCCAATGATCGTGGGGACTTTCAGCCCAGCCTCTATAACAACCGGGCCGTCGCCGACACGTTCGAACCCGGCTCGGTGATGAAGCCCTTCACCATCGCTGCTGCATTGGATGATGGCAGCATCCAGCCCGATTCCACGTTTGATGTGGACACCAACTGCTTCCGGGTGGCCCATTATTGTATTCAGGACGATGTCCGCCACGGCACTCTCGACCTCGCTCAGGTACTCAAGTATTCCAGCAACATAGGCGCAGCGAAGATTTCCCTGCGCACACCGCCCGCCGATCTCTACCAGATGCTGCGCAATGCCGGTTTCGGACAGGTGAGCGGGTTGGGCCTGCCTGGGGAGGCGGGCGGTACCGTTCCCGCCTGGCAGGGTTGGGATGTTGCGCGACGCGCGGCCATGGCTTATGGTTACGGCCTCTCGGTCACGCCTTTGCAACTCGCGGCGGCGTATGGCGCCATCGCCAACAACGGGGTCTATGTCCAGCCCACCCTGCTGCGCAATGCCGGCAATACCCCCTCGCACAGTCAGCAAGTCATGCCGGCCGCCACCGCAGCGCGTCTGCGCGACTGGCTCACGGGGGTGACCGGTCGGGGCGGCACCGGCTTTCTCGCCGCGATTCCCGGCTATTCGGTGGCCGGAAAAACGGGTACCTCCATCATGGCCAATGGCAAGGGCGGCTTTCATAAGCATCAGGTGAACACCACCTTTGTCGGCTTCGCTCCCGCTCGCAATCCGCAATTTGTCATGGCGGTAGTGGTGCGTGGACCAACTCAGGGCTGGCGTTATGGTGGCGTGGTCGCCGCGCCGGTATTTCGGGTAACCATGGGCGCCGCCCTGCATCAAATGGGCGTACAGCCCGATGTCAGCGCCGAGGTCTGGAACGCCGCCGCAGGGAAACCCATGACGGCGCAACAGGAACGGCGCTGGGCCGAGGGGGCTGGTGATGCCGCACACTGAGACGCTTGCCAGCCTGTTGCCGGCCGCTCCTGCTGCCCTGGCGGGAATTGCCCTGCAGGGCATTGAAACCGATACCCGTCGCCTGCGACCCGGCATGCTCTATGTCGGACTGAACACCCGTCATGGCGATGGACAGCAATTTTTGCAACAGGCGTGGGCGGCGGGTGCAGCTGCCGCCCTGTTGGAGAACAGTGACGAGGACGTGTATGGCGAGCAGGGTCATCCCGTCTGGCAAAGCCCGAAGGCACGAGCCCTGCTCGGTATGGCACTGCGCCGCTGGTACCGCTGGGACGAGGGTCAGGCGCCCGTCATCGTCGGCGTTACCGGCACCAACGGCAAGAGCAGCGTGACCCGCCTCATTGCCGAGCTTGCGCCGCAGCCAGCCATGATCATCGGCACCCTCGGCTATGGCCGCGTCGATGCACTGATCTCCCATGCCAATACCACACCGGACCCGGTCCCTTTGTGGCAGACCATGGCCACCCTGCGCGATCAGGGCGCCAAGGTCATCGCCATAGAAGTCTCCTCTCATGCCCTCGCCCTGGAACGGGTGGCAGCAGTACCCTTCGCCGCCGCCGTATTCACCAATCTCAGTCGGGATCACCTCGATTTTCACGGGGATATGGTGCGCTACGGTGCCAGCAAAACCCGTCTCTTCCAGACGCCAGGCCTCCGCCTGGCCGTATTGAACGGTGACGATGCGTTCGCCGGGCAGATCGCTGCCGCCGTGGCGCCGGAAGTACGGCAACTGCGCTTTGGGGTGGCGAGTGGAGACTACCGGGCGGTCGCGTTGCACCCCGGCGCTAGCGGTACCCTGCTCGACCTGCGGACCCCTGCGGGTTCGCGGCGCGTACGCAGCCCCCTGATCGGTAACAGCAATGTTCAGAATCTGCTGGCCGCGCTGGCGACCGCCGAAGGTATGGGCTGGCCGGTCAGCGACGCAGCCATTGCTGGACTCGACCTGCCGGAAGGTCGTTATCAGCGTCTAGCTCCGGTCCCCGGCAAGGCGCAGGTGATGATCGACTATGCCCACACCCCTGACGCGCTGCAGCGAGTGCTGACCGACCTGCGCGAAGTTGCCAAAGGCGCCGTGACCGTGGTCTTTGGCTGCGGCGGTGACCGGGATCGTGGCAAACGGCCGGAAATGGGGCGGGTGGCCGAACGCCTTGCCGACCACGTCATTCTCACCGACGATAACCCGCGCAGCGAAGCGCCCGAGGCTATCGTCAACGACATCCTGGACGGTATGGAACGGCCCGGTCAGGCTATGGTGCTTCATGACCGCGCGGCGGCCATCCGGGAGGCCATCACTGCATCGCAGGCGGGGGATTGGGTGCTCATCGCCGGTAAGGGACACGAGCGCACCCAGGAGATCATGGGACAGCGCCAACCCTTTCCGCAGGACCGCGACGTCGCCACGGAGGTACTGCGCGCATGATCCGCTATTCGCTGAAGGAAATAGCTGAAATTACCGGCGGCGCGCTGTTGCCCGGCAGCGATGGCAGCCAGAAAATTCAGGGTGTCACTACGGACAGCCGCGAGGCCCTGAGCGGACAACTTTTCGTGGCCTTGCGCGGCACGCGGTGCAATGGCGCGGACTTCGTACCCGATGCCATCGCACAGGGTGCCGGAGGCGTGCTGGTGGATATCCCGGTGGCGGCGCCGGGTGTCCTGGTGAGGGATGGCCTGGTCGCGTTGCAGACACTGACCGCCCATTGGCGGCAGCGTTTCAGCCTGCCGCTGCTGGCAGTGACCGGTTCCTGCGGCAAAACGACGGTCAAAGAGGTACTCACCGCCATCCTTAACCAGTCCGGCCCGGTACTCGCCACTCGCGGTAATCAGAACAATCACGTCGGCGTCCCTCTGACGCTAGCCAGGCTCGGTCAGGAGCATCGCTACGCGGTGCTGGAAATGGGCATGAATCATCCCGGCGAACTCACCCTCCTCAGCGGGTTGGCGCGGCCCACCCTGGCCCTGATCAACAATGCAGCCCCCGCGCATCTGGAAGGCCTCGGCAGCGTTGCCGCCATTGCCGCAGCCAAAGGCGAAATTCTCTCCGGTCTCGACAACCGCGGTCTCACCATCCTCAATGGCGACGATCCCTTCGCGGATTTCTGGGCGGAACGGGCGCCGGGCGAGGTCTGGCGCTTCAGCTTAGAGCATCGTCCGACGCGGGTTCGCGGACACTGGCGCGCACACGAACAGGGTGGCGGACATCTGGAGGTGCGCGCTCCGCAAGGGCAATTCACTCTGGAGATTCCCTTGCCCGGTCAACATAACGGCCGCAATGTCCTGGCGGCCACGACCGCGGCGCTGGCGCTCGACATTCCCATTCCGCAGGTTCAACGGGCGGTGGCCGGACTGCAAACCATTCCCGGACGTTTGCAGTGGCGCTCCGGCCCGCACGGCAGCCGGATGCTGGATGACACCTACAACGCCAACCCCGCATCCCTGGAGGCTGCCCTGCGCGTGCTCGCCGTACAGCCGGGTCAGCGCATTCTGGTTTTAGGCGACATGGGTGAACTGGGTCCCGATGCCGCGCTCTATCATCAGCAGGCGGGGTTACTGGCCCGCCAGCTCGGCGTTGAGCGGCTTTACGCCCTGGGGCCTTTGGCGCAGGAAGCGGCCAATGCCTTCGGGACCAACGCCGAGGCGTTCTCCGAACTGCCTCCTCTGCTGGCCGCGCTGCACCGTCGCCTGGATGAAGAAACGGTGGTGCTGATCAAAGGCTCCCGCGCCGCCCGGATGGAGCGCGTCGTGCAAGCCCTCGGCGGGGGGAATGCCTGATGCTTTATGCCCTCTTCATGCAGCTCGGCAGCCTCTATCACGGCTTTTACGTTTTTCAGTATCTGACCCTGCGCGGCGTGCTCGCCACCCTCACCGCGCTGGTTCTTTCGCTGTTCATCGGCCCCTTCTTCATCGCCCGCCTGCGCCGCTACAAAATCGGTCAGATGGTCCGCAATGACGGTCCCGAAACCCATTTGAGCAAGCAGGGTACGCCGACCATGGGCGGCGCGCTGATCCTGCTGGTGGTCATTCTGACAACCCTGCTCTGGTCGGATCTGGGCAACCCGCTGGTCTGGGTGGCGGTGCTCACCACCCTGGCCTTTGGTGCCATCGGTTTCGTCGACGACTGGCGCAAGCTGCGGCGCCAGAACAGCAAGGGGCTCTCGGCGCGGGCCAAATACGGTTTGCAGTCGCTGGTGGCCTTTGCCGCGGGGGGGGTGCTCTATGCCCTGGCCCGCAATCCCGTGGAGACCAGCCTCATTCTGCCCTTTATACCGCATGTGTTGATCCCGATGGGCGCCGGCTTCGTCGTCTTCAGTTATTTCGTGATTGTCGGTACCTCCAATGCCGTGAACCTGACCGACGGTCTGGACGGCCTGGCCATCGTCCCGACGGTCATGGTCGCCGGCGCGCTGGGCGTATTTGCCTACGTATCGGGCAACGCCGTCTTTGCCCGCTACCTGGACGTACCCTGGGTGCCGGGTTCCGGCCAGATGCTGATATTCTGCGGCGCACTGGTGGGTGCGGGGCTGGGTTTTCTATGGTTCAACACCTATCCGGCTGATGTTTTCATGGGCGATACCGGCGCTCTCGCGCTGGGTGCGGCGCTGGCCATCGTCGCCATCGTCGCCCGTCAGGAACTGGTGCTATTCATCATGGGCGGCGTGTTCGTGGTAGAAACCTTGTCCGTCATCATTCAGGTGGCCTCCTTCCGGCTCACCGGCAAACGGGTCTTTCGCATGGCGCCCCTGCACCATCATTTTGAAAAAAAGGGCTGGCCCGAACCCCGGGTGGCGGTCCGTTTCTGGATCATCACCGTGATTCTGGTCCTCGTTGGCCTTTCCAGCCTGAAGATCCGCTGACATGGACATGAACGGGAAAAAGGCATATATCGTCGGCATGGGCAAGACGGGGCACTCCCTCTTGCGTACGGCCCTGCGCCTGGGCGCTCATTGCCGGGTAGCCGACACGCGTCCGCTACAAGACGCCGCCGACTTGCGGCGCCGTTATCCGGCAGTCGATTTTCATTTTGGCGACATGCCCGAGGACCTGTTTCTGGAGGCGGATATTCTTCTGCTCAGCCCGGGGCTGGCACCGTCGCTGCCCGCTCTCGTCAGCGCCAGACGGGCTGGCATCGAAATTCTGGGCGATATCGAACTTTTTGGCCGGATCGCCCGGGCGCCCATCGTCGCGATCACCGGCAGCAATGGCAAAAGCACCGTCACCACCCTGGTGGGCGAAATGGCACGGGCCGCTGGGCTGCGCGCCGCCGTCGGCGGTAACCTCGGCACCCCCGCCCTCGACCTTCTGCCGGAAACAGGGCCCGAGCCCGATCTCTATGTTCTCGAGCTTTCCAGCTTCCAGCTTGCGGCCTGCCAGGATTTCCACCCCCGCGCCGCCGCCGTTCTCAACCTGAGCCCGGATCATCTGGACTGGCATGGTGACTATGCGGCCTATGGTGCCGCGAAAACCCGCATTTTCCGGGCGATGGGCGCAGGGGACACTCTGGTACTGAACGCCGGAGACGCCTTTACCGCCGCCCTGCCGCCCCAGGTCCCTGCGGGCGTGCAGGTGCAGTTCTTTGGCGGCGTTGACGAACACGACGCCGGTATCGCCGGTGACCGGCTCTGCCTGCGCAGCGACGGCCCCCTGCTGGATTTGGATCAACTCCCGCTGCGCGGCGCGCATAACGCCGAAAATGCGCTGGCCGCCGCCCTGCTGGCCCGCGCGATGGCCGTCCCTGTGGCCGCTATCAACCAGGCGTTGCGCACTTTCCCGGGCCTACCTCACCGCCTTGCCCGGATCGCCGAGGTCAACGGCGTGAGTTACTACGACGATTCCAAGGGCACCAACCTGGGCGCGACCCTCAAAGCCATATCCGGCTTGCCGGGGCCCCTGGTGATGATACTCGGCGGCGACGCCAAGGGGGCCGACCTGAGCCCCCTGCGGGAGGCCTGTCGCGGGCAGCGTGGCGTTGTCGTCCTCGGTAAGGACGGGCCACAAATCTCCGTTATGCTCGCCGGAATACTGCCCGTCGAGAGTGCAGGGAACATGGCGCAGGCTGTCGAGAAGGCGGCGGTGCTGGCGCAGCGCGGCGATCAGGTGCTGCTCTCGCCCGCCTGCGCCAGCACCGACATGTTTACCGATTATCAGGATCGCGGCCGTCAATTCGCCGTGGCGGTACGGGCCCTGACGGAGGATCTGGCATGACCAGGCCGGACTGGTGGTTGGCGGAAGACGGGCCCGCAGACACCGTCCTGTGGTGGATCATCCTGATTCTGCTGAGCTTCGGCCTCATCATGGTGTACTCGGCCAGCGCCCCCATTGCCCAGCACGAAACCGGCAACCCTTTCTTCTTTGCGGAGAGGCAGGGCATCTACGCCAGCCTCGCCGCCGCCGTGCTTTATTATACCAGCCGCGTCGATCTGGACTTCTGGGAGCGCATCACTTTCCCGCTGATGGGCATTTCTCTCATCGCCCTGGTCATGGTTTTTGTTCCATTCGTCGGGGTATCGGTGAATGGCTCCCACCGCTGGATTAATTTCCTGGTCGTCCGCCTGCAACCTTCCGAGTTGCTGAAATTTGCCCTGCTGCTTTTCCTCGCCCGCTACGTGGTACGCAAGGGGGAGTTGCTGGGGCGCATCAAGGAAGGTCTCTGGCCGATTTTCGTGGTGCTGGGTCTGCTGGGTCTGCTTTTACTCCTGCAACCGGATTTCGGCTCCTACGCGATGGTGGTGCTCCTTACCGGAGTGATGCTTTTCCTGGGCGGACTGCCCTTGGGTTACGTCCTCCTGGCCGGCGTCGTGTCGGGTGGCGCTCTGGGGATTTTGGCCGTATCAGCGCCTTATCGCCTGGCCCGCATCACGACCTTCCAGAACCCCTGGGCGGATCCCTACGGCGCGGGATTCCAGCTGGTGCAATCTCTCATCGCCTTTGGGCGTGGTGGCGTCTTCGGAGTCGGTCTGGGCGACGGGGTAATGAAATATTTCTACCTGCCCGAGTCCTATACAGACTTCATTCTGGCGGTGATCGGCGAAGAGCTCGGCATGATCGGGGTGTGGTCCCTGGCGATTCTCTACGGCATCGCCTGCTGGAGGATCTACCGCGTCGGCCGGCGCGCGGCGGCGGCCGGTGATGCCTTCTTCGCTCTTTTCTGCTACGGCACGCTGACCTGGTTTGGGGGCGAGGCGGTTATGTCCATGGGCGTGAATCTGGGAGCTTTACCGACCAAGGGTTTTGCCCTGCCCCTGATCAGTTACGGCGGCAGCGCCCTGGTCTTTCTCTGCGCCGCGCTGGGCGTCGTCCTCGGCGTCAGCCGCCGCTATCCGGCCGCACACAAGGGCTCAGTCGTGATCCGGGAGGAACTCCAGAATGGCTGACAGCGTCCTGATCGCAGCGGGTGGCACCGGAGGCCATGTCTTCCCGGCACTGGCGGTCGCCGATGCGCTGCGCGCCCAAGGCGTGGAAGTGACTTTTGCGGGGACGGCCACCGGAATGGAAGCGCGCCTCGTGCCCGAGCGCGGCTACACGTTACATACTCTGGATATGCAGGGCCTGCGCGGCAAGGGCTTCAGACGCTGGTTGCGCGCGCCGTGGCGGGTGAGCAGGGCCATTCTGCAGGCGCGCCGGATTTTGCGGCAGACCCGGAGTCATGTGGTCCTGGGTATGGGGGGTTATGTCACCGCACCCGTCGGCATCGCTGCCTGGACCTTGGGGCGCCCGCTCTGTCTGCACGAACAGAATGCCGTCGCCGGGCTCAGCAATCGTTTGCTGGCCCCACTGGCCAGGCGCGTTTTTCTCGGCTTCCCCGGCGCCCGCCTGGCCCGCGGTGAGTGGGTGGGGAATCCGGTGCGCGAGGCCATTCACGCTTTGCCGACGCCGCAGGAACGCTTCCACGACCGCAAAGGTCCAGTGCGCCTGCTCATCATGGGCGGCAGCCAGGGTGCCAAGGTACTGAACGCAGTCAGTGCCGCCGCTCTGAGCGGTATGACCGACGCCGAGCGCCCTGCCATCTGGCATCAGACGGGCAGGGATCACGCGGAAAGCACCCGGGCGGCTTACGCGCAGGCGGGCATCGACGCCCGGGTAGAACCCTTCATAGACGATATGGCAGCAGCGCTGGACTGGGCCGACCTCGCCCTCTGCCGCGCCGGTGCCGCCACCATCGCCGAACTGGCCGCCGCAGGTCTCGGCGCCATCCTGATCCCCTTCCCCTTCGCAGTGGACGACCATCAGGCCGCTAACGCCCGTTTCCTGGAAAAGGCCGGCGCGGCCCGCATGCTGCGTCAGGAGGGACTGGACGCCCTGCAACTGCGCGATGTACTGCGTCCCTTGCTGACCGACCCGGGACTCCGCCTGCGCTGGGCAGAGGCGGCACGCCGACAGGCCAAGGGCGACGCCGCCGCCACCGTTGCTGCAGCATGTATAGAATGTGCGGGAGGCACAGATGCGTAACTGGGTACGACAAATCCACATGGTCGGAATCGGCGGCAGCGGCATGCGCGGCATCGCCGAGGTACTGCTGAATCTCGGCTATGCCGTCTCCGGTTCTGATCTGCGGCCCGGCAATTCCACCCTGCGCCTGACGGATTTGGGGGCGCGGATTTTCAGCGGCCACGAAGCAGCCAATGTGCGAGGCGCCGATGTGGTCGTGATTTCTTCGGCCATTCCCGAAAGCAATCCCGAGGTGCAGGCCGCCCGCACGCTGCGCATCCCCGTCATCCGCCGCGCCGAGATGCTGGCGGAGCTGATGCGCTTCAAGCAGGGCATCGCCATCGCCGGCACCCACGGCAAAACCACCACCACCAGTCTGGTGGCAAGCATTCTCGGCGCTGGCGGACTGGATCCCACCTTCGTCATCGGTGGCCGCCTGAAAAGTGCCGGCACCCATGCCGCCCTCGGCAGCGGTGAATATCTGGTGGCGGAAGCGGACGAATCCGATGCATCCTTCCTCTATCTCTCACCCGTCATGGCCGTCGTCACCAATATTGACGCCGATCACATGGAAACCTACGGCGGCAGCCTCGACAATTTGCGTGGCGCCTTCCTGCAATTCCTCCAGCGCCTGCCCTTCTACGGCCTCGCCGTCCTCTGCACCGATGAAGCCTTGGTCGCCGGCCTCATCCCCGAATTGCGCACCTCCGTCCTGCGCTACGGTTTCGGTGACGATGCGGATTTACAAGCGCGTGATGTCACCGTGCAGGGCATCGGCAGTCGCTTCGCCGTATGGCGGCGGCTGGACAGCGACTATGTCCATTGGCTGGACGTAGAACTGGGCATCCCCGGCCGCCATAACGTCCTCAATGCCCTCGCCGCCATCGGTATCGCCAGCAAGGTGGGCATATCGGAATCCACCATTGCCGCTGCTCTGGCCGACTTCCGTGGGGTCGGCCGCCGCTTTGAGCTGGTCGGTACCTTCGCTGGCATTACCGTGGTGGATGATTACGGCCACCACCCCCGGGAAATCGCCGCCACCATCGCCGCAGCCCGTTCCGTATGGCCGGAGCGGCCGCTGGTGGTGGTCTTTCAGCCCCACCGCTACAGCCGTACGCAAGCGCTCTTCGCTGATTTCATCAGCAGCCTGGCGGCGGCGGACCGGGTGATTCTGACGGATATATATAGTGCCGGCGAAAAACCCTTGGCCGGCGTCACCGGCGGTGCCCTCGCCGAGGCCATGGCCGCCCAGGGCATAACCGTCCGTTTCCTGCCCGACCTGCTGACCGCACCACAACACCTCCGTGCCGAACTCCCTGCCAATGCGGTGCTGCTAACCCTCGGTGCCGGCAGCATTGCCAGTCTGGCGGCACAATGGCCCCAGGTTTTCGGGGAGGATCCCTCATGATGCATGCCATTGGTGGCCGTCTGCGCCTGGGTGAACCCATGCACCGCCACACCAGTTGGCGGATCGGCGGCCCGGCCGACCGCTTCTATCTGCCCGGCACGCTGGAAGATTTGCGGGCTTTCCTGCAGCACTTCGCCATCGCCCCCATCACCTGGCTCGGGCTGGGTAGCAATGTACTGGTGCGGGATGGCGGTCTGCGCGGTACCGTCATTTGCCTGGCCAACACCCTGGATGCGATCTCCCTCGATGCGTCCGGCCTGGTTCGTGCCGGCGCAGGCGCCGGCGCGGTCAAGATCGCTCATTTCGCGGCCAAAGCCGGGCTTGCGGGCGCCGAATTCCTGGCCGGCATACCTGGCACCCTGGGCGGCTGCCTGACGATGAACGCGGGGGCCAACGACGGCGACACCTGGAGCCTGGTGGAATGGGCCGAGGTTCTGCACCCCGATGGCCGAGTGCAACGTCTGTCCCGCGCCGAGTTCCAGGTGGGTTACCGCGAGGTGCAGGGTCAGGGCGCTGCCTGCTTCATCGCCGCGGGATTGCGCCTGTCGCCCGAAGACAGCGACATCGTCATGCAGCGCCTGCGTGCCTGGCAGGAACGCCGCGCCGCCACTCAGCCCCTGGAATGGCCGAACTGCGGTTCCATCTTCCGCAATCCGCCCGGCGATCATGCCGCCCGGCTCATCGAGGCGGCAGAACTCAAGGGCCTGCGTTATGGGGACGCCGAAGTCAGCACCCAGCACGCCAATTTCATCATCAACCGCGGTGCCGCCCGCGCCGAAGAGATCGAGGCACTGGTGGCCAACGTACAACAAGAGGTCCTCAACCGTTTCGGCATCGAACTTCAGCCGGAGATGCGGGTCATCGGGGAGGTGGCCGATGTCTGATCTGGCCCGCATAGCCGTACTTTATGGTGGTCCCTCCGGAGAGCGCGAAGTCTCTCTCGATAGCGGTCGCGCTGTGTTGCAAGCCTTGCAGGGGCTAGGTATGGATGCCGTCGGCGTCGACATCCAGCCGGCCATCGTCCAGCAGCAAATGGCGGAAAGCGGGGCGCAGATCGCCTTCAACGTCTGCCATGGCGCGGTAGGCGAAGACGGTCTGTTGCAGGCCTGCCTGGAGACTCTGGATATGCCCTACACCGGCAGCGGTGTCCTCGCCTCCGCTCTCGCCATGGATAAATGGCGCTGCAAGCAGCTCTGGCGGGCCGCCGGTTTACCGGTGACCGAGGGCATCCTGCTGCGTCGCGGCGGCCACACGCCCGATCTCGGCTCCCGCTTCGGCTGGCCCCTGTACATCAAGCCGAACCATGGTGGCTCCAGCCTCGGGGTCAGCAAAGTCGGCGGCCCGGCGGAATTGGATGCGGCCTTACAGTGCGCCTTCGCCATCGAGGATGAAGTCCTCTGCGAGGGTGCCGTCATCGGCCACGAAGCCACCGTCGGCATCCTCGATGGCCAAGCACTGCCGCCCATCGTCATCGAAACGCCCCGGCCCTTCTATGACTACACCGCCAAGTATCTCGCCGACGATACCCGCTACCTCCTGCCCTCCGGCCTCGGCGCCCCACTGGACCAGCAGTTGCAGGCACTTGCGCTCAGTGCCTTTGCCGAGCTCGGCTGCCGCGACTGGGGGCGGGTCGACTTCATGATCAGCGGCGGCGACGGTCGGCCTCATCTGCTGGAAGTCAACAGCGTGCCCGGCATGACCAGCCACAGCCTGATTCCCCTGGCCGCCAAAGCCGCCGGCATGGATTTCCCGGAATTATGCGCCACCATACTGCGCACCGCGCAGAGGAGAGTGAAACATGGTTAGCGTCATGCGCGATTACCGCCATGGGCAGCAACCGCAACATCCTGCCGCCACCCTCAGAAAACCGCCCAGACGCAAAGCCGAAGCGGCTCCGCCCAAAGTACGCCGGACCATTCCGTGGCGGCTTTATGGCCGCACGCTCGTTGGCGGAATCGGTATCAGCGCCCTCGCGTGGGGGGGCTGGATGGGCTGGAACTGGGTGCGTGAACCACAAGTCATGCCCATCAGCACCTTGACCATTTCTGGCATAACGGCGCGGATCCCGCTGCCCGAGGTGAACGCCGCCCTCAGGCCCTATGTGGGTCAGGGTTTTCTCTGGATCCATCCGGATCAGGTGCGACAGGCCATCGACACCCTCCCCTGGGTAGCGGATGCCGAAGTCCGCCGAGTCTGGCCCGACCGGCTGCAGATCCAGATCAAATCCTACACACCCGTAGCCCGCTGGCTGAGCGGTGCGGGACAGATGGTGGATGGCCTGGGTCAGGTGTTCAGCGTTCCCCCCCGGCAGGTACCGGCTGGACTTCCGAACCTCGAAGGTCCGGCCGACAGCGGTAGTGAACTGATCGCACAACTCGCCACTTTTAACGGTATCGTCGCCCCGCTCGGCGTCAAGGTGACGTCCCTTCAGGAAGACCGGCGCGGCGGCTGGCGCTGCATTCTCAGTAATCAGGTACGCCTGCTGTTAGGCAGCCAGAACATGATTCCAGCTTTAAAACGCTGGGTGGCCATCGCCCCCCAGGTCAAGGAATACCTCGTGCCGGGGGCCACCATGGACCTCCGCTACACCAACGGCTTTGCGGTCGCCATGCCCGCAGCGGCCACCGTCAGCAGTCAGTAACGGATCACCGATCCGAAGGAGCGAATGAAATGAAACGCAGCAGCCCGGAACTCATCGTCGGTTTGGACATCGGCACCTCCAAGGTCGCCTGCATCGTCGCCCAGTCCAGGGGCGGCCGTGAGGCGGAAATCATCGGCGTCGGCCAGCATCCCTCCCGCGGTCTCAAAAAGGGTGTGGTGGTCGACATCGAATCCACTGTTCAGGCCATCACCCGCGCCGTGCAGGAGGCGGAACTGATGGCCGGCGTACAGATCCACAGTGCCGTCGTCGGTATTGCCGGTGGCCACATTCGCGGCTATAACAGTCACGGTATCGTCGCCATCAAGAACAAGGAAGTCAGCAACGACGATGTCGGACGGGTGATGGACGCTGCCCGCGCCATCGTCATTCCCCAGGACCAGAATGTCATCCACATCCTTCCCCAGGAATTCATGATCGACAGTCAGGAAGGGGTTCGTGAGCCCGTCGGCATGTCCGGCGTACGTCTGGAGGCGCGGGTGCACATCGTCACCGGTGCCGTGAGTGCGGCACAAAACATCACCAAATGCGTCGAACGTTGCGGCTTGCAGGTACAGGACCTGGTTCTCGAACAATTGGCCTCCGCCGATGCCGTCCTCACCGCCGATGAAAAAGAACTGGGCGTCTGTCTGGTGGACATCGGCGGGGGCACCACCGATATTGCCATCTTCCGCGACGGCGCCGTCCGCCACACCGCCGTCATCCCCATCGCCGGCGACCAGGTTACCAACGACATCGCCCTCGGCCTGCGCACCCCGCCCGTCGAAGCCGAGCAGATCAAAAAGCTCTACGGCTGCGCCCTCGGCGACCTGATCGAGCAGGACGACGAAATACCCGTCCCCAGCGTCGGCACCCGCCCGCCGCGGACCATTTCCCGGCGTATTCTCGGCGACATCATCGAGCCCCGCATCAAGGAGCTTTTCGAGCTGATCCAGGCGGAACTGCGGCGTACCGGCTACGAAGACATGGTCGCGGCAGGGGTGGTCATCACCGGCGGCTCCAGCAAGCTGGAAGGTATAGCCGAACTAGCCGAAGAGATCCTCCACCTGCCGGTACGCGTCGGCGAGCCCATACATTTACCCGGCATGGAAACCGTCGTCCGAAACCCGGGCCATGCCACGGGCGTCGGTCTGGTCATGTACGGACTGCACAATCAGGCGGCCGGTCAGGCAGAGCCGCTACAGAACCCCGCCGTCGCGGCCCGGGAAAATCATATGGATACCAGCTTTGGCGGCGTTTTTCGCAAGATGCGCTCCTGGGTACAGACGAGCTTTGGCTGATTTCTGCGCGCAGGGCTGAGGTACACAATTTTACAGGACTTCAAGAAGGGGAAAGACCATGTTTGAACTTAATGAATGTGAACAAGACGGTGCTGTCATCAAAGTCATCGGCGTCGGGGGCGGGGGCGGCAACGCCATCAACAACATGTGCGCGGCAGGCCTGGAAGGCGTGGAGTTCATCAGCGCCAATACCGATGCACAGGCGCTGCGCCACTCCCACGCCAGCCATACGATCCAGCTCGGCGCCCAGATCACCCGCGGCCTCGGTGCGGGCGCGGATCCCGAAGTCGGTCGTAAGGCCGCCGAGGAAGGCCGTGACGAAATCCGCGCAGCCCTGGAAAAGGCCGACATGGTCTTCATCACCACGGGCATGGGCGGCGGCACCGGCACCGGCGCCGCCCCCGTGGTGGCAGCCATTGCTCGCGACATGGGCATCCTCACCGTCGGTGTGGTCACCAGGCCCTTCAACTTCGAAGGCAAGAAGCGCCAGCAGCACGCCCTCTCCGGCATCGACGAACTCTCCCAGTACGTGGACTCGCTGGTCATCATCCCCAACGAGAAGCTGTTGTCCGTCCTCGGCAAGAACATCAGCCTCAAGGACGCCTACCAGGCCGCCGACAACATCCTTCTCGGCGCCGTGCAGGGCATCTCGGAGCTGGTCACCCGCCCCGGTCTGATGAACCTGGATTTCGCCGATGTCCGTACCGTCATGTCCGGCATGGGTCTGGCCATGATGGGTGCCGCCAGCGGCCGCGGCGAAAACCGCGCCAAGGATGCCGCCACCCGTGCCGCCTCCAGTCCGCTGCTGGACGACATTAATCTCGCCGGAGCCCGCGGCATCCTGGTCAACATCACCGCCGGCATGGACCTGACTTTGGGCGAGTTCGAAGAAGTCGGCGAACTGATCCGTGGTTATGCGGCAGATGACGCCAACGTCAAGGTCGGCACCGTGCTGGATCCGGAACTGGAAGGGGAACTACGGGTTACGGTGGTCGCCACCGGATTGCAACGAGAGCCCGTGCGGCTGGCGGTCGAGAACATCCGGCCACGGCCAGCAGCGATCCCGGCCACGGCGGCAGACTGGCGCAACCTCGACAAGCCCACCGGTATGCGTCAGACCGAACGCCCGACGGGTTCGAGCATGCCCGCCCATGGCGGCAACCACACGCCGAACTACGCGGACCTGGACATCCCTGCCTTCCTGCGCCGTCAGGCGGACTAAGAGCGTAGGGGGCGGGTCAGCGCAGGCGTTCACCCCGGAGCGGCTACGTTTCCCGCCCGGTGGCGACCGTCTGCTCGCCGTCTGCCGCCACCGTGCCCATAACGAACCGTTACAGCGCGATCAGCCCGCCACCAGATGCCCGGAAGCATCATGGTCAGCGGCGCTCATCACCTTGCGGTAACGGCTGAGATCCCTGACGCTCTGAATGGGCGTTTCGAGCAAAGCAGAAAGATTGCGCAAGATGCCATTGACCACCTTGCCCTCCCAGATCGCGTCGAAATGAATCTGGGTATCCAGCCATTGCTCCAGCCAACCCGGATCCGGCAGATGACTCTGCACACTATCCTCGGGATACATCGCCTTGTTCACATGGAGATTGGTAGGATGCAATGCCTTCGCCGTCTTGGTGTTGGCCATGAGTACACCGATCTTGGCAAAAGCCAGACGCGCGCTGTCCCCGAGGCGATCAATGGCGCGCCGCATATATTTCAGATAAACACCAGCGTGCCGCGCCTCGTCCTTGGATAGCACCTCGTAAATCGAGCGGATCACCGGCTCGCTATGCCACTGCGCCGCGCATTTGTACCAGTGTGTCAGGCGGATTTCGCCGCAGAAATGCAGCATGAGGGTTTCCATTGCTGGTGCCGGATCAAATTCAAAGCGCACATTGTGCAATTCATCTTCCGTCGGCAGATATTCCGGTGCGAAGCGGCGCAGGTATTCCATAAGCACCAGAGCGTGCTTCTGCTCTTCGTAGAACCAGATGGACATGAAGGCCGAGAAATCAGAGTCGTTCCGGTTGTCGCGGAGAAACATCTCCGTCGCCGGGAGTGCCGACCACTCGGTGACCGCATTCATCTTGATCGTGCGCAACTGCTCATCACTGACCAGGCTACGGTCAAACTGCTCCCAGGGGATATCCGTGGCCATGTTCCAGCGCGCGGCCTCCAGCGATTTGAACAACTCAGGGTATAACATGGCGAACCAACCTCTCTCTCTGGCGTTCTCGAAAACGGATGCCGGGGCACCTCAGCCCCCTTCCGCCCACCAGACGAAAGTCGCGCGCCGGCACCCCCACAAAGCCTTGTGACAACACCGTGAGGCTTCGTAAAACATATGCTCGGCATTTTACGACAAATCCCGGCATCGGGCGAATCACGGATAACGTATGCCCGGGTACGCGCCAACGGTCCTGAAGACCAGCCGAGATGAGTACCAGGTTCCTGCTCGGCAGGTATGCCTTGCGGCGCCCTGCATTGGCTGTTCATGACAGGATAATTATAGTATATTTTGTAAATCTGGTACGATTGAGTAACTATGAACAGACAAACCAAGCAGGAAACGACTTGCCCCATGGATGCACTGCTCCGCTTGCTGATGGGGCCATGGACCACATACATCCTCTGGACGCTGAGACAACGCGGTCCCACCCGTTTCGGGATGCTCAAGCGGGAAGTGCGCGGCATTTCGTCACGGATGCTGACGGAGCGTTTGCGCACCCTGGAGGAGGCCGGAGTGGTATTCAGGGTGTATCGTCCCAGCATTCCTCCGGAAGTGACCTATGGCCTGACGCCGCGCGGACTGGAACTGCGGGAAGTGCTGGATGCACTGGATACGCTGGCCCGGCGCTGGAATAGCGAAGACGCTGGCAGGAAAAGCATCCGCCGGGAATCGGTCCTGCCTGTTACCAATTAGCAGCTACCTGCAGCCACCCTGATCATTTGCCGGGATTTTCATGCTCAATCCATAGGCAAACCCGGGTCCATGGCGTGTCCCGGCCCCCGCCTCCGGCACGGATGACCTAGATTTATCCGGCCATTTGGGGCAGACTTCGCGGATATACCTAGTGTTACGCGAGATCTATGGCTGCATCCTCTCCTCATGTCCTTGTACTGCATGGCCCGAATCTGAATCTGCTGGGCAGTCGTGAGCCCGGCCATTACGGGCAGACCACCCTCGCGGAGATTGATGCAGGGATGCAGACACTTGCGCAGGGCTGGGGCTGGCGACTGCACAGCCTGCAGAGCAACGCTGAGCATGTACTGATCGATGCGGTCCAGGAGGCCCTTCCCCTGGGCATCACCGACATCATCATCAACCCCGCGGCGTTCACCCACACCAGCGTTGCCCTGCGTGATGCCCTGGCTGCCGTACAGATTCCGTTTATTGAAGTACATTTATCCAATATTCATGGTCGGGAACCTTTCCGCCGTCACTCCTACTTCTCCGAGCTCGCCCAGGGCGTCATCGCGGGACTGGGTGCGGATGGATACTTCCTGGCGCTGGATGCCATTCATCGGCGCCTGAAACGCCATAACCCATAACTGACACCAAGGAAAGAGCATGGATATCCAATTCATCCGTCGCCTGGCCGAACTGCTGGAAAAGAGCGCCATTGATGAAATAGAAGTGGTAGAGGGCGACAGCAAAGTCCGGATCACGCGGCACACCGCTCCCGCCCATCCGGCACCGGCCATCACCTACGCCCAGCCCGCGCCAGTGATGACGACTACGCCCACCATCGTGGGGGCGGCGCCCCCCGCCGCGGCAGCGGTCGAAACGCCGCCCCAGGGCTATATGATCAAATCCCCCATGGTCGGGACCTTTTATCGCGCATCCTCTCCGGAATCTGCACCCTTCGTGGAAGAAGGCAGCATGGTGAAGGCCGGACAGACTCTGTGCATCATCGAAGCCATGAAGCTGCTGAACGAAATTGAAGCCGACGTCTCCGGAAAAGTGATCAAGGTTCTCGCCGGCAATGGCCAGCCCGTCGAATACGGTGAACCCTTGTTCATCATCGCACCCGGGGACTGAAATGTTCGAGAAAATCCTTATCGCCAACCGTGGCGAGATTGCCCTTCGGATTCAGCGCGCCTGCCGCGAACTGGGCATTCGCACCGTCGCCGTCCACTCTGAACCAGATCGCGATCTTCTCCACGTCAAGCTGGCTGACGAGTCGGTGTGCATCGGCCCGGCGCCGAGCGATAAAAGTTATCTCAACATCCCCGCCGTGATTGCCGCCGCCGAGGTGACCGACGCCGAAGCGATTCATCCCGGCTACGGATTCCTGTCAGAAAATGCCGACTTCGCCGAACGGGTCGAAAACAGCGGGTTTACCTTCATCGGGCCGCGCGCGGAAACCATCCGCCAGATGGGTGACAAAATCGCCGCCAAGGCCGCGATGAAGAAGGCTGGCGTACCCTGTGTGCCGGGTTCCGATGGACCGCTACCCGACGATAACGAGGCCCTCAAAGCCCTCGCCCGGGAGATCGGTTATCCCGTCATTCTCAAGGCGGCCGGCGGCGGCGGCGGGCGCGGCATGCGGGTCGTACACACCGAAGCACACCTCGTCAACGCCGCGAGCCTGACCCGCGCGGAGGCCGACAAGGCTTTCGGCAACCCGACCCTCTATATGGAAAAATTTCTCGAAACGCCGCGCCACATCGAATTTCAGATACTGTGTGACACCCAGGGTCATTGCATTCACCTGGGCGAACGGGACTGCTCGGTGCAGCGCCGCCATCAAAAAGTCATTGAAGAAGCGCCCGCCCCAGGCGTCAGTGCCGCGCAGCGCGCTGAAATCGGCGCATCCGTGGCCAAAGCTTGTGAGGATATGGGCTACCGTGGCGCCGGCACCGTCGAGTTTCTTTACGATCCGGAAAACCAGACCTTCTATTTCATTGAAATGAATACACGGGTGCAGGTCGAGCACCCGGTCACGGAGCTGATTACCGGCATCGACATCGTCAAGGCGCAAATTCGCATTGCGGCGGGACTGCCACTGGGGATTCGGCAGGAGGACGTGGTACTCAGCGGTCACGCCATCGAATTCCGCATCAATGCCGAAGACCCGGAGCGCTTCGTACCCTCACCGGGACAGATTACCGCTTGGCACCCCCCTGGCGGGCCGGGCATCCGCGTCGACAGTCATATTTATGCGGGTTATCGGGTACCGCCCTTCTACGACTCCATGATCGGTAAAATCATCGCCTTCGGGGCTGACCGCGAGGAAGCCAACATGCGCATGCGCAGCGCCCTGCGCGAGACCACCATTGAGGGTATTCAAACCAACATTCTCCTGCATCGGCGGGTCCTGGAAGAGGCGCAATACGCCACGGGCGGTGTGCATATCCACTATCTGGAGGCCTTGCTCGCCCTATGAAAGTCGCCTGGTGGCAGCTCGACATGCGCGTCCCTGCAACAGCCGCAGCAGCCGTCGAGGCGCAATTGCTGGACGCTGGCGCAGAGGCGGTCACTTTTCTGGAAGGCGATGACAGTGAAGCCGTGTTCGATGAGGGCCATATCTGGCAGAACAGCCGGTGCGAAGCCCTGTTTGCTGCGGACAGCCACAGCGAAGCAACCCTGCAAAGTCTGGTCAGAGACAATGACTGGCGGCCATACGCAGCACGCTTCACCGCGCTGGAGGAACAGGACTGGGTAGCGGCAACCCAGGCCGCCTTCCCCGCACGCTGCTTCGGCCGCCTCTGGGTAACCCCCAGTTGGGATGCGGCGCCCGCTGGCGCCCCCCGCGTGCTGCATCTCGACCCCGGCCAGGCCTTCGGCACCGGCGCCCACGCCACCACGGCGCTCTGCCTGCGTTTCCTGGATACGCAGGTCCGCGGAGGCGAAAGCCTTATCGATTACGGCTGCGGCTCCGGCATTCTGGCCATCGCCGGGCTGCTGCTGGGCGCCGGCCAGGCATTCGGAGTGGACACCGACCCCGTTGCACTGCAGGTAGCGGCCGCCAATGCAGAACGCAACGGCATCAGCGCCGGCCTGCAGCTCGCGCTGCCCGAAAACGCCAGGCTGCCCCTGGCCGACATCCTGGTCGCTAACATTCTGGCGACCCCCCTTCTGACCCTTGCGCCCGCCCTGGCCCATTCCGTCCGTCCTGGAGGCTGGATCGCACTATCCGGCATCCTGCACCATCAGGAAGCGGAGATTCACGCCGCCTACGAGCCTTATTTTGATCTCGCAGCCGCGCAACACGAAGAAGACTGGTCACTCCTCTATGGCCAGCGCAACACTGGAGTCTGATTATGGAAATTTCCTGCCCCCGCTGTGAATCGACCTTCATCTCGGACGACAAGGCCCTGCGCGAGCACCATTATCGAGTGAAATGCAGCGTCTGCCACCATATTTTTCATGTAGATGTCGCCGCAGAGGCTGCTCGTGCGGGCAGCAGCCTGGGGCGCCGTCTGGGTCGGTTTCTGCTCATCCTGGCCATCATCCTGCTGGTTATCGCGCTGATCGGGCAGATACTCTGGTGGACACGCAGTTACAGTTACGCCGCTACCAGCGCGCCCGTCCGCCGCTTCTTGCTGCGTAGCGCTGAGCAACTGGATATCACCATTCCCTGGCCAGGTCCCAACAAAGACATCCGTATTCTCAACAGCCAGGTTACCCCTGTGGCGGACCACCTGGCGCGGATCACCGGCAATATTGAAAATGTAGCCAACCAGGTTCAGGCTTACCCGGTGATTGAAGTCACCCTCAGCAACGTCTATGGCGCACCCATTGCCCACCTGCATTTTACCGCGACGCAATACCTGAGCGCGGAATTTCCCGCCCGTGCGGGATTTGTTCCGGGTACGCCAGTACCATTTGTACTCAGCAGCCCGGCGCTGACAGAGGCGGCGGGTTATCAAGTCACCCTCCTCAGCCGTCCCTGAGGGGGTGACCATGGATAGCACGAATATGTCCCTGGGCGATTGCGTAATCCACGTCATGGACCGCTATCTGGCGGATTTGGGAGGTGAAGTCCCCGGCAACCTGCATGCGCTGATCGTCGAAGAAGTGGAGCGTGCGCTGCTCGCGCACACGCTGCAACATTGTGGCGGACAACGCGGCATGGCCGCCCAGTGGCTGGGCATCAATCGCAATACCCTGCGGAAGAAGCTGCAAACCTACGGATTGGATACCTGAATCAACTGCGGGGCGGCATTGGCCGCGGGCTGCTGGTTCACGCCCGGTACCGTGCCGCCGCCATTCAGATAGTGCTGATAATAAGCGAGCACCCGCGGTACATAGGCCTGGGTTTCTGCAAAGGGCGGGATATGATAGCCGGCCTGGATCACTGCGTTTGATCCCGCGTTGTAAGCGGCTACGGCCAGTTTCAGGTCGCCACTGAAGATCCGCAGCAAATGGGCCAGATACGCGGTGCCGCCGTTGATGTTGTCCGTCGGACTGAAAGCGTTCGCCACCCCGAAGCGAAGCGCCGTAGCGGGGATGAGCTGCATCAGGCCAACGGCGCCCTTGGGCGATACCGCACCGGCATTATAACCGGACTCCGCGCTGATTACGGCGTTGATCAGCGCCGAGCTGACCTGGTAACGACTGGCGGCCGCATGAATCAGGCCCTGATAACGCCTCCGGGCGACACGGTTGAAATCGGCGCGCGCCACGGCTACCGCCATTTTTGGGGTCCGCATGACCATCCGGTACCGGTCGTTCCCGGCAGGCACATTGGTAAGATGCACCACCCCGCTGCTATCGGTATAGGCATAAATATCGGCTTCCGCCGTACCTCCGCAAAGCAGCAACAGCGCAGCGGCCATCAGAGCGGGTTTCACTTCACCACCCGCAGTGCGGGACGCTCACGCTTTCCCGAAGTCTCCGCGTTCTCTGCGCCGCCGCCCGCCGAAGAAGGCGGCGGCGCGGCGGGAATTTCCGGATCGGCAAAGCCCATTCCTTCCTGTGTTTCTGCGGCGTATATCGCCGCCACTGCCGCCATGGGCACGTCTACTGTCCGCGCAACCCCGCCGAAGCGGGCATTGAAGGAAATCCAGTCGTCCGCCATGCGGAGACTGTGGCAGGCGCGCGGAGAAACATCGAGAATCATCCGTCCATCCTTTTCGTAGCCACTCGGGACAGACACTCCGGGATAGGCCACCACTACCAGAATATAGGGTGTGTGCCCCTGGTCCACGCACCACTGATAGACGGCATTGAGCAGATAAGACTTGGCACTTTCAGGTAACAATTTTTTCTCCATCATCCGTATACAGCAACTTACAGCCCCTCCGGGAGAGGATCGCCGACTGCCTGGGAATACAAAGCCGAAGACACGCGTCGACACCCCCAAGTCCGCTCCAGACTCCTAAAACCGTTTATAGACGATTTTCGAAAATTCTCAAGACCAATCAACACCAGGCTCACGTCTCTGCAGTTTTGAACGGATTCCCGTGAAACCTGCTGCGGGATCTTTTTTGTCCCGGCCGAAAAATTGTCTTGCCTCTATCACAGCAACCGCTAAAATACAGCGGATAACAACATGCACTTTTCGGAGGAACCCCATGCCATCAGCTTTGCGTCAGCAGCTTCGCGTTGTCACCTTCAGCCTGGCCGCCGTCAGCGCTGTAGCCCTGTCCGGCTGCGCCGCCACCCAAGTTGCCCTGGAGCATAAAAATCTCGACGTCCAGACCAAAATGTCCAACACGATCTTTCTCAATCCCGTTTCACCCTCTGAACAGACCGTCTACGTGCAGTTCAAGAATACCTCAGACAAAACCCTCGATGTTGCCGCACTTCAACAGGAAATCAATGCCAGCCTGACCAACCAGGGCTACCGTATCGTTCCTTACAACCAGGCCCACTATATGCTTCAGGTCAACGTGCTGTCCGTAGGCAAGATGTCCCCGTCTGCGGCGCAGCAGTCGCTGACCAACGGCTATGGCGGCGCGGCTTTCGGTGCCCTCGCTGGCGGCGCCATCGGCCAGAGCTGGCAGGGTGCAGGTGCGGGTGCGCTGGTCGGTGGCGCGATCGGCTTGGTGGCTGACTCGCTCGTCAAAGACGTGACCTACGCCATGATCACCGACGTCCAGTTGGCGGAGCGGAGCAAACAGGCGGTCAGTCAGCAGACCAACTCCAATCTGCAACAGGGCACCAGCACCACCACCAGCCAGCAGATCAACGGCACAGGTCACTGGCTGTATTACCGGACCCGTATCGTCTCCACCGCCAACAAGGTCAATCTGGACTTCAAGGAAGCCCTACCACCCCTGCAGGGTCAACTAGCCCACAGCCTTTCCGGCATCCTGTAGATTTTACGGGATAACAGCGTTCAAAGGCCGCCCCATCCGGGGCGGCCTTTGAACTTTCAGAATGACTCATGGTGGTAAGCCACCACCCGCTCCACCTCATTTTTGGCGCCGAGGATGACGGGGACGCGCTCGTGCAGACCCTGGGGGGCGATATCCAGGATGCGGGTCGTGCCCGTGCTGGCCGTGCCACCCGCCTGCTCCACCAGATAGGACATAGGATTGGCCTCATAGAGCAGGCGCAGCTTGCCCGGCTTCTTCGGGTCGCGCTGATCGAAGGGGTACAGGAAAATACCGCCCCGACACAGGATGCGATGCACATCCGCTACCATGGAACCCACCCAGCGCATATTGAAATTACGTTGGCGAGGCCCGTCCGTACCCTGATTGAGTTCGTCGATGTAACGCTGTACCGGTTTCTGCCAGTGCCGGTGATTGCTCATATTGATGGCGTATTCACTGGTATCCTCCGGAATACGCATCTGGTTGTGGGTCAGGATGTATTCACCGATGGAAGGATCGAGGGTGAAGCCATTGACCCCATAGCCGGTGCTATATACCAGCATGTTGCTGGAGCCGTACAGGGCGTAGCCCGCACAGACCTGTTCGACGCCGGGCTGCAGGAAATCGGCGAGTTCCGCATCCCGCCCCGCCACCGGCGCCTTAAGGATGCTGAAAATGGTCCCCACGCTGATGCCGACATCGGTATTGCTGGAACCGTCCAACGGATCAAAAAGCAGCAAATACTTGCCGCGCGGGATGTTGCGGGGGATGGGGTAGGGGTCATCCATCTCCTCGGAGGCCATGCCGGCCAGATGCCCCGTCCAGTCCATGGATTTGAGAATGGCTTCATTGGAGATGATATCCAGCTTTTTCTGCACTTCACCCTGGACGTTGTCGGTGCCGGCGCTGCCCAGTGCCCCCACCAGCGCGCCACGGTAGACCTGGGCGCCGATGAACTTGCAGGAAATGGTGAGATCGTTGAGTAACCCGGCGAAGTCGCCGGAGGCACCGGGGTAAAGACGGGTTTCTTCAATGATGAACTGGCTAAGGGTGGTACCGATGTGCATGCTGGAATCCTTTACAAAAGAGTGAAGAGGTCAGAGGGCACTGAGTCCCAGGCTAAATTTTATGGTGGATTCTATCGCGCGCGCTGTTCCCTGGTCCAACCATGGCAGCCACTGGATGTGAAAACGATGGATACCCCCACTGATTTTGGGATAGTAATCCGCACGATCCGACAACTCCAGGCAGATCAGGGAAGGCGGATGGCGCGCATCCAGAAGCGCACCATAACGCCCCTCCGGGGCTTCCACCCTGGACCACGAGTAGGAGTCCCGCAACAAGGCGAGGATCAGATCGGTGCTATTCTGCAAGATCGACAGACTCTCCCGCCAGTCCTGCAGGAGTCCCGCGATACGCTCGGGAGGCTGATATTTCCAGAAGGCCAGAACCGGCAGATCACAGTCGGCGAGACCTCCGGCCACCCCCATCCTGCCCCGTGCAAGCTGGATGATATCCTGGTGGCGCAACAGTTGCCCGAAGGGTTCGCGATACTCGCGCAGCGCTTTGAGTTGCAGGTCTATGCGAAACTGCCAGGCGCGCAAAGGACCTTCGTCCACCTCGGGACTCTGCGACCAGACGGCAAGGCTCTGGGCAAGACGCTCCAACTCCAGAATGAGATCCAGGCGCAACTCCGGGCGGATGCAAAAATCCAGCAATTCATTATAGGAGCGCAGGGCATTTCGCAGGCAGCCAGCATCGGCCGACGCCTGCTGTAGTTGTGCAAAGACACTTTCCAGACGCAGCAGCAGGCGCGCGCGTTCATGGAGCGGGTGTTCGTAAACGGCCATGCCGTAACCTCATTCAGGAGCCGCTGCCGCCGCACGCGACCGCAGGCCCCAACGCCAGGCAACGGCAGCGTGCACCATTTTCGGGCAACGCCCTGCCAGGGTGCCACAGGCGCTTTCCCTAAGCAAATCTTCCGGTTCCACGCAAATGACGAAGATAGAGACCCACCTGGGTTTGCAACTCGGTCAGGGTGCCCTCATTGGTAATGATCCAGTCGGCAGCCGCATTACGTTCGGCACGATCACACTGCGCCGCCAGCACTGCGGTCACCTGCTCCTTTGTCCAGCCAGGGCGGGCACGCAGGCGCTCTACTTGTACGGAGCGGGGACAATCGACCACCAGCACCTGATCCAGCAATGGGCGATAGTCATTTTCGACCAGCAGCGGCACCACCCAGACCAGCGGCGTTTGCGGATGCTGTTCGGCCAACGCGGCGCTGGCCGTTATGAAGGTAGCCCGAATAAGGGGATGGAGAAGGGCTTCCAGCCAGGTTTTTGCCGCCGGGTCCGCGAAAATGCGGGCGCGCAACGCCGCACGATCCAGCCCGCCTCCCGGGGCGGAAAAGGCCGGGCCAAAATGGGCGATGATGGCCTGCAGGGCAGGGCTGCCCGGAGCCACCAGTTCGCGCGCAATGACATCGGCATCCAGCACCTGGGCGCCGGCCGCTTTGAGCATCTCAGCGACAGTGCTTTTGCCGCAAGCTACTCCCCCCGTCAGACCGATCCGCAACGCCATTAGGAACCCAGCAGGTGCAGGTAACCGGAAAGGATGGCTTGTGGCCACAGCAGCATGAGCCAGCCTCCCAGCGCCAGATAAGGACCGAAGGGCATGGCATAGTCCCGTCCCTTGCCACGCAGCAGAAAACCCAGAGCAACCAGTCCGCCGCCCAGGGCGGCGATAAACAGGGTCAGGAATACGGCCTGCCAGCCTAGCCACGCACCGATCATGCCGAGCAATTTGAGATCCCCTCCCCCCATGCCGTGCCGCCCTGCGATCCTATAGTACACGGTAGACAGCAACCACAGGCTACCGTAGCCGATGATTATACCGAGCAAGGCGTCCAGGGGCGCTACCAGCGCCAGCCCCGGCCAGAAAAGTGCCGACCCGTTGAGCAGCAGCCCGGCCAGTATGCCCGGCTTGGTAAGACGATCGGGCAGGAGCTGCGTCTCCAGATCGATCATGGTCAGCGCCAGCAGTGCCCAGGTGAATACCAGGGCGGGAAGCAGACGCCAAGTCAGGCCCAATTGCCAGACCACCACCAGACTGAGCAGTCCGCTCAGCAACTCCAGCGCCGGATAACGCCAGGCAATGGACCTGCCGCAAGCATGGCAACGGCCACGCAGCGCCATCCAGCTCAGGACCGGGATATTTTCCCAGGGATGCAACACATGGCCACAGTGTGGGCAGTGGGACGCAGGATGAATGATGGATTCGCGGCGGGGCACCCGGTGTACCACCACGTTCAAAAAACTGCCCACGAGCAGGCCGAGCAGCGTGGTCAGGATATAGGCCGCACCCAGGGTGGTCTGCGTCATGCGCCCCCCTCCGGGAACAATCGGTGCAGCCGCAGATCCAGCGACTGCAGACTGATCCCCAGCAGAACGGCGGCATGGCGCCGATCCCCTTCGGCCTGATCGAGCACCTGCCGCAGCAATGCGGCCTCCGCCGCGTCAAAAGCGGCCGGCACGGCGATTACCGGTGCCAACGCCGGCCTGTTGCTTTTTGACACCGCGCCGCCGGAGGAGGACACCCCGTCGTCGAGCAGCATCCCTTCCTGCTTGAGGGCGAGGCTCCGCTCCAAAAAATTTTCCAGCTCGCGAACGTTGCCGGGGAAGGCGTAACTACCCAGCCGCTCCAAAGTGCCTGGGGAGAGCAGTGCCGGAATATCCTGCGGTGCCACACCGATACGTTGCAGAATCACTTCTGCCAGTTGAGGGATGTCTTCCGGATGTTCCCGCAAGGCCGGCATATGGAGTCTCACGACATCCAGACGATAGCGGAGATCCTGACGAAACTTTCCGGCCGCAACCATTTCCTGCAGGTCACGGTGGGTGGCGGAAATGAAGCGCAGGTCCAGGGAGATTTCCCGCGCCGCACCCAGGGGGCGAATGGCCCGCTCCTGAATGGCCCGCAGAAGCTTGACCTGCATCATCATCGGCAGATCGCCGATCTCATCCAGAAAAATAGTGCCCCCATTGGCCGCCGCAAAGAGTCCTTCGCGACGCTGTACGGCACCAGAATAAGCCCCCTTTTCGGCACCGAAGAGCTCACTCTCTACCAACCCCTCGGGAATGGCGCCGCAGTTGACGGCCACGAAGGGCTTGTCGTGACGAGGTCCCGAGGCATGAATGGCGCGTGCGGCCAGCTCCTTGCCCGTACCGGACTCACCGGTGATGTGTACCGGCGCGTTACTCCGCGCTATGCGGCGGATATCGTCGCGCAACCGCTGCATGACCGGAGCATCGCCGACCAGTCGTCGCGTGCCGTCCAGTCCCGCCGGGGACAGGCGGCTGAGATCAACGGCCTGGGATATCAATCGCCGCAGACGCGCCAGTTCGATGGGCTTGGCCATGTAATCGAAGGCCCCCGCCTGCATCGCTTCGACGGCACCATCGGCGGAAGAATAGGCCGTAATCACGGCGACCGGCACTTGTGGATATAACTCGCGCAAACGGCGGACCAGATCAAGACCAGAACCGTCGGGCAAACGCAGATCGCTCAGACATAAAGAAGGGGCGCCTTCGGCGAGGCGGGCGCGGGCTTCTGCAAGGGAATATGCGCCAGTGACAGCGATCCCCATTCCCTGCAGCGTAATGCCCAGCAGTTCAACGATGCCCGGCTCGTCGTCCACGATCAGAGCGGGCGGCAATACCGAATAGTCCGCCATCACGCCTCTCCTTCCACCCCTCTGCGGGGGAGAAAAATCCGGAACAGTACGCCGCCCTGCGGGTGATTTTCACAGGCTATGCGCCCGTCATTGATGCGCAGCAGTTCCCGCACCATGGATAAACCCAGCCCGGTACCTCGGGGGTTGGTGGTAAAAAACGGCTCAAAAATGCGTTCCATCACTTCCGCCTTTACGCCCGGTCCAAAATCCCGCAGCGTCACCATGATGCTCCCTTCGTCCTCGGGGACGGCATCGATTTCGACACGCATCGTAGCATCTTCCGCCACGCCGTACTGCGCGCTGTTATGCAGCAGATTCCAGAACACCTGCCGCAACTGCGCGGGATCGGCATAAACCGTAAGCTGCGGCGAGATTTCGCCGATGACAATGGTCATGGGTGCCAACAACGGATCCGCCTGCAACTGGGCGGTGAGCACCGGCAACCAGTTCCTCAAGGGGATGGGTTCGGAATGCGCCGGACTTGGACGGGCCATCTCCAGCACCGACTCGACGATGGCATTGATGCGTACCGTCTCCCGTTCCAGGATATCAAAAAGATGCTGCGAACCGGGGTCGTCCATGCGCTCAGCGAGAAGGTTGCCGGCGTGGCGGATCACGCTGAGAGGATTACGGATTTCATGGGCGATGTTGGCCGCCAGACGACCGAGCGCCGCCAGTTGCGCCTCTCGTTCCCGGGCACGCAGTGCGGATGCATCACGGAGGAGGAGCAGCCGGTAGGAGCTATCGGGCAGGGCGATTCTGCGCACCAGCAGGGTCAGGGCGCTGTCCTGCAGAGTTGGGTCACGCCCGTTTGCCGTGATCACCATCTCGCTGTCGTTGGCCGCGGCCTGTCGCAGCATCATGGCCAGACGCGGCTGCACTACGCCGATGGCGACAGGCCTGGAGGTCCATTTCCGGTAACCCGAAAGCGTCCGTGCCACGGGGTTGCTGAGCACCACGCGACTTTGCCGGTCCAGCACAAAAACGCCCACATCCATATGCTGCACGATTTCCTGGTTCAACGCATTCAGATTGACGACCTCTGCATCCCTTTGCAGCGCCAGACGGTTGCCACGTTCCAGACTCGCCACCAGACTATCGGCCAGTACCGCCACCGCCACCAGTGCGAGGAGATAAATGAAAAGCTGACCGAGGGGCGGGTGCACGGCGGTCATCCCGCCAAATAGCGACTCGCCTACCAGCAGCGCCAGCAATATCCATACGAAAACAAAAGCGCTTTTGCCGCGCAGGAGGCTTGCCGTGGACACCAGCAGCAGAAAGGGCAGGATACTGAAGGGACCACTGACACCGCCACCGAAATGCAGGAGCAGCAGCACCAGCAGGGTATCCGTCGATACCTGAATCCAGGCGTGGCGGCGCGGTTGCGTCGGCCATCGCAATAACAGTCCCAGTAGGTAGACGAGACTGACCAAGGCCGCCACCAAGGTCAGGATGTGCAGCAGTTCGGTATGCCCTCCCAGATCGATGATGGTTTCACTGGCCGGTAAGCGCACCAGGATGGCGATGGCGGCCGCGATCAGCAGCCGGTAGGCGGAAATGCCCCAAAGTCGCCGCCAGTCACCCATCATCTCTGCCATGTCATGTACCAACCTGCCGCGCCGTCCTGCAGGACCTTACCCGTGCCATAGCGTGTCCTCCGGCCCCCCGCCGTCCCGTTGGTGACTCCTGGCACCGCACATCCGCAGACACCGCGCGACAGCATCAAAGATTGGTCACCCGCAGCACCTCCTCCAGACTGGTCACGCCCTCCCGGATCCGCCTCAGCCCATTCTGCCGCATGGTCAGCACTCCCTCCTGTGACGCCTGCCGCGCCAAGTCGATGGAAGTGCCGCCACGCATGATGATTTCGCGCATGGCGTCGCTCACCGGCATCACCTGATAAAGTCCTATCCGGCCTTTATATCCGGCTTTATTGCACTGTTCGCAGCCCACAGCGCTCAGAGGACGCCAGCCCTGCAGATCCTCGGGCGCAAATCCCGCCTCGATCAGGGCCTGTTCGGGAATGCGCAGGGGCTTTTTGCAGTGCGGACAAAGCTTGCGGACGAGTCGCTGCGCCATCACCAGATGTACGCTGCCGGCGATGTTATAGGTGGGAATACCCATGTTCTCGAGGCGGGTAAGACTCTGTGGCGCATCATTGGTGTGCAGGGTGGCCAATACCAGATGGCCCGTCTGGGCTGCCTTGATGGCGGTTTCGGCGGTTTCCAGATCGCGCACCTCGCCGACCATGATGATATCCGGGTCCTGGCGCAGGAAGGAACGCAGGGCTGCGGCAAAGGTGAGACCGATGCGCTCGTTGATGTTCACCTGATTGATCCCGTACACCGGGATTTCCACGGGGTCCTCTGCGGTACTGATGTTGCAGTCACCGGTGTTGAGGATGTTTAGGGCGGTATAGAGGGTCGTGGTCTTGCCGGAACCCGTGGGCCCGGTGACCAGAATCATGCCGTAGGGCCGATGGATGGCGTCCTCAAAGGCTTTGCGCTGCTCTGGTAAAAAGCCCAGTTGCTCGATGGGCACCCTGGAACTGGCGGGATCCAGTAGGCGCAGTACGACCGTTTCGCCGAAACTGGTGGGCAGAAAGGAGACACGGAAATCGATGACCCGGGCCGGGGGCACGCGGACGCGCAGTCGACCGTCCTGAGGCAGACGTCGCTCGGAAATGTCCAGGCGGCAGAGAATCTTCAGGCGCGAGGTGACCCCGTCCCGCAACGCCATGGGCGGATGCAGCGCGTCCTGCAATACGCCATCGAGGCGGTAACGCACCCGAAAATCCTTTTCATAGGGTTCCAGATGAATATCGGACACCCCGCGCTGAATGGCATCCAGCAGCAGTTGTCGGACAAAGCGCACCACCGGCGCATCCTCGACACTGCTGTCGTTCTCCTGGGCGAGGTCGAATTCTTCCGGACCTTCCTCATCGTGCGGCTTATCCACGAATACGTCGTCGATCCCGCCCTGCAAGCTGTTGACCGCAGCATGTACCGCCTTGACCAGTTTGTTGGCCTCGACCAGCACCGGCATCACCTGCAAACCGGTGTTGAATTTCACATCCTCCACCGCCTTGAAGTCCGTGGGATCGGCCATGGCGAGGTAGAGGGTATCCCCATGCTTCGACAAGGGCAGCACCAGATAGCGGGTCATCAGCCCTTTGTCGAGCTTGCGGATGAGCAACACATCGATCATCGCTGCGTCGAGATCAAGCATAGGCATGTTATAGCGCGCGGAAAGGTGCGCCATGAGCACCGTGGCCGGGACGGCGCCCTTCTCCACCACATAAAACAGCAGCGGCGTCTTGCCGCGGGCCGGGTCGGCGGCGAGACTTTGCAAACGCGCCTCGTCACTTAAACCGTTACTGACGAGTGCCCGCAATACGGGCGTTAACGAGATGTGTTCCGGGTTTGTAGCCATCGACGCAATATCCCCTCCACGGCGGTCGTCTGCGGCAATGTTCCGGTCCATATCCGAAAACTCTCCGCGCCCTGCTCTACCAGCATACCCAGCCCATCCACCGCACCCAGCCCGGCTTGCCGGGCGGCTTGCAGCAGAGGCGTTTCCAACGGGTTATAGACGATATCGTACACACTGCCATTCCGGGGCATGCGGACCAGATCCAGCTCCGGGTGGTCCTCGCCGTGCAGGCCCCGCGTGCTGGTATTGACGAGCAACATGCTGCAGGGCAACACAGCAGACAATGCCGTCCGGTCCAGCGGGATGGGATGCACCGGGAGACCGGGAAACTGCGCCGCCAGAACTTCGGCACGCGGCAGGTGGCGATTCGCCAGATAAATCGCCGGGCATCCGGCATGGCCGAGGGCGTAGACGATGGCCCGGGCAGCCCCCCCGGCGCCGATTACAGTCGCCGGACACTGCCGCCAGCCGTCCCCCGCCGCACGTTCCAGCGCCCGCAGAAATCCCGGTGCATCGGTGTTGTGCCCTTCCATGCCCGAGGGCGTGAAACAGACGGTGTTCACCGCACCGATGGCACGCGCCTCCGCGCTGAGCCACTGCATCAGAGGCAACACGGCCTCCTTATGGGGGACCGTGACGTTCACGCCCCGGACCCCGAGCGCCGGCAAACCGGCCAGCGCCACGGCGATATCCTCTTCGCGCACCGGAAAAGGCACATACACCAGATCCAGTTCCTGCTGCGCCGCGAAGAGACGATGCAGCCACGGCGAGAGGCTGTGGTTGACAGGAAACCCCAGGATGCCATAGACGGAAGTGCCCCCGCCGGGGTGCCAGCAATGCCGGAGGTCAGACTGAGCGGAGGGCACGATAGGGGCCTTCCCTTGCGGCGATTTCCGGCCGTTGCGAGAGGTGGACGAGCAGATCCGGCCAGTTATCTCCGGGCAGAATATTACCCAGGATCATGGGGTGCTGCGCCCCCGTAACCCGCTCCAGGTCCAGGCGTCTCCCCAGCAGGCACTGGCTGCCCAGCCAGGCAAAGGCCAGCGCCTCCAGGGCCTGACCGGGGATACCGCTGTGCCGCCCGCCGTGCAGCACCCGGGTCTCCGCCATGGCGTCCTGCAGGGCCTGCATCAGTGCCTGATTTTCGGCCCCGCCGCCGAATACCAGCATTTCCGCGGCACCCGGTGTCCAGGCTCTCACCGCCTGCGCCACAGACTCGGCGGTCAATGCCGTCAGTGTCGCCAGGAAATCCGCCGCGGAACCTCGCCAGGAAGACCACCAGCGCGTCACCAGCGACACGCCGAAAGTCTCCCGGCCCGTGCTTTTGGGAGGTGCTTGCCGGAAGAACACGTGGTCCAGCCATTCCTCCAGGCGTACCACATCGCACTGTCCGGCAGCCGCCAACCGGCCATCCACGTCGCAGGTAGCCTGCCCGGCGCTGCACAACTCTGCGGCGGCGTCCATGAGCACGTTGCCCGGACCGCAGTCGAACGCCACCAGCGGGCGCGGGTCGCCGGCACCCGGCAACCAGGTCACATTGGCCATGCCACCGAGATTGAGCACCAGACGCGGCTGTTCATCCTGAAAGCAGTATTGATGGAAAGGCGGCACCAGCGGTGCGCCCTCCCCCCTTGCTGCCACATCCGCACGCCGGAAATCGTGGACCACAGTCAGACCTGTGGCCACCGCGACATCTGCCGCAGCGCCGATTTGCAGCGTGAAACCGGGCTCACCCCGTGGCTGATGACGAATGGTCTGTCCATGCAGGGCGATGAAGTCCACCGGACCCAAGCGGTCCATGGCCTCCCGGGCCACCCGTGCATAACAGCCGCCCAGACGCCGGTCGAGTTGCGCCATCGCTTCGACACCCAATGGCCCGTTGGCGGCCAGCACTTCCGTGCGCAGTGCGGGCTCAAAGGCGTGCGTGAAAACACCCCGATACCCCCCACAGCCGGCGACAGCCAAATCCAGCACCGCGGCATCCACACCATCGGCACTGGTGCCCGACATCAACCCCAGGCCACGCAAGGCGGCTATCGGGTCGGAACGCGCTGCAGCCGGCGCGGCAACGGCACCTCAGTGGCCCTCGTCGTGCTCGCCGTGACCATGGACATGGCCGTGGGCCAGCTCTTCGGCGGTGGCATCCCGTACTTCCAGCACCGTCACATCGAAGTTCAGAGTCATGCCGGCCAGGGGATGATTGAGATCGACGGTAATCTCGTCACCTTCGATGTCGATTATCGTGGCCAGGCGTGTGCCATCCTCGGTCATGGTCTCAAACTGGGTACCGATCTCCAGCTCTTCGGCGTCGTCGAAATCTTCGACACCCACCACTTCCACCAGATCTTCGTCCCAGTCACCATAGCCCTCCTCGGGAGGGATGGAGACCTCCAGCCTGTCGCCGACACGACGCCCCGCCAGGGCCTGCTCCAGACCGGGGATGACGCCATGGTGGCCATGCAGATAGACGAGGGGTTCTTCCCCCACAGAGCTGTCGATCAGCTCTCCTTCTTCATCGGTCAGGGAATAGTCGATGGTGACGACTTTGTCTTTGCTGATTATCATCGCGCGAGTCCTGTAGGTTGGAGGGCCGAGGGAAAATGCTGTTCTACGTTGGCGGTGCGGCTCGATTTTAGCCTGACTCTTGGGAAACGGCAAAGTTTTCCGGGGCATCCCAATCACGCCAATGAGGCTCCAGAATCCGGCTGAACGCTTCTGTCCAGAGAGGATTGTCGTTGAGCGCCGGAATATAGCGCAATTCCTGTCCACCTGCATGGAGGAAGGTTTCTTTGCCTTCGAGGGCTATTTCCTGCAGTGTTTCTAGGCAATCCGCGCTAAACCCGGGACACACGGCGTCTACACGGGACACGCCGGCGCGCGCCAGCCCGACGAGCGTTCTGTCCGTATAGGGCTCCAGCCATCTGGCGGCGCCGAAGCGGCTTTGGAAGCTTTGCACCCACTGATCATCGGACAGACCGAGCGCCTGCACCAGCAACGCGGTGGTCCTTTCGCACTGGGCACGATAGGGGTCACCCTTTAGGACGGAGCTTTCCGGTAAGCCGTGGAAGGTGATGAGCAGGCGCTCCGCCTGTCCGTGCGCCCGCCACCAGGCGCGGATGCTGTCCGCCAGGGCGCCAATATAGGCGGGGTGCGCGTGCCAGTCGCGAATCATGCGCATTTCCGGGATTTCGCGCCATTTCCGCAATTCTTTGGCAACCGCATCAAAAGTGGAGGCCGTGGTGGCCGCCGCATATTGGGGATACAGCGGAACCACCAATATCCTGCCACATCCAGCGTCGCGCAAGGCCGCCATGCCCTTCGCGACGGAGGGATTGCCATAACGCATGGCCAGTTCCACCCGGACCTGACCGGGAAACTGGCGATCCCAGCGGGCCTGAAGCGCATCGCACTGGCGCTGACTGTAAACCATCAGGGGGGATCCATCGGGAAGCCAGATGCTGGCATAATTGCGCGCCGAGCGGGCGGGACGAAACAGCAGAATGGGACCGTTCAGGATGGGCCACCAAAGCACCCTGGGAAGTTCTACTACTCGGGTATCGCTGAGAAACTCGCGCAGGTAGCGGCGCACCGCCGGGGCGGTGGGCGCATCGGGGGTGCCGAGATTGACGACCAGAATACCGATCACGCGCTGCTCTCCAACGTGATGTAGACGGGTGCGTGATCCGAGGGACGCTCCGCCGCCCGGGCGGCACGGTCGATGACCACATCCCGCGTACGCGAGAGAACGGGAGATGAAGCCAGAATCAGATCGATGCGCAGGCCCTGATTGCGCCGGAACGCCGCAGCGCGGTAATCCCACCAGCTCCACGCCCGCGCGTCGGGATGCAGCTTGCGGTAGCTGTCGTGCAGCCCGAGTTCCAACAGGGCGCCCAACGCCGCCCGCTCCGGCGCCGAGCAGAGGATGCCCTCCCCCCAGTCTGCAGCGTCGTAAACGTCACGGGTATCGGGGGCAATATTAAAGTCCCCCACCAGCAGCAGTTGCGGCCAGCCCTGCAATTCTCCGGCGATCAACCCGCGCAGGCGCTCCAGCCACTGCAACTTGTAGGGATACTTGTCGCTGTCCAGGGCTTGGCCGTTGGGCACATAGACGTTGACGACGCGCAGGTCGCCGAAGCTGGCGGCGCACAGCCGCGCCTGCCCGTCGCCGCCATCCGGCCAGTCGCAACGGACATCACTGGGTGGTGTGCGGCTCAGTATGGCGACCCCGTTATACGTCGGTTGACCGTGATAGAGCGCCCGATAACCGGCATCCGCCAACTCGGCCACCGGGAAACGCGCATCGGCCAACTTGGTCTCTTGCAGACAAAGGACATCCGGCTGCTCGCTGCCCAGCCATTCCAACACCTGCGGAAGGCGTACCTTGAGGGAGTTGACGTTCCACGTCGCAATTTTCACGGAGATTACCGGGGGGCCGTGGCGCTGACGCTGGGGCGCAGGCGCATGGTGTGCATCCAGGTCGTCAAATCCGGGAATTGCACCAGAAAATCCGGCGCGCGTAGATCAACGTAACCCACGGCCGCGACCGTCGCAATCTGCGCCAGGGTCAGCACCGACACGGTGCCGACATCCTGCCACGCGTCCGTCTCTTCCTGGAGCATCGCCAACGCGGCGAGGATCTTGCCACGGGCGCGCTGCAGCATGGCGGCATCCTGGCAATCGCTGGCATGGCGCTGCTCCAGCACCCAGGCAATGGTCGTATCCATGATGCCGCTCGCCAGCGCCTCGATCCGCAATGCCTCGATGCGGGCTTCGGGGTCGTGGGGGATGATGGCAGGTTCCGGGCGCAGGACTTCCAGATACTGGATGATCACCGCCGAATCATATACCGACGAGCCGTCATCCCGCACCAATACGGGGATCTTGCCCAGGGGGTTGTGCTCCAGGGCCGCGTGGCCGGGAGCGCGGAGATCCACCCACTCCACATCACAGGGGATGTTTTTTTCCAGCAGCGCGATTTGCACTTTCCGGGCATAGGGACTGGTCTGCGTAGCATAAAGTCGCATCGTCATCTCTCCTTTTCTGCTGAGTCCGACCGCTATCTGTTATCATGACGAAAGCATCGCCCCAAGCCAACCCCGGAAAGACCAGCGCACCATGAATTATGACCATCATTATCACGCGGGCAACGCCGCCGACTGCGTCAAGCATCTGGCCCTGACCCTCACCTTGCAAACCCTGATCCGCAAGGACAGCCCACTTGCCTATATCGAGACCCATGCAGGAGCGGGACGATATGCCCTGGGCACACAGGGGGAACACCTGCAGGGTGTTTCGCGCCTGTGGGCGGACCGGCGCAGCCTGCCACATGCGGGCGCATGGCTGAAAATCGTCAGCAATGAGAATGCTGACGGCGCGTTGCGCCACTATCCCGGCTCACCGGCCCTCGCTGCCGCACTGCTCCGGCCGACCGACCGGATGGTGCTCTGCGAGGAACAGCCAGAAGTCGCGACACGCCTGCGCAAGGCGATAGGGAAACGGGCACATACCAGCGTCGTCGGTGAAGACGGCTATCGCGCCCTCTTCGGGCAGATCCCCCCGCCGGAAAAACGCGGGCTGGTCCTCATCGACCCGCCCTTTGAACGCAGGGATGAATGGGAGCGCCTTGCCGACGCCATGATCCGCGCCTATCAACGCTGGCCGCAGGGGGTGTATCTCGTCTGGTACCCGGTGAAGATCCGCGGTACGATCACCCGCCTGTGGCAGGCGTTGCGCGAGCGTCTGCCCGCCTTTGCCTGCGAACTGCTGCAGATGCCGGAAGAGGGTCGGGAACAGCTTTTCGGCAGCGGACTGATCGTGGTGAACCCACCCTGGGGTCTGCGCGAGGCACTGGCCGCCGCACTGACGGAATTGGGTCCACTGCTCAGTGCGCCGCAAGGCGGTGGGTTGTGGTCCCTGCGTTGCCAGGGCTGGCCGGGTCCCGAGAAGGGTTAGCCGGTGTATGCCAGGGGCCACCACCCGAACCCGCCAGTGCGCTTTAACGGATGACTTAGTCAACAAGGAACCACCATGAGTACCACGACGCTGCCCAATATCGACCATGTGTGCAAGCTGCTTCTGTATGGCGGCCCCCTCGCACAGCTCCAGGGAGAACTGGTCAAACAACCCGACCAGGAAATCAGTGTTGCCGTACTCTATCAACTGGCACTGCGCCATGGCGTCATCAGTCCGACGGCGGCGCGGGAAGGGCTCGCCTTGCTCGCCGCAGCGGGTCCCGCCGGTGATGCGGGGCGGGCCATCCTGGAACGGGTGCTGGCGGAAGGGGACTTTCTGGCGGTGCGGGTGATGCGTTGAGCGGTCATGACCATGCGCCTGTATAGCTGGAACGTGAACGGCTGGCGCGCCGCCTGCCGCAAGGGTTTGCGCGAATGGGTCGCGACGGCACAGGCGGATGCGCTCTGCTTCCAGGAAATCAAGGCCGACCCGGACCGCCTGCCTGCGGCGGAAACCGCACTGGATGGTTACGATGCCCGCTGGGCGGTCGCTGAACGCCCGGGTTACAGCGGCGTCGCCACCTTCAGCAGAGCGCCCTGCCGGCCGCTGGCAACGGGCCTGGGCATCCCGCGCTTCGACCGGGAGGGGCGCGTGGTCGTCACCGACTGCGGTGATTTCGACCTGTATAACATCTACTTCCCCAACGGCAAGAAGGATACGGAACGCCTCGCCTTCAAGCTGGATTTCTATGCCGCCTTTCTGGAACTGATCAACGCACGGGTCGCCGCCGGCCGGGCGGTGGTATTCTGTGGCGACGTCAACACCGCCCATCAGGCCATCGACCTCGCCCGCCCCAAAGAGAACGCGAAAATATCCGGCTTTCTCCCCGAAGAACGGGCCTGCCTGGACCAGTGGGTAGCGGCGGGCTGGGTGGATAGCTTCCGTCACCTGCACCCGGACGCGGCGGACTATTCCTGGTGGAGCCAGCGCACCGACGCCCGAGCCCGCAATATCGGCTGGCGCCTCGATTATTTCTGGATACATGAGAGCCTGTTGCCGCGCCTGCGCGGGGCAGGGATTGCCACCGATGTGACGGGCTCCGATCATTGCCCGGTCTGGCTGGAGTTGGACTAAATGAACCTTGAACAATATGCCGCCTTCGCTATCACCATACTGCATACGGTAACCGATTTCCGGCGTTGGGGAGCCAGCCGTTTTGCCGCTGCCGGGCTCGACTTCAGCCAGGGCCAACAGCAACCTCGCGCCGAAGCTGACACCCTCATCGCGCGGGCGCTGCACCTGGAGCCGGAAGACCTTCCAGAACTCGGCGCGGCCCGTCTGTTAAACAGCGAGAAAACCACGATTCTCAACCACTTTTATCAGCGGGAAATGCTCCGCCGTCCTGCCGCGTACATCACTGGCGAAGCCTGGTTTGCCGGACTGCGTTTTAGCGTCGATGAACGCGTACTCATTCCCCGCAGCCTGCTTGAACCGTTTATTGAAGAGGGCTTCGCACCCTGGGTAGAGGAGTCGCAGGTGCAGCGCATTTTGGAGATCGGCACGGGCTCCGGCTGTATGGCCATCACCCTGGCCTTGCGCTTTCCGGACGCCGAAGTGGATGCAGTAGATATTTCCGCCGAGGCCCTCGCCGTAGCCCGCACGAATGTGCAACGCTATGGCTTGGAGGACCGCGTGCATCTGCATCAGTCCGACCTCTTCGCCGCATTGGATGGACAGCGCTACGACCTGATCCTCAGCAACCCGCCCTATGTGGACGC
>DAIEIW010000212.1:0-3659 GCA_027351205.1 Acidithiobacillus sp.
CCGCGTCCGGGTCGGTGTAGGGACCGCTGCAATCGTAAACCGGGATGGCAGGATTGACTTCGAGGCTGCCGTCCCGCTTCCGGGAGTCGCTCTGCCGAATCTCCCGCAAGGGGATGCGCAATTCCGGGAAACGCTCGCCACTGAGGTAACGCTTGTGTGAACCGGGAATCGGGCCGCAGGTTACCGCTGCGTCCTGCATAGTATTCACCATATCCGTGGGACGAGTAGCCATAGTCATTCCTCCTAAAAATCTATCCGATTGCTGCGGAACAAGATCAGGATGCGGGAGGAAGATGCGGACGGGCGTGATGCGGTCGCGCTTCCCTACGCCGGCATAACCCGGATCAGGTTCCAAGGGTACCTCTCAGCCCACGACGTGGACGCCCCTAGCGTTTATAACGATTCACTGAGCAAGGTACGGGAAGCTGAGCGAATCTGTCAAGTTATCAACATGTGTCTATCTTGCACATCCGCTACTTCAAAACGAGAAAAATCCACCAACCTCTTCGATTCTACCACCTCATCATGGGGAATCAGGAGATACTTCCAGGGCTTGCCGCCGACCTGCGCGATGTGATCCGATGCGTGTTTACACCAGCGCGCAGCGGCCGCTGCCTTGGCTCGGACTTCCGGCGTGTTGAGTTCGCTGCGCGCTTTGGTTTCCGCCATAAAAACGGTTGTGTCGGTTTCCGCGACGAAATCCGGGACATATTCGGGCTGTTCGGCACCCAGCTTGTAGTACATCTGAAATTGTCCCTTGGCCGGCTTAAACCATTTCAAGGCATCGCGTTCCAAAATGACCGCGAAGCGACGCTCCGTATCGGAGTCGAATTTTTGCAATGGATACAGGCAACGCGCAAAGCCGCCAAAGAGCATCTGCTTGATGCGGCCGGGTTCGCTGACCGTTTCCCGGAAGTGGTGAACACCCTGCCCTGCCGCTACCGTATAATTGCATGGCCTCAGCGCCGTAAAACCCCGGCTTACCTGCACCTCATAGCCGGTCGATGCCTCCCAGAAATGCGCCATCATTTCGGCGTGAATCAGTCGCGCAAGTTCACCTCCGTAAGTATTCAGAATCTCATGCAACTCGCTCTCGGCGTAATTTTGCGCCTCATAATGGGTGATACATTGCTCAGCAAGGTCATACAGCAAATCCGCCTGAGTGAAGTAATCAATATCATCATAATCCACGAGTTTCTTGACAATATAGTCAGCCAATCGCCGCTCCCGCAACCCACTGCCACCGCTGAGGGTAAACTGGGTATTACCGCGCAATTCCTGACCGACGATCTCCCGTTGGCCGGGCTGAAAATTCGGCAGGGCCGCCAACTGGAAGGGATGGAAACCCGTCGTGACTTCGCCCGTCGGCACCACGGCGATGCGGGGAATATCTATACTCTGCTGGATCAGCATTTCGGTGGTCCTCGCCACCACGGCGGACAGATCCGGCGCGCTTTCTCCTTCTACCACACCAGCCAGCAGATGGCCTTGAAGCTGCTTCAGTCGTTCAGCCACCTCAGCCCTGATTCGTGCTTGTATCCCTGCATCCCGCAGTGCGCCCGCAACGGGCACCAAGTCACGCCGGGTTTCATAACTGCCGATGACATCCAGTACCATGCGCGCAGCTTGCCGTTCTGCTTCCGTGCTAAAAACAGGCACAAAAACGGTAGGTGTCGCGCCAACATCACCCGCTACCACCAACGCGTCGTCAGCAACGCCAGCAAGACCCAGCCGCGCCATCACGCCAGAAACCACCTGGACGCTGACTTTCTGATCATCGCTACCGGGCGCATCCAGAATAACCTGCTTCAAATGAATAGGTGAGTCGCCCCGGTTCGCCTCATCAATGATCTCCTGAAACTTGTCATGGGCGACAATGTTCAGCCGGTCCACCTCCGCCACGCCGGTGCGCTTGCCATAGGGCAGGCGCAGGCCGCGTCCGATGGATTGTGCTCGATGAGGGTGCGGGCATTGGCTGCGCGCAGCGGCACAATCGTGTAGAGGTTGGTCACATCCCAACCTTCCTTGAGCATATTGACGTGAATCACGATCTCTGTCGGTTCATCGACATTTTCTACCGCGAGCAGGCGGGTGACCATCACCTCCTCCTCTGCACCGGTACGACTGGAGTCCACTTGAATGACCTTTTGCGCATAGCGCCCGGCGTAGAAGACATCTGACTCGATCAGCGCCTTGAGTTGGGTAGCGTGGGTAGTATCCCGCGCGATGACCAGCATGAAGGGTTTCACCACCTTGACCCCGTTTTCGCGGGCGTAGGTCAGCAACTCTGCCTTGGTGCTTTCATGCAGGCGCACCCCATCTTCCAGTTTGATTTTCTCCAATTCGTCGGGTGTATGGGCGCTGGCGGTGAAATTACGCTGAGTGACCACGGCGGGCTCTTTAACGAAGCCATCCTCCAGAGCCCGGGCGAGGGGATAATCCATCACGACATTTTTGAAAGGCACCGGCCCGCGGCTGGATTCGATAAATGGCGTCGCGGTCAATTCCAGCCCAAACAGGGGGTCGAGTTCATTGATGGCGCGCATGCCCGCCTGTGCCCGGTAACGATGCGACTCATCCATCAGCAGCACCAAATCCGGCAAATTGGCCAGATAGTCAAAGTAACTGTCGCCAAGCACCTCGCGCAACCGTTTGATACGGGGCTCCTTGCCACCGCGTACTTCAGAGTTCACCTTGGAAATATTGAAAATGTTGATTGTCACCGGCGAAAGCAGGCCCAGCGTGCCGCCACGCTGCTCGTAGTTGTCGCCGGTGATGATCTCTGGCGACTGCTGCGCGAACTCGCCGATGCCCTTGAATACATACTTCGGCGTATTCGGCGTGAAGTCGGCGATCAGCTTGTTGTAGATGGTCAGGTTCGGCGCCAGCACAAAAAAGTTGTTGATGCCATGCGCCAGATGCAGATAGGTGATGAACGCGCCCATCAACCGTGTCTTGCCCACACCCGTGGCCAGCGCGAAGCACAGCGACGGGAACTCGCGCTCAAAATCTTCCAGCGTGACAAACTCCGCTTTCAGCGTAGACAGAATCGCCGTCATATCGCGCTCGTGAGCGAGCATTTCCGGGGCAGTATCCAGCGCCTGCATCAGCTTGGCCAAGGATTCCGCCTGCGGGGGGCGCAACGACAATCGCCCGCTGACATGATGCAGAACGCGCTGATTCATGCAGCGGGATCCCGACGCAGCACCTCGGCGCTGAGTCGCACCAACTGCTCATTCCGCACAATGATGATGCTGGTTTCCGTCTGTATGGCAATCTTGCGTGCCTGCAACGCGGCGCGCCGCATAGCTTGCAACGAAGAACGCAAATCCGGATCTTTAGCTTTTGCTAATTCCTGCTGGGTCATGGCTGTTCTCCCCATTCCATTATTACGGGCTCGGTGCCGACGATGATGATGACTTTTTTCACACGTCCCCCTCCTGGAACAAGCCACTTTGGCGGGAATCTGCCGCTTTCCCTCCATGCACCTTCGCACCCCGGCACGGGACGGCGGGCGCATCGGTTGGTTCAGGCGAGGCGGCCATCGGTAGGTTCGCCACGTTCAGACTGTAATCGTCATGCCCCCATTCGCAGCGGGCCAGCACCATCTTCGGGATTTTTTTCAGTGTCAGATTCGGCCAGCGCTCGGCGGCCCTGGC
>DAIEIW010000216.1:0-2480 GCA_027351205.1 Acidithiobacillus sp.
GCCTACGGCACAACCGATGTCCAGAGCGCGACGTAAGGGCCTGTCGGCCATAGCCGCCACCGCGATGCCTACGACCTCTGCCGCAAAATTGGCCACCCCATAGTATTCGCGCCCATAGTGAAATTCCGCGTATTGAGAGACCAGTGCGTCGCTCTCATAGACCGGCACCTCCGGCAATGCATTGGGCGAGGCCACATAACGGAATCCCGCGTGCTGGAAGAAATGGCGGCGGAAGGCGTAGCGAGCCTCTCGCTGCATTTCGTTGCCGAGGCTGATGAATGAGCCGCCCTTGATGATGTTGTGCTGCTGGTCGAAGGTGGGTACCGTAAAGTCATCATAAACCGGATGCACTTCGAAACCGGGAAAGGGGTAGATGGGCGTCGCGGTCCATTGCCAGACGTTGCCGACCACGTCATGGAAATCCCCCTGTTTGAATTGATCTACGGGGCAGGGCGAGCAGCCTGCGGCGAGTCCGATATTGCCAGGCACCGCGTCATCCCACGCATCACTGTCCGCCAGTCCACTGAGATCACGCAGACGCCGCCATTCATCCTCGCTGGGCAGGCGCAGGCTCTGATGGGTCCTGGCCGATTTCCAGCGGCAGAAGGCATCGGCTTCCAGCGCGTTCACCTCCACCGGCCAGTTCCACGGCATGGGGCGCTCCTCCGCAATCAGGCGCAGCCGCCAGTCGCCCTGATCCGGAACCCAGAAAGTCGGGTGCCGCGCCTGGCTGAAGCGGCGCCAGCGATCTCCCTCCACCGTCCACCAGCGGCTGTCGCTGTAGCCATCCTGCTCCACGAAAGCCAGGAACTCCTGATTGCTCACCAAAAAGCGGGAGGCATGAAAGGGCTGCAAAGCCACCTGATGAAGACCATATTCATTATCCCAGCCATAACGGGGATCGGCGCGTTCTTTGCCCAGACGGACGGCGCCGCCGACCACGGGCTGCAGGATATTGTCCGGCGCGGCCCCTGCGGTGGTCCAGGGACGAAAGGCTGCCACTGGGCGGACGCGGGACAGGGGCAATTGCCGCATGAGCACCGAACTGGTCTCCAGGTGGATGTTTTCATGCTCAATCCCCATGAGGATCACCCACCACGGCGAATCCCAGGTGATGGGCAGGGACAGGGGCGTCTCGCGGATCAGACCGTCCACCAGTTCCCGCACCCGCTGCCGGTACTGACGGACGTCGTCGACGGAGGGCCAGTCATAATGGGTTTCGTCCAGGTCGTCCCAGGACATTTCATCGACGCCGACCGCAAAAACGGACTCTAAACGCGGATCGAGACGCTGTCCGATCAGTCCGGCTACCTGGAGTTTGTTTACATAGAAGGTGGCGCTATGACCGAAATAGAAGATCAAGGGATGACGCAGGGGAATGGCCTTCTCATACCACGCCGCCGGTTCCGCCAGGTGATCGAAAAGCTGTTCATACAGTGAAAAAGTCTCGTGAAAGGTTCTGCGAATCTCTTCCCGCTTCTGCTCTGCATGCTCGCCGTCGAGACGGAGCGCAGCGATACGTGTACGCGCCATGGATTCCCCCTGTTATGAGCTCTTGGTGTTCTGACCGATCAGTTTACCACAGGATACCATCTGATCTGGTGCTCGGGGTGAATGTAGACCACCGCAATAGTCCATCTGCCGCCAAGCCTCGAATACCGCGACAGCACAGGCGTTGGACAGATTCAGGCTGCGCTGGCCAGGGCGCATGGGCAGGCGCAGTACCTGCCTGGCGGGCAGGCTGTCCAGGAGGCCGGCAGGCAGGCCGCGGGTCTCCGGGCCGAAAAGCAGCGCATCGCCGGGCTGGTACGCAACGTCGTAATAGAACTGCGTTCCCTTGGTGCTGAATGCAAAGACGTGCGCATCGCCTAAAAATGCCCGGCAGGTCGCCCAGTCCGCATGGCGATGCACCTGGGCAAATTCGTGGTAATCCAGCCCGGCGCGGCGCAGGCGACGGTCATCCCAGGCGAAACCCAAAGGCTCGACGAGATGCAGGGTGGCTCCGGTGTTGGCGCAGAGGCGGATGATATTGCCGGTATTGGGGGGTATCTCCGGCTCATACAGGATGACGTGCAAAAATGACTCAAGCATCAATGGGCTCTCAGAGGGCACGGGCGAGCACCCAGACGTCGATGCGCTGTACACCGGCGTCCCGCAGGGTGCTGGCAATCTGGGCGGCGGTGGTGCCGGTCGTCAGTACATCGTCGACGATGGCGACATGATCCGGTACGCTGGCATGCAGGGCAAAGGCTGCATCCAGATTCTCCCGCCGGGTGGCAGCGCTCAGTCCAAGCTGATGGCCAGTACTGCGGCGCCGCCGTAACGCACCAGGAATGACGGGGATTCTCCAGTGTTTGCCCCAGTGGCGGGCGAGCAGCATGGATTGGTTGTAACCGCGTTCGCGCAGGCGCCGGCGATGCAGGGGCACGGGCAGCAGCGCGTCCGGGCGGGACGGCGGATGCTCGCCCCAGGCACTGGCC
>DAIEIW010000088.1:0-11327 GCA_027351205.1 Acidithiobacillus sp.
GCGCCCGCGCTGGTCTACATGAACGTTGTAGTGATGGGTATCCATGTATGTTTCCCATAAAACATGTAAGGCCCATTCTATCCATATTGTCCATCAGAAGGGAAATCTTACTCGCGCAGATTGTCGATGCCCAACACACAACCACGCATCGTCAGTGCCCCTGCTCACCAGAACCCATAACGCTGTGCCACCTCCCAGTCGGCAGGATCCTCCGAAAATCATCAAAAAGGTTTTGAGAAACCCGTATGGTCGCAATGTTTCGGATCAGCGTTTGATGGGCGTCCGCCAGTTGGAGACCAGCAAATCCCCGGACAGCGGCTGGCGTGCTCCTTGCCGGACTCTGGTCTACACTGAAGGTCAGATGGGTATCGTGCATATCGGCGGAATCACGTCAGGAGAACCAGCATGGCAACGGATTTACGGGCACTCAGGAAACAGATCGGGCAAAGCATCTGGCTGGATAATCTGTCGCGCACCCTCATCCACGACGACATTCTGCGGCGTTATATCGACGAGGACGGGATCAGCGGGGTGACGTCCAACCCCAGCATCTTTCAGAAGGCGATTCACTCCAGCCCCTACTATCGGGACGACCTTTCCCGGCCCGCGGACTCCGCGGAACAGTTGTACGAGCGTCTGGTGGTGGAGGATCTGCGCAACGCCTGCGACCTGTTGCATGCGGTGCATGTGGAAACGGACGGCGACGACGGCTGGGTGAGCTGGGAGGAGTCGCCGCGGCTGGGGCAGGATGAGGCCGCCACGGTGGCCGAAGCGCTACGGCTGCGTGGGCTGGTGCAGCGGGATAACCTGCTGATCAAGGTGCCGGCCACGCCCGCCGGTATCCGCGCCTTCGCAACGCTCATCGGTCAGGGGGTGTCGATCAATGTGACCCTGATGTTCGGACTGAAGCATGTTCATGAGGTGTTGGCGGCCTATCAGAAGGGCTTGACGCAGTGGGTGGCGGGCGGTGGTGATCCGCGTAAGGTGAAGGCGGTCGCCAGTCTCTTCCTGTCGCGGGTGGATACGCTGGTCGATCAAAAGCTGGAGGCCATCGGCACGCCGGAGGCGCTGGCGCTGCGGGGCAAGGCGGCGGTGGCGATGGCGAAGTCGGCATACGCCATCTATCAGGACGTTTTTCACGGTGACCACTTTGCGGCGCTGCGCGCTGCGGGCGGGCGGCCCCAGTATCTGCTCTGGGCGAGTACCAGCACCAAAAATCCGGCCTACCCCGATCTGCTGTATGTCGAGCCGCTGATGGGGCCGGAAACGATCAATACCCTGCCCGACGACACTCTGGTCCGGCTTCGTGACCACGGCAGCCTGGTCGCCCGGGTCGAAGACGGCAGGGCCGAGGCGCAGCGGACCATGGCGCGACTGGCCAGCCTGGGTATCGATATGGACGGCGCCGTGGCGGAGCAGTTGCAGACCGAAGGTCTGGCCGCTTTTGCCAAGAGTTTCGAGGAGATGCTTGCGGAGGTGGGGCGCGCGATGGGGTGAGGCGCGCGCCGTGTTGACCGATACGCTCAGAAGCCGACGGTGTTGAACCCGGCGTCCACGTAGGTGATCTCGCCAGTGATGCCGGAGGCGAGGTCGGAGCAGAGGAAGGCGGCGGCGTTGCCGACTTCTTCCTGGGTCACGTTGCGGCGCAGGGGCGCTTGTTCTGCATAGTGTTCCAGAATCTTGCGGAAATCACTGATGCCGCTGGCCGCGAGGGTGCGGATGGGGCCGGCGGAAACGGCGTTGACGCGGATGCCGTCCGCACCCAGCGAGTAGGCGAGATAACGGACGCTGGCTTCGAGACTGGCCTTGGCGAGCCCCATCACGTTGTAGTTGGTCATGGCGCGCTGGGCGCCGAGGTAGCTGAGGGCCAGCAAGGCGCCCTGTCGGCCCTGCATGAGCGGGCGCATGGCCCGGGCCATGGCGGTGAAGCTGTAAGAGGATACCTCGTGGGCGATGCGGAAGCCCTCGCGGGTGGTGGCGTCCAGATAGCTGCCGTTGAGTTCCTCTTTGGGCGCGAAGGCGGCGCCGTGAACGCCGATGTCGACGTTGCCCCAGAGCGCCCCGATCTTCCGCATGGCGGAGGCCAGTTGCTCTTCATCCATCAGGTCGAGTTCCAGCGGCGCCGGCGCCCCGATCTGGGCGGCCAGTTCCTCCACCCGGCTTTTGGTGCGTTCGCCCTGATAGGTGAGCAGCACTTCCGCACCCTGGCGACGCATGGCCTGGGCGATGCCCCAGCAGATGGAGCGGTCATTGGCCACGCCGACGATCAGCGCCTTTTTTCCTACCATGAAACCCATTGCAAAAACTCCTATGACAGAATGATCAGCGCGTATAAATGGTGAGGCGTGAGCCCGGTTGAATTTCGCTGGCGGAGGCCAGGCGATTCCACTGAATCAGCGAGTTGGGCTGGACGTGGAACTGCTGGGCGATCTGCCAGAGCGTGTCGCCCGGACGCACCACGTAAGTCGTCGTTCGCGCCCGGCTGGCGGCGCGCTCCTGTCGGTGGCCGATGGCGGCGACCATGGTTTGTGCCGGGACGTTCAGCACCTGTCCGGGATGGAGAATGGTTCGTTCGGTGAGGTGGTTGGCGCGGGCCAGTTGGGAGACGCCGACCCCGGCGCGCTGGGCGATTTGCCAAAGACTTTCACCGGGCCGCACGGTGAGGCGCCGATGGCCGCGCGCGGCCGTATAGACCTGTACGGACCCGGCGCCGCCGCCACCCGGGATATGCAGGGTTTCGCCGATCTGCAGGTCACGCGCGGAACGGATATGGTTCCAGCGCATGAGGTCTTTGACGCTGACCCCGGCCCGCTGCGCGAGCTGGGAGAGCGTGTTGCCGGGACGCACGGTGAGCGCCCGCGTCCGGCTCCGGGCATAGACGGCGTTTTGCAGATGGCCGGACCCGCCGGCGCCGTAGACGACCAGATGTTGCCCGACCTGCAGGTCGCGCGCGGAACGGATGTGATTCCAGCGCTTGAGATTGGTGACGCTGACCCCGGCCCGTTGCGCCAGATGCCAGAGCGTCTCACCGGGGCGAAGCGTGATGTGACGGAAGGCCGGGCGGGGCACCGGTTGCAGCGCAACGACGGGCTGTGCGGCGGCTTCCTGGGGCATGGTCAGCAGCGCGGTTTTCAGGGTGGCGGCCTTGTCCTTGGGCACCACCAGATGGTAGTCGGCTGGGGCGACGCCGTAGCTCAGCCCGGCATTGAGGTGCCGCAGTTCGCTGACCGGCATGTTCATCAGGTTCGCCGCCACGTTCAGCGCCACGGATTTGGGCGTGGTCACGACCGCGATGTGTGCCGCGTTGGGAATGGCGGGCAGGGAGACATGGTAGGCCTTGGCATTTTCGATGACCTGCGCCAGGGCGAGGAGTTCGGCGACGTAGTCTTCGGTCTGCTGCGGCAGGGCGAGATCCCAGAAATCGGTGGGCTTGCCCGCCGCGACATTCTGCTGGATGGCGGCGGAAACGGTGCCCTGCCCGGCGTTGTAGGAGGCGATGGCGAGGAGCCAGTTGCCGCCGAAATAGTTGTAGAGGTAGGAGAGATAATCGAGGGCCGCGTTGGTGGAGGCGATGAGACTCAGGCGGGGGTCGCCGTAGCGGGTGTTTTGCAGGCCGAAATTGCGCGCGGTGCCGGGTACGAATTGCCAGAGGCCCGCCGCGGCCGCCGGGGAGTAGGCCTTGGGGTTGTAACCGCTCTCGATGGCCGGCAGCAGCGCCAGCTCCATGGGCATGCCGCGTTCCGCAACGGCGTTCACCACGTAATACAGAAAGGGGCGGGAGTTGTCGAGGATCTGTTCCAGCTTGCCCTGATGTTGCAGGAACCAGGTGCGCCATTTATCCACTTCCACCCGGGAGACGTCGCTGATGCGCAGGCCGTCGTCGATATGTGTCCAGACATTGCCGGCTCCCGTCTGGTTGCCAAAGGCGCCCGATGCCTCGAACTGCTGCAGGGTGGCCGACAGGCCGGAGACATTGCCGACCGGCCCCGCTACCGGCTCGCTGCTTTGCAGGTCCACGTTCTGCGCGCTGGCGTTCAGGGCTTCTGCTACGCCGCTCTGGAGGTCACCTTGTTGCAGGCCTATGGTTTGGCTGTCCGCCCATGCCATAGGAATGCCGCCGAGTGCCACCAGCGTGGCCATAGCGATAAATCGCTTCTTCATAGTCCCTCCTGGCGGGCCGGATCCACAAGGGGTGTCCCGCAGATATAATCCCTTATACAAGGATATCATTGTAAACATGAGGTTGGCATAAGACTTGCTGCCTGCTACCCCGATAGTAAGCAAAAGGAATGCCTTCCGTCAAACGATGTTCGCCGCCCCGTGCAGGATACCGGCGAGTCGGAGAGGCTGTTATCATCGCAGTTTTAGCCGCCTCAGGTTGCGCATCATGTCCGTCCGTACCCGTTTTGCTCCCAGTCCCACCGGTTATCTGCATATTGGCGGTGTCCGCACCGCGCTCTACTCGTGGTTGCACGCGCGTCAGCAGGGCGGGCGCTTCATTTTGCGTATCGAGGATACGGACGTGGAGCGTTCGACGCCGGAAGCGACGGTCGCCATTCTGGAGGGGATGGCCTGGCTGGGGCTGGACTGGGACGAGGGACCGTTCTATCAGATGCGGCGCATGGACCGCTACCGGGAAGTGCTGGCGCAGATGCTGGTGGCAGGAACGGCCTACCATTGCTATTGCAGTCGGGAAGAAGTGGAAGCCATGCGCGAGGATCAGCGCCAGCGCGGCGAGAAACCGCGCTATGACGGACGCTGTCGGCAGCGCACGACGGCGCCGGAGGGGGTCGCGCCGGTGATCCGCTTCCGCAGCCCGGACCACGGCGAAACGGTGGTGGAAGACCTGATTCACGGTACCGTGCGCTTTCAGAATAGCGAAATGGACGACCTGATCATCGCCCGCTCCGACGGAACGCCGACCTACAATTTCTGCGTGGTGGTGGATGACTGGGATATGGGAATCACCCATGTGATCCGCGGCGACGATCATCTCAACAATACCCCGCGACAGATGCAGATTCTGCAGGCGCTGGGCGCGCGGGTGCCGGTCTACGCCCATGTGCCGATGATTCTCGGGCCGGACAAGCAGAAGCTGTCCAAGCGTCACGGGGCGGTGAGCGTGCTGGAATACCGTGAGCACGGCTTCTTGCCCGACGCGCTGCTCAATTTTCTGGTGCGGCTGGGCTGGTCCCATGGCGATCAGGAAATCTTTACCCGCGAGGAAATGGTGGAATTTTTCCGCATTGATGCGGTGAACAAGGCGGCATCGGCCTTTAATCCGGAGAAGCTGCTGTGGATCAATGCCCAGCATATGCAGCGCCTGACGCCGGAGGGGTTGGCGCGGCATCTGCTGCCTTATCTCGGCGACGTGGGGGTAACCGAGTCTTTGCTGGCGTCCGGACCGGAACTCCCGGCGGTGGTGGCGTTGTTGCAGGAGCGGTCCAAGACCTTGGTGGAGATGGCGGCGGCGGCGGAGATGTTTTATGTGGCGCCGGTGGCCGGTGAAGCCAAAGATGTGGAGAAGCATCTGCACGGACAGGGCGCTTTGCTGGTAACCCTGGCGCAGGCGCTGGACGACTTGCTGAACTGGGAGGCGGCGGCGATTCACAGCGTGATTCAGGAACTGGCGGTGACCCACGCCGACGGCAAGATGGGCAAAATCGCCCAACCCCTGCGGGTGGCGGTGGCCGGGCGGGCGGTGTCACCACCCATCGATGCGACTCTGGCCTTGCTGGGCAGGGAGGAGACGCTGGCGCGTTTGCGGCGGGCCGGGCGATGGGCTTAACACGCGGCGGCGGAGCGCGGGACGACGATGCGGGGAAACGCGATGGCGGCTAACGGGCCGAACAGTTTCGGCATTCGCGACAACCACACGCACGGCAAAGTTGCGGACTTTCTGGTCGAGAAGATCAATGCCGGCAGCCATTTATCGGTTGTCTCGGCCTATTTCACCATCTACGCCTATGAGGCGCTGTCAGCCGAGCTGGACAACATCGGGCATCTGAACTTTCTCTTTGGCGAACCACGATTCGTCGCATCCCTCGATCCGGACAAGACCGACAAGAAATCATTCAAGATCGAGGACGAAGGGCTGGAGCTGGCCAATCGCCTACAGCAAAAAGAAATTGCCCGGCGTTGCGCCGCCTGGATACGCGACAAAGTAGACATTCGATCCATCAGACAAGCCAACCTGCTTCACGGCAAGCTGTATCACGTCGATGACGGGCGGCGCGAACATGCCATTCTCGGCAGCTCGAACTTTACCCGGCGCGGCCTTGGGTTGTCCGCTACGCCCAACATCGAACTCAACCTGATTGTTGATGGCGACCGTGATCGGGCCGAACTCAAGGAGTGGTTCGACCAGTTATGGGCAGACGAAGCCTTGGTCGCAGACGTCAAGGAAGAGGTGCTGCGCTATCTAGAGCAGCTCTATGTGAACCACGCTCCGGAGTTCATTTACTTCAAGACACTGTTTCACGTCTTTGAGCGCTTTTTGTCCGTCCAGGCGGACGATGCCCAGCTTTTTGACCGCACCGCCATTATCGACACGGACATCTGGAAGGTACTGTTCGATTTCCAAAAGGATGGCGCCAAGGGTGCAATACACAAGATCAACGCCCATAACGGCTGCATCCTGGCCGACAGCGTCGGTTTAGGCAAAACCTATACCGCACTGGCCGTCATCAAGTACTACGAGCTGCGAAACCTGCGCGTCCTCGTGCTCTGCCCCAAAAAACTGCGCGACAACTGGACAGTTTATCTAGCCCAAAACAACAGCGAGCTGAACCCGTTCCTGAAGGATCGCTTTGGTTACACAGTTCTGTCCCATACCGATTTATCGCGTGAAACCGGGAAAGTGGACGGGATTGATTTGGCGGCCCTCAACTGGGGCAACTTTGACCTCATCGTCATCGATGAATCCCATAACTTCCGCAACAACATCAAAGGCAAGCGCGACGATGATGGTAATATCATCCGCAAGAGCCGGTACGAGCGGCTGATGGAAGACATCATCCAGTCCGGCGTAAAAACCAAGGTGCTGCTGCTCTCGGCCACCCCGGTCAACAACGACCTCAAAGACCTGCGCAACCAGATTTACTTCGTCACTGAAGGCCGCGATGCCGCGTTTTCACAAAGCTTTGGCATCCACAGCATCAAGGACACGCTGACCACCGCGCAAAAAACCTTTATGGAATGGGCCAAGCGCGCGGGCGACAAGGATGCCCGCGAGTTGATGGATCGGCTCTCCGCAGGATTCTTCACCCTGCTCGACGAACTCACTATCGCCCGCTCACGCAAGCACATCCAGAAATACTACCGCGCCTCGTTAGTGAAGATTGGCCAGTTTCCCAAGCGCAAAAAGCCGGAATCGGTATTCTCGGAGATTGATCTGAAAGGGCGCTTCCTCTCCTACGACCGCCTGAACGACGAAATATCCAACTACCAGCTCTCGTTGTTCAATCCGTCAAAGCACGTCCTGAAACCGTTCAAGGCCCAATATGAGGCGCGCAATATCCTGAACTTCAGCCAGGAGAACCGCGAAAAATTTCTCATTGGCATGATGAAGGTGAACTTTCTCAAACGGCTGGAAAGCTCGGTGCATTCCTTCGCTATTACGATGGAGCGCACAGTAAGCAAGATTGAAGATCTGGAAAATCGCCTGCGCCAGTTTCAGGAACATCAGTCTCAAGCTGCTGAAGATGTGCAGCCCGATTTATTCGCCGATCTCGAAGAAGAGGATGACGATCTCGCCGAAGCCTTTCAGGTGGGCGGAAAGCTCAAGTTCCGAATGGAGCATCTGGATGTCACCGCTTGGTTGAAAGACCTTACCAACGACAAGCAACAGCTATCCCGTTTGGCTAATGATGCTTCGGCAGTGACTGCAGAGCGGGACGCCAAGCTCGCTGACCTCAAGAAAATCATCGAGCACAAGGCCGATCACCCGACCACCAATACCCACGGGGAGAAAAATCGCAAAATCATTGTCTTTTGCGCTTTCGCCGATACGGCGGCTTACCTCTATGAAGAAATGGAAAATTGGGCGCGTAAGACGCTGGGCGTCCATATCGCCTTGGTTTCCGGCGGCACCAGGCCCAACCGTACCACCTTCGGCCACGCGGATTTCACCCAGATACTCACCAACTTCTCCCCTCGCGCCAAGCAGCGGGCGAAGATGAAGTCTATGCCGCAAGACGGCGAGATCGACATTCTCATCGCCACCGACTGTATTTCCGAGGGGCAGAACCTGCAGGATTGCGACCTGCTGGTGAATTACGACATCCACTGGAACCCGGTGCGCATCATCCAGCGCTTTGGCCGGATCGACCGTATCGGCAGCCAGAACAAGGAAATTCAGCTCATCAATTTCTGGCCGACGCCCGACCTCAATAAGTACATCAACCTGAAAAACCGGGTGGAAGCGCGCATGGCGCTGGTGGACATCGCCGCCACCGCCGAGGACAACATCCTGCAAGCCGAAGACCTGCGCGAATTGATTCAGGAAGACCTGCGCTACCGCGACAAGCAACTGCTCAGGCTCAAGGACGAAGTGCTCGACCTGGAAGACTTCAACGAGTCCGTCGCCCTCAACGAATTCACGCTGGATGATTTCCGCATGGAGCTGGCTGCCTACATCGAAGCCAATCGAGAGAAACTGGAAGAGGCGCCGTTCGGCCTCTACGCGGTCGTGCCGCCCCACGCGGAATATCAGACCATTAAACCCGGAGCCATTTATTGCCTCAAGCAGCGCATCGAGGCCAGCGGCAACGAAGCTGTAAACCCCTTGCAGCCGTATTTCCTGGTCTATATCCGCGACGATGGCGAGGTGCGCTACAACTTCACCAGCCCGAAGCAGGTGCTCGAAATTTTCCGCGCCGTGAGTCAAGGCAAGACCGAACCCTACGCAGAATTATGCGAACTGTTCGATGCGGAAACAAAGAGCGGCGAGGACATGAGCCAATACAGCGGCCTGCTGGAGCGAGCCGTTGCCGCCATCGCCGCGCAGTTTGAGCGCAAAAATGCGGGCAATCTTTTTTCCGGGCGCGGCGGCAAACTCACCGACGCCTCAAAACAGGTGAAACACACTTCGGATTTTGACCTTATCACATGGTTGGTCATCAAGTAACATTGAGCCAGCCGGAATATCGCTGATGGATTTTCGCCATTGTGCGGACCAGAAGGAGAAGGATGATGAACAATCTAGTTGAAGCAATCGACAAGGAAGCCAGCACGTTGCCACCGGAATTTCAGCGGGAAGTGCTCGATTTTATCGGTTATTTGCACGCAAAAAGCGAGCGCAAATTCGATCCGGCATGGCTGGAACGGGCGTGGGGCGCCGCACCCGACTTCCCGGACAGGCCGCAACAGCTTCCGCTATCTGACATACAAGGAATGTGATGGGCTATCTTCTTGACACCAATGTCTGTATTGAAATTTTGCGTGGGCGCAATTCGGCTTTAAAAACACGCCTTGCGACCAAGAGCCTGAATGAATTGGTGTTGTGCAGCGTGGTCTGGGCAGAGCTGCAATGCGGCGCGCATCTTGCGCAAAACCCGCCACAAGAATTGGCAAGGCTACAAGATGCGTTTGGTCATTGGCCACGCCAGCCATTCGACAATTCGGCAGCCGAAGCGTATGGAGAAATTCGCGCACACCTCCAGCGCGCTGGTCGCCTGATCGGTGGAAACGACTTGCTGATTGCGGCAATTGCCCATACAAATAGCCTGACCTTGGTGACGCACAACACCGGCGAATTCACCCGTGTGCCCACCTTGTCCGTTGAAGACTGGCAGGCATGAGTATGAAAAAGCCGGAACGATAAAAACATGTCATCAACAGGAGACAACGCTGCGCGCCGCGCACAAGTTCAAGCCGTGCTTACTGCGTTCACCGACACACCCCTGCCAGAGGCCGCAGTCAAGCTGTTGGATGCACTGGGCTACACCAGCGAGAAAACAGCCGATTTTGGCAGCAGCGCAGATTCACTTCTCGGTAGTATCGAGCAGTTCAAACCAGAGCTCGGCCCGATCAACCGCGACAAGATCAAGGCTGACCGCTGGAAATCCTGCGCCTTCTTGTTCCAACTCACCAACGACGAAATCCCGTCGCTAGCGGCAGGCCAATCATCGCTGGGTGCAGACAGCAAACTCGCGCGCGGCCAGATCGAATCGTTCGTCTTTCTGGCCATCGAGTTGCAGGGTGAGAACTGGTCGCGCACCGATTTGGCGGTTATCACGCGCGAGATCAACAAGCGTTTCCCCATGCCCGCCATCATGCTGTTCAAGCACCAGCTCCCCTCGCCCGCAGGCGGGAGACGGGCGGGGGGTGAGGGCGTCTCTTTGGCGGTCATTGACCGACGCCAGAATCTGCGCGATTCCAGCCGTGATGTGATCAATAGCCGCATCACGGTCATCAAGGATGTGCGGCTGGCCAACTCGCATCGTGCGCACCTCGATATTCTGGTGAGCCTGGCCCTGGAAGCTCCCGGTGAACGGCGGCGGCCTAGTAACTTCCGCGAGCTTTACGACGCGTGGATTGATGGCCTCTCCACCCAAGCCCTCAACGAGCGTTTCTACACCGAACTGGCCTGGTGGTATTTCTGGGCGGTCAAGCAGGTGGAATTTCCAAAAGGTGGTGGCGAAGATCCGACAAAGCGGAATTCCATTGCAGTTATCCGCCTGCTCACGCGTCTGATCTTCGTTTGGTTCATCAAAGAAAAGGGCTTGATCCCGGAAGACCTGTTCGAGCGGGAAACGCTCAAGGGGTTGTTGAAAACTGATCCCGGCGCCAAGCCGGAAGACAGCAGCTACTACCTAGCCATTCTGCAAAACCTATTCTTCGCTACGCTCAATGTGGAAATGGGCAAGGAACGCAAATGGGCGCAAGACGGAGGTGGCATGAAGGGCGACCGGCTGATCCACTCGCTCTACCGTTATCAGGAATTGTTCAAGGACGTGGATGCCGCGCTGGAGCGCTTCATGCACATTCCTTTCCTCAACGGTGGCTTGTTCGAGTGCCTGGATCGAGACCTCAGCGAACGCGATTTCCAGCGCGACCCAGAATTGAAAGCATTGGCAGTGAAAGAAGGCAATGGTTGGGTACTGCGTGTGGATGGCTTTTCCCGCCGTAAGGATGCACAACCCAGCGTGCCCAATAAAATATTCTTTGGCGGTGAAGCGCAGGCCGATCTCAATGCCGATCTTGGCACTAGGGGCAAGCGTGTCGACGTGCATGGCCTGGTCGATATTCTCAGTCGCTACAAATTCACCGTAGAAGAGAACACCCCAGTGGAAGAGGAAGTTGCGCTTGATCCCGAACTGCTTGGC
>DAIEIW010000037.1:0-5398 GCA_027351205.1 Acidithiobacillus sp.
ATGCAGGGACAACCAAGTCTGCTTGAGACCGGGAAATTGCGCCAGCGCCGCCCATGCCGCCTGCCATCAGGTTTACACCAGCACCCAGTTCGACAGCACCGGGCTGAGTTCATTGCAGGTGGCGCTCGTCGGGCTGGTCGAGGATGCGCGCGTGGAAGCCGTCGCCCTCAGGCAGTTTCCCGGTCTCAGGCAAATCTGGTTGCCGCTGCACACGACGACGCCGGCATCCGGCAATGAGGCCGCACCCTTGATGGCGCGCCTGGCGCGCGCCCTGATGGATCAGGATTACCGCGATGATCACCCGTGGGTGGCGCTGGGTCGCCGGTTGTTCAGCGAGCAGCAGGAACGGCTTGCCTCCACCGAATGGTCGCGCGATATCGGGCTGCGCCTCGCCGCGGAAATGCTGCAGCTCGGCATGGCCTACTCCGCGACCGCTGACCTGCCGGATATCCCCTACCGCGACGACAACCGTTATCTGTGGGAATTCGAGGATATCCGCGCAGCCGGGCAGGTGATCGCTGGCGTCACCACGCAGCAAATCCGCAAGTACGTCAGCGTGATGGAAATGGTCAACGCCATCGACGTGCCCGGCGCGGGCGACGACGCCAACGAAATCTGGGTACTGGCCAGCGAATTTTTCCGTGACGAGGAAAGCACCAGCCTAAACCAGCAGGAGGGCCGCGATCCGCCGCCGGAACCCTACCATTACCCCGAGTGGGATTACCAGATGCAACTGGAGCGTCCGGACTGGTGCACGGTACTGGAAAAACGCGCCAAGAGCGGCGAACTGGAGGCCATCGAAGAAATCGTGGTCAAGCACAAGCCGATCGTTGGCAGACTCAAGTATCTGATCGAAGCCCTGCAGCCCCAGGGCGTCCAGCGCCTGCGCAAGCAGGAGGACGGCGACGAGATTGACCTGAACGCCGCTGTGCGCGCCATGATCGAGATGCGCATGGGCGAGCAGCCCGACCCGCGCATCATGATGCGCAATGTGCGCAAGGTGCGCGACCTCTCGGTGCTGCTGCTGATCGACCTGTCCGAATCCACCAACGACTTGGTGCTGGGTTCGGACAGTACCGTGTTGCAACTGGCGCGTGAGGCCACGGTGCTGCTCGCCGATGCCCTCGACAAGATCGGCGACCCCTTCGCCATCCATGGCTTCGATTCCAATGGCCGTCACGATGTGGAGTACTTTCGCTACAAGGATTTCGGCGCACCTTACAACGACCAGGCCAAGTCCCGTCTGGCGGGTATGAGCGGGCAGCTGTCCACGCGCATGGGCGCGGCGATGCGCCATGCCGGCTCGATTCTGAAACGCCAGCCCAGCAACAAAAAGCTGTTGCTGGTGGTCACCGACGGCGAGCCCGCCGACAATGACGTGCGCGACCCGCAATACCTGCGTTACGACGCCAAGAAAGCGGTGGAAGGACTGACCAGAACCGGCATCGCCACCTACTGCCTGAGCCTCGATCCCCGCGCCGACCAGTACGTATCCCGCATTTTTGGCGCAAAGAACTATGTGGTCCTGGACCACGTGCAAAGGCTGCCAGAAAAATTGCCGCTCCTGTACATGGGCCTCACCCGATGAAGAACCTGCCGTACGATGATGGGTGAGCGCTTTGTTCAGGGTCAGGCATTACAGGAGGTGGATCCTGTGATGCGACGATCAGAACGGAAATCTTTCCGTACAGGATTCATTCGGGGGATAGCGTTATGCCTTTGGTGCACATGAAAGATCTGCTGAACCATGCCTATGCGCACGGATACGCGGTGGGTGCTTTCGACGTCGTGAGCCTGGAGTTCGTCGAGGGCGTCATGGCCGCTGCCGAGCGGTCTCGCGCACCCGTAATCCTCTCTCTGGCCGAATCGCAACTGGAGCACTACGACTTTGAACTGCTGATGTCAGGGGTGGAGGCCGCGGCACGCCGTAGCTCGGTACCGGTGGCACTTCATCTTGACCGTGGAGCAAACCTGCAGGCAGCGGTGCGGGCCATCCGTCTGGGCTGCAACGGCGTGATGGTGGACGCCTCCCAGGCGACCTTCTCCGATAACCTGGCGCATACGAAGACCGTAGTCGAGATGGCCCATGCCTGCGGTGTGCCTGTCGAAGGGGACTTGGGTTACATCCCTGACGCAACGGATATGAACGCCCAAGGGCGTTCTGCCACATTACCCTACACCACTGTGGCCGAGGCGAAAGGCTTTGTCGAGCGCACGGGAGTAGACTTCCTCGAGGTGTCCATTCGGGCAGAACAGAGCTGTCCGAAGAATAAAGCCAAGCTGGATATTCAGCGCCTTCGCAGCATCAACCAGGCACTGGGTATTCCGCTGGCAATCCACTGCAGGATACAGCTCGACGATGACCAATTTCGGCGACTCATTGTCCATGGCGTGGCGAAGATCAATTATTTTACCGCTTTGGCTGAAGCCGCGAACGCGGCGATCCGTGCCCGGGCAAGATCGGTGCCGGGTGCCGGCTACCTGGATTTGGTTCAGGGCGTTGGTGCAGCGATCAGCGCCGAGGCTGAGCGCTGTATGCGCGTGTGGGGTGCTGCCGGGCGGGCTGCCGAGGTGTTGGCATGCTGTCGTCCATGGGCACCTGTGGAACACCTGATCATCCACAATGTTATCGGCATTTCTGAACAGGAAGTAATCGCGATGATGATCGAGGGGCAGCAGACGCTGAGCACCATTCCAGGAGTGCGGTCAGTGATTACGGGTAAGGCGATGAGAGAACGCGCTCAATACCGCTACTGCTGGCAGGTGCGTTTTGCGGCACCGGAAGTGATTGATTCCTACCACAGGCACCCAGACTATGTAGCCTTCACCAACCGGCGTTTCCGACCCGTGGCCGACAGAGAAATCAGCATCGACTACGCCATGGAAAGCTTATGAAAAGCATTCAATACGCCATTGAGTCGGATATGGCAGGGCTCGCCGGGCTCTTTGTTACTGGCACTGACACAGGCGTCGGCAAAACCTGGGTGGCGGCAACACTGACCCGTCTCCTGGTGCAGCGGGGCCTATTGGTGCGCCCGCGCAAACCGGTGGAATCCGGGTGTGCCTCGGGCGAGGGTGGCCTGCTGCCCCAGGACGCTGTCGTGCTCTGGGAGGCTGCGGGTAGCACCGAATCGCTGCAACAGGTTTGTGCTTATCCACTGCGGGCGGCGTTCTCACCGGAGCGGGCTGCGGCCCTGGAAGGTCGGACGCTGACTCTGGATCAACTGGTAACCGCTTGCCAGTCGGGCATTGGCGCAGACGACTTCTTGCTGGTGGAAGGGGCTGGCGGCCTGCTCTCCCCGCTGGCGGCGGGAACCACCAACGCCGACTTGGCCGCCGCACTGCGGCTGCCGGTGCTGGTAGTCGCCGCCGATCGCCTCGGCGTCATCAACCACACCCTGCTCACTGTGGAGGCATTACAGCACCGGGCATTGCCACTGGTTGGCGTGGTGCTCAATCAAGCAGGGCCGATGACCGATCCGCTCATGGATAACGCCGCAGACTTGGCGCACTGGCTGGACTGTCCGGTGGAGCGGGTGCTGCATCGGCCCGGGCACCAGACACCCCCATGGACGGGCATTGGTCCGTTTCTTCACGGCTTGGCCAACCGGCTCGCGGCCGCCCATGCTGCGCCAAAAGGGATACCTTCCAACGCCAACTGCGCGGTGCAGGAACGATCCGGAGGGTGATTCTGTGCGATGCAAACAGAGCCCGGGCTGAAACAGAAGATACACGCCTGCCGCCTGCAATCCAAGTTTAGCGGGGACTGCACCATGCCTTCGAGTAAGAAATTTCGCACCGCGGTGCAGGAGGCTGCGGCTGTCCTGCACCGCGGTGGCCTCGTCGCCTTCCCCACTGAGACGGTCTACGGCCTCGGGGCCGATGCGGAAAACCCTGCAGCCGTGGCCCGCATTTTTGCTGCGAAGGGCAGGCCAGCCGACCATCCGCTGATCGTTCACATGGCGCGCAATGACCCTCTTGGTCGATGGGCCAGGGATATTCCGCCAACGGCCTTTCGCCTCGCGCAGCGTTATTGGCCAGGTCCGCTCACCGTGATCCTCCGCCGCGCCGACCGTGTGCCCGATATGGTCACCGGCGGTCAGGATACGGTAGGATTGCGGGTTCCCGATCATCCCCTCGCCCTGGCGCTGCTCGAAGTTTTTGGCGGCGGCATCGCCGCTCCTTCGGCCAACCGTTTTGGCCAGGTAAGCCCCACCACCGCAGCACACGTGCGCGAGGAGCTGGGCGATGCCGTGGATCTCCTCCTGTATGGCGGACCTTGTCGGGTCGGCATTGAGTCCACCATTCTCGACCTGAGCGGGCAGCAGCCCCGACTGCTGCGTCCAGGCGCGATTACGATTGCCGAGCTTGAAGCTGTCCTGGAGCAGCCCGTCGCATCACCGGGAAACAATGCGCCACGGGCGCCGGGGATGCTGCGCTCCCATTACGCCCCGAATACGCCCCTCTACTTAGTGACGGCTGTGAATCTGGAAGCGGAAATATGCCAACGCATCAGGCAGAGACAGCGCGTCGCAGTGCTGGCGATGTCCGCCACACTTCTGCCAGAATCCTGCCCCCGGCATCCTATGCCGCCCCACCCAACCGGGTGGGCCCGCGAGCTCTATGCACAGTTACGTGCGCTGGATAAGCAAGAGCTAGACGCCATACTGATTGAGAAACCGCCCACCGGAGCGGACTGGCAGGCGGTAAACGACCGATTGGGACGCGCCGCTTCAGCGCATCGTGCCCCTGGAGAAGATGCATCCGCAGTATCGGACGCCATTTCTTTTGATTTGTCAGTGCCCTGATTGCTTTGTCAAAACACTGGGCACTAGGCGGGGCGTTTAGCCATTTTATTGCAAGCCCAAAAGATTGCGCATCATAAACGGCCCATCAATTACCAATACCATCCTATTCTGTGCACAATACGGTCTCTTTCGAGAAAGAATTTCCAGGTCAGACAAAGTAGGCACATGCAACACTGCATTCCATAGAAAATGGCAATTGAAAACATGTTGCCTCCCTTGGAATGAGCGGCGCGCCACCAACTTGTCGGCATAATAACCATTCTGCTTGCGCGCATCGCGCCAACGTCTCCACTTTATGGTAAAGAGTCCCCAAAAAATTTTCGCAACTATCCTTTCTGCATCGCTAAAATCACCTCATAGACATCCTATTCAGCTTTGTTCATATTACTTTAATCTGTGACAGCTCCCTTACTTGCCGAGGATACCAATTTTGCATATTTCGCCAAAACGCCGCGCGTGTGGCGCGGTGCGGGTGCTTGCCAGACGGCGCGGCGGCGTCCGATCTCTTCCTCAGACACATTGAGTTGCAGCAAGCGCTGTTCCGCGTCGATGGTCACCGAGTCCCCCTCGTTGACCAGCGCGATCGTGCC
>DAIEIW010000053.1:0-26355 GCA_027351205.1 Acidithiobacillus sp.
TTTCGCACGCATGGTTCCGGATGGTGATCCCGGCTTTCATCATCGCAATGAAGGGCCGGATGACATGTCGGCACACCTGCGCAGCGCACTGACCCAGAACAGTCTGGTCATTCCGGTGCGAGAGGGGCGGGCGAGGCTGGGAGTCTGGCAGGGAGTTTTTCTGTTTGAACACCGGGTGCGACCAGTCAGCCGCCAGGTGCTGGTCAGCTTCCAGGGTGTTGTAAAGGAGGTGTGATGTCTGAATTCACAAAATTATACAATGGTATGCTGCGCGGCATCCGGGACTGGGCGCGCTGGGATACATTTCAGAAAACGCTTGTGGAACAGTCGGACGGCGGATGGTATGTGTATTTCGTCGGGGTGGATTTTCCGCAGGCGCCGCTGGACGCGGCGACCTTCTGCAAGGTGCTGGGTGCGATAGATATGCTGTTGCATCACGACCACAAAGAAAGATATCTCGGCATCGTCTATGTGGATGATTTTGAACATCCTCAACTGGTCAAGATTTATGATCCCAACAATCTGGGCGCGTCCTGTGGCAGCAGCGGCAAAGTGGTTCCGGCCGGCTGGATACTCTCCCGGATTCCTCCCGAGCCTTTGGGGGAGTTCGTGGTGCCCGAAGGCCGCAAGCGCTGGTGGCGGGAGATTTTTCAGGACTGAGCGGGTTGGCATTACCGTCCCGCCTTTTGACCCTTTTGCCAACCAATCACCAGGAGTACCCATGGAAGCTGACCTCAAGCCCTTGGAATTCGAGGGCATCCGCCGGCTGCTCGAAAGGCTCTGCGCAACGCCTTTCGGTGCCGATGCCGCGCGCAATATCGCCCCCGCCCCCACGCTGACGGTCGCCCGCCAGTTGCAGGCGGCCATCACCGCCGCCCGCCTGGGTCTGGAATCCGGTGAAGGTCCAGTCCTCCCGGAGCTGCCGGATGTGCGGGCTGCCATCCGCCAGGTGGCCTCGCCCGGGGCGGCGCTGGCCGGCACCGCCTTTCGCAATCTCGCACTGACGTTGCGCGTCGGTGTGCAGTTGCGGCCTTATGTGGAAAACCGACCGGCGCTTCTGCCCGCCGGACCGGAGCGCCTGGATGCGGCGGCGGACCTGTTGCCCCGGATGGACGCCGTACTCCTGCCCAACGGCAACGTGCGTGAGGATGGTAATGAGGCGCTGCGCCAACTGCATGGTGAACTGAGGACGGAGCGCGAACAGATTCAGAAAACCCTGCAGGGACACCTGCGGGTACCGGGGGCGAAGATCCACTGGGCCGGTCAGCGTGCTTGCGTGCATTTGCCCGATGGGGCGGCGGACAATATTCGCGGTGTGCGGCGCGGCACAGGTCCGGGCGGGCATGGTATCCTGGTAGAGCCGATGGAGATGGTGGCGGGCAACAACCGGCTGGAGAAGCTCGCCGGCCATATCGAGCAGGAAAACCAGGCCATCCTCCGTGCCCTCAGTGACGCGGCACGCGACCGCCTGAGCGGCCTGCAGCATCTGGTGGAGGCACTCACCTGGCTGGATCTCGCCATCGCCGGCGCGCAACTGTCCATCCATCTCCATGGCAAGGCGGCGGAGATGGTGGATGAGCCGGTGGTGGTGCTGGAAGGGGCTTATCATCCACAACTGATCCTCGCCCATGCGGAGAAGCGTGGCCCCCAGCCCCGGCCGCTATCGGTGCATATCGATGCGGAGTGCCCGATTCTGGTGGTGACCGGACCCAATACGGGCGGCAAGAGCGTTTCGCTGAAGACGGTCGGATTGCTCACGGTGATGGCCCACTGCGGTTTGCACATTCCGGTAAGCGGGCGCGCTGTGGTCGGAAATTTTACACGCATTTTTGTGGATATGGGCGATCCGCAGAGCGTCGCTTTTGCGTTGTCTACTTATTCCGGCCATGTAGAAGTTCTCAAGAGACTGCTTGCGGATGCGGATGACCATACCCTTATCCTGCTCGACGAACTGGGCACCGGTACGGACCCGGAGGAGGGGGCTGCGCTGGCGATGGCGGTGCTCGACGACCTGGCGGGACGCGGAGTGCGCGGGATGGTGACGACCCATCTCACGCCACTCAAGGCCTTTGCGGATGCCCACTCTTGTCTGCGTAACGCCTCCATGCGCTTTGATCAGGAGCGCCTGGAACCCACCTATGATCTGCAGATCGGCGTGCCGGGGTCTTCCATGGGGCTGGTCATCGCGGCTCGGCGCGGGCTACCCGAGGCGTTGGTCAGCAAGGCACGCGCTTATCTGGAGTCTCTGCACCACCGGTAAAACAAAACACTTATTGCAGGCTATGGTACCATAACCGGCAAGCGGAGGGTGCAAAGGCTTTTTTATTTGACCTCACCACAAAAAATGTCTAGCTTTTGCTGACACTTTGTTCCCAGAGGAGTATGACGATGACGTCCCCGACGACCACGCAGGATCGCCCCGGTCCCGGACAGCAGACAGAAGAGCTGACGGGGGCGGAGATTGTAGTCCGTGCCTTGCGTGACGAAGGCGTGGAATATGTTTTCGGCTATCCGGGCGGCGCCGTGCTGTATATTTATGACAAGCTGGCCCAGGAAGATGCCGTCAAGCATATTCTGGTGCGCCACGAGCAGGCGGCGGTGCATGCGGCGGATGCTTATTCCCGGGTCACCGGCAAGGTGGGCGTGGTGCTGGTCACCAGCGGCCCGGGTGCCACCAATGCAGTTACCGGCATTGCCACGGCGTACATGGATTCAGTGCCCCTGGTGGTCATCACCGGGCAGGTGCCCGTTGCGCTCATCGGTAATGACGCCTTCCAGGAAGTGGATACGGTGGGCATCACGCGGCCCTGCACCAAGCATAATTTTTTGGTGAAGGACGTTCGTGATCTGGCGAGCACCCTGAAGACCGCGTTTTATCTGGCGGCGACGGGGCGGCCTGGGCCAGTACTGGTGGACATCCCCAAAGATGTCACCAGCCATAAGGCCGCCTATCACTATCCCGAAAAAATCACTCTGCGTTCCTACAAACCGACGGTGAAAGGTCACTCGGGGCAGGTGCGCAAGGCGATGCAGCTCATTACCGGCGCGCAGCGGCCGATGTTCTATACCGGAGGTGGCATTGTCCTGGGTAACGCCTCTGAGGCACTTCGCAAGCTGGTCCGTACCCTGGGCGCGCCCATCACCCATACCCTCATGGGGTTGGGCGCTTATCCGGCGTCAGATCGCCAGTTCCTCGGGATGCTGGGCATGCATGGCACCTATGAGGCCAATATGGCGGTGCAGCACTGCGATGTGCTGGTGGCCCTGGGTGCGCGTTTTGATGATCGCGTCACGGGCAACCTCGCCAAATTCGCGCCGCACGCACGGATTGTGCATGTGGACGTCGACCCTTCCTCCATCTCCAAGAATGTGCGGGTGGATGTGCCCGTCGTTGGCGATTTGCAGCAGGTGCTGCTGGAGATGAATCATATGCTGGAGGAGAACGATCAACGCAACGATCCCCAAGCCATGCAGACCTGGTGGGCGCAGATCGAGGAGTGGAGGGAGCGTGACTGTCTGCACTATAACCAGGATGATCGCGTCATCAAGCCGCAGTTTGTGGTGCAGAAACTCTTTGAACTGACAGAAGGCAATGCCATCGTCACCTCGGATGTGGGACAGCACCAGATGTGGGCGGCGCAGTTTTATGGTTTTGACCGGCCACGGCGCTGGGTCAACAGCGGTGGGCTGGGCACCATGGGCTTCGGGCTCCCGGCGGCCATGGGCGCACAGGTCGCCGAGCCGGATTCGACGGTGGTCTGCATTACGGGCGACGGCAGTATCCAGATGAATATTCAGGAGTTGTCCACCTGTCTACAACATCGTTTGCCCGTCAAGGTGGCGTGTCTCAACAATCATTATCTGGGGATGGTGCGCCAGTGGCAGGAGTTCTTCTATGAGAACCGTTACGCGATGAGTTATGTGGATGCCTTACCGGATTTCGTCAAGTTGGCCGAAGCCTATGGGCACGTCGGCCTACGCGCCCACACGCCTGCCGATGTAGAACCGGTGATCCGCGAGGCGCTGCGACTGAAAGACCGGATGGTGTTCATGGACTTCCAGGTGGACCCGACCGAGAACGTCTACCCCATGGTGCCTGCGGGTGCAGCCCTTTCCGAAATGATTCTGGTGTGACCATGCGCCATATTATTTCCATTTTGCTGGAAAACGAGGCGGGAGCACTGTCGCGGGTGGCCGGGCTGTTCTCGGCGCGTGGCTATAACATCGAGGCGATGACTGTCGCGCCGACCCATGACCCGAGCATCTCGCGGATGACCGTGGCTACCCGTGGCTCCGACGAGATCATGGAACAGGTCCTCAAGCAGCTGAACAAGCTGGTGGAGGTGGTCCGCGTCCATGATCTGACTGAAGGACCGCATATCGAGCGTGAGTTGATGCTCGTCAAGGTCCATGCCATGGGGCCGGATCGCGAGGAAGTCAAAAGGCTGTCGGATATTTTTCGGGGGCGCATCATCGACGTGACGGACCGCTCCTATACCATGGAGCTGACTGGTACCGGCGAGAAGCTGGACGCCTTTATCCAGTCTCTTGATCCCGGCATGGTCATCGAAGTGGTGCGCAGCGGGGCCAGCGCCATCAGTCGCGGCGCCAAGGCCATATAGGCTCGAAACAATCAGTTTACAATCCCTTAACCGATATTCAAGAGGCCCAACATGAAGGTTTTTTACGATAACGATGCCGATCTCGCCCTGATCCAGAAGAAAAAAGTGGCCATCATCGGCTATGGTTCCCAGGGCCATGCCCATGCGTTGAATCTCAAGGATTCCGGTGTGAGCGTAGTGGTCGGCCTGCGCAACGATTCTTCCTCCTGGGAGAAGGCCAGCAAGGCGGGGCTGGAAGTCAAGGAAGTCGCTGCAGCCGTGGCCGCAGCCGATGTGGTGATGATCCTGACTCCCGATGAAGGCCAGGGCGCACTGTACCGCGATGAGATCGCACCGAACATCCGGCAGGGCGCGGCACTGGTATTCGCCCACGGCTTCAACGTCCATTTCGGCCAGATTCATCCCCGTGCCGATCTGGACTGCTTCCTGGTGGCGCCCAAGGGCCCGGGGCATCTGGTGCGTTCCACCTACACCCAGGGCGGCGGCGTGCCCAGTCTGATCGCGGTGCATCAGGATGCCAGCGGCAATGCTACCAATATCGCCCTGTCCTACGCCAAGGCCAACGGCGGCACCCGTGCCGGCGTGATCGAGACCAGCTTCCGGGAAGAGACCGAAACCGACCTCTTCGGCGAACAGGCGGTGCTTTGCGGCGGCGCCACGGCGCTGGTGCAGGCGGGCTTTGAAACCCTGGTGGAAGCCGGCTATGCGCCGGAAATGGCCTACTTTGAGTGTATGCACGAGTTGAAACTGATCGTCGACCTCATGTACGAAGGCGGCATCAGCAACATGCGCTACTCCATCTCCAACACCGCCGAATACGGCGACCTGACCCGCGGCCCGCGCGTCGTCAATGCGGATACCAAGGCGGAAATGAAAAAGATTCTGACAGAAATTCAGAATGGCCAGTTCGCCAGGGAATTTATCCTGGAGAATCAATCTGGTAAGCCGACCATGCAGGCCATGCGCCGGATAGGCGCCGAGCATCCCATCGAGGTGGTGGGCAGCAAGCTGCGTTCCATGATGACCTGGATTGGTCAGAGCCGGATCGTGGACCGCTCGCGTAACTGAGTTCGCAGCCAGGATCATCGGCGATCTGCATGGGGCGGAATAGCTGTGGGCAAAAACGCAATGTGCCTGTGGTGATTCCGCCCTTTTATCGTTGTCCGGCTCCTGATACGCTCCGCGCATGAAAACAGACTATCCGTATCCGTTGCTGGCGCGTGAGGGCTGGCCTTTTATCGCGCTCTTTCTGGGCGTGGCCATCGTGCTCCAGGTACTCACCAACCGTTGGTGGGCATTGCCTTTCTATCTTTTGTTTCTCTTCAGTCTCCAGTTTTTCCGTGACCCGCGGCGACGGTTGCCCACCTTGTCGGAGCAATCGGTGCTGTGCCCGGCCGACGGCAAGGTAATCGCCATTGAGCAGGTCGAAGACCCCTATCTTTCCCGCCCCGCGCTCAAGATCAGCATTTTTATGAACGTGTTCGACGTGCACGTCAATCGCATGCCGGTCAGCGGACAGGTGCGGAAAGTCTGGTATTTTCCGGGCAAGTTCTTCAATGCTGCGCTTGACAAGGCATCTCTGGAGAATGAACGCAACGCCCTCTGGGTCAGGACGGGCGACGGCAGCGATGTGACCGTCGTGCAGGTGGCGGGCCTGGTTGCACGACGTATCGTCTGTTATGTCGCCGCCGATGCGGCGGTGGTGTCGGGGCAGCGCTTCGGCTTTATCCGCTTTGGTTCGCGGGTGGACACCTACTTGCCGCTGGGTGCCCAGCCTTTGGTAGCCATAGGGGAGCGGGTGCGTTCCGGCGCCCAGTGTATTGCGACCTTGGGCGTGCAGCAGGCATGAATCCCAGATATCCGCGCCGTGGCGTTTATGTCCTGCCCAATCTCTTTACCACGGCCAGCCTTTTTGCGGGTTTCTACTCCATCATCGCTTCCATTAATGGCCACTACCGAGTGGCGGCCATGGTCATCTTCATCGCGATGATGCTCGATGGGCTGGATGGGCGTGTGGCACGGATGACCCATACGGAAAGCGCATTTGGCGCGGAATATGATTCATTGGCGGATGTGATCGCTTTTGGTATGGCACCAGCCATTCTGGTTTTTCTGTGGGGGCTGCGGGATTTCGGCAATTTTGGCTGGCTGGGGGCCTTTGTTTATACGGCCTGTGGTGCCCTGCGCCTGGCCCGCTTCAATACCCAGATACATAGCGCATCCAAGCGCTACTTCCAGGGTTTGCCCATACCTACGGCAGCGGCCGTGTTGGCCAGTCTGGTTTGGGTGGCGGTAGGGGAGGGATACCCCTGGCTGACGCAGATCAGCGAATATCTGGCGCTGGGACTGGTCTACGCGCTGGGTCTGCTGATGGTCAGCAATGTTCGCTTCCGCAGTTTCAAGGATTTCGACCTACACGGGCGGGTGCCCTTTGCGTTGGCGATCATGGTGGTGCTGGCGGTCGCCCTGGTGGCCGTGCATCCGCCGCTGGTCCTGTTTATCGCCGTGATTTCCTATGTAGTGATAGGACTGTTGCAGACCTTGTGGCAAATCCGCAGCCGTCGTATTCAGCGTCAGCGCAGTGGTTCCGGCCACTGACCCGGCGGTTCTCCTGGCGTGCCCCAGTGCAGGGCGCGTAACCGGCTGAATTTTTTGTGTTGGTGTGCCTGCATACGGGTGAGAATGTCGTTCAGGGTACGCACCGCCTCCACGGCGTACGGGCCTTTGTTGAGCATCACGCACTCGGCGCGCACCCCCATGGCCGCGTCAGTGAATTCGGGCCGGGAGATGACGCCCTTTTTGGTGAGTTGTTCCAGCACCTGAGTGGCCCAGATGACGGGCAGATGCGCCGCCTCCGCCAGCCAGAGTATCTCTTCCTGGACTTCTGCCAGCCGTTCCGGACCCACTTCGACAGCGAGATCACCGCGCGCGATCATTACGCCCATCGGTTGGCGCCCGAGCGCCGCAAGCAGGATCTCCGGCAACTGGTGAAAAGCGCTGGCCGTTTCTATTTTCGCGATGACACCCAAGTGTTCGCCTTGCCGCTGACGCAGGGCCTCCAGCATGCTGCGCATGTTCCCGGCGTTCTCCACAAAAGAAAAACCGACGAGATCCGCCAAGGGAATAATGGTGTCCAGATCGTCCAGGTCTTTGGCGCCAAGGGCCGGAAGTTCCAGGGCGAGGCCGGGAAAATTGAGACCCCGGTCCGGCAGCAGGCGGGCGCCACCTGGTTTGGTTTTGGTGATGCGCAGTAGCGCTCCTTCGGAGGTCTGTTCCAAGACCACGGCGGCGATCTTTCCATCGTCCACCCATACCTGCTGACCGATGGGCAACTGGGGAATGACTTCGGGGACGGTGCAGGAAATCCTGGCCGGCAGCCCGTTCAACGCGGGCCCGCCGGGTCCGCCCTGACTTTGCAGCAGGAGCGGATTGCCGATTTCCAGATGCAGGGGGACGAAGCTTTGGGGAATGCCAGCGAAGTATCCCTGTACATGGCGGCGGCGCCGACTCTGGCAACGGTTCCCGGCAGTGAAATAACAGCCCTGCGTGGCTTGCAGCGTGATCATCCCGTTTTCAACACGTTCCACCACCAGCACACGCTCTTTGCCGCGGGCATCGTGGCAGAGCAGATCTTCGCCCTGCTGGGGCATGGCACTGCCGGATACCAGGAGGAGCAGGCAGTCCACTCCCGAGGGCAGAGAGGAGGGGGCCTGGTGGCAGGCCATCGCGGTCATGCGCGCCGGCTCCAGCAGGCGGCCGAGGCGGTCCCGTTCGGGACGCAGATGGATCACTCCCGGCGCATCGGGAAGGGGGCCGGTGCGGATCTTATGCCCGGCGAGGTCAGCGAGAATTCGGCAGGGCTGGCCGGTATCCCGACTCGCGCTACGGACCTGCTCAGCAAGCCTCCGCCATATGCCTGGGCTATCATGGGCGCAGTTGATCCGCGCGATGTTCATGCCGGCAGTTAAGAGGCTGCGGAAAAAATCGGCATCGTCGGCGCGATCGCCGGACAGGGTCACCATGATGTGGGTGCTGCGCTGGCGGGACGGAGTGCCGAGCAGGGCCAGGGTGTTGCCCGTAAGCGCCTGCTGACCCTGCTCCCGCGTGATGGCCGTGGCGTCGCTGAAGTCGGCAGGTGGCATTTGCAGGGCAGCATACAATATCCGCAGGGTACACTGCACGCTGTCGAGCACGTGACTTTCGGCGCGGCCGAGGGAAGAGAGTCCGGCGTCTGACAGGGCGTCCTGCAGGGGGCGCAAATCGACGCTGCGCAGGGCCAGGTAGTGCAGCATGTTACGGATGCCGGGATGCCAAGGCAGGCTGGGATCCTGCTGCTGCAAAAGAGGAAGTCGGGTCGCTTCACTCTGGACAATCCGCGTGCGAAGCCCTTCAAGGGCTTCCCGAAGGTCCTGCCATGCCTTGTTCAAGTGTTTCGTCCGCTGCGTCATATCCGAAGTATATCCGGCGAATATTGCAGTATGATGACAGTATGGCTTCGTCTGGAAAGAGGATATGCTGAACCCTCTATGTGGGGGCAGTCTTGGCCTGGCGGGTGCCAGTGATCGCGGTTAACCGTGAGCCCGTGGGGGCCGAAGGAGAAGGGAGGTTTGGCAGATGTTTAACCAGATATTACTGGCGGCGGACGGGAGCGATGCCTCCGCAGCCGCGGTGGCGACTGCCATTGGACTGGCGAGGGAGCAGCAGGCCCAGTTGCTGGTCGTGCATGTCGTCGATGTCTACGCCATGTATTTCGCAACGCCCGAGTCCATCGACTTTCTGGTGGCCGCCGGCGAAGGTATCCTCAAGGCGGTACAAGACCAGGCGCACCAGTCGGGCGTGGTGGCCCACACCAAACTGCTGCAGTCGGATGTGGGCGGGCGTCATATCAGCGAATTGATCATCGACGAAAGCAACGCCTGGCCGGCCGACCTGGTCGTCATCGGCAGTCATGGCCGGCGCGGTCTGAATCATTTTTTGATCGGCAGCGTTGCGGAAGGGGTTTGTCAGCGTGCCAGAACGCCGGTGCTTTTGTCGCGATAGCGAAGCCCTGCGCGGCGGTAGTCCGGTAGGAAAAGTTTTTCCGTTGACGGCGTTTATTGAGACAACGGGCAGCGCATGGGCGGCTCGTCAGTGACCCGGCTGGTGTTGTGCCCAGCGCACGGTTGGCAATTGACCGAGTATGTCGGGATTCTGCCAGCCGGGCTGACGATGTTCGATGAGCACATCAGTGGTGATACCGCCGCGCACGTACCAGCGTCCCAGCAGGCGCAGATAGCGCGGGTTGATCAAGCCGATCAGATCGTCGGCGATACGGTTGGTCATCGCCTCGTGAAAGGCGCCCTCGTCGCGGAAGCTCCAGAGGTAGAGTTTGAGGGACTTCAGTTCGACATTGTGCTGATCCGGGATAAAATCCAGCATGAAATGCGCAAAGTCGGGTTGCCCCGTCAGGGGGCAGAGGCAGGTAAATTCGGGCAGATCCATGTGCACCACATAGTCCCGCTCGGGGTGGGGATTGGAAAAACGCTCTAATTCCCTGCTGGCTTGACTGGGCATTCGCAACTCCTCATCATCGGTGCTTCATCAATTCGGCACACTATAGCAAAACACCCCTTCATGCGCCTCTCGGCCATCATCCTTCAGGGCTTCAAATCCTTTCGCGAAAGTACGCGCATCCAGTTTGACGCCAATCCGGTGGTGATCATCGGCCCCAATGGCTGCGGGAAATCCAACACCGTTGATGCCGTGCGCTGGGTACTCGGTGAATCCTCGGCACGCCAACTGCGCGGTGGCACCCTCAGTGACGTGATCTCCAATGGCGGCGGCAGTCGGCCAGCCGCATCGGTGGCGACAGTCGAACTGCGCTTCGATAACAGTGATGGGGCGGCGCCGGGTGCCTTTGCCGGAGCGGCTGAAATCAGCGTCCGACGCAGTCTGGACCGCAAGGGCGATGGCCATTACCGGATCAACGGCGCCCGCTGCCGGCGACGCGATGTGGGGGATCTGTTTCTCGGTACGGGGCTCGGCGGCAATGCTTACGCCATCGTTGAGCAGGGGACCATCGGGCGCATCATCGATGCGCGGCCGGACGATCTGCGCGCCATTCTCGAAGAGGCGGGGGGCATCAGCCGTTATAAGGAGCGTCGGCGGGAGACCACACAACGCATCGCCGAGACGCGGGAGCACCTTCAGCGCTTGTATGATATCCACGGTGAGATGGATGGCCAGTGGCAGCGCCTGCGGCGGCAGGCCGAGTCTGCGCAAAGGCTGCGCGCCCTGCGGGTGGAGGAGCGCCAATGGCAGTGGTGGGGTCTGGCCCTGCGCGTGGATGCTCTGGAAGCAGAGCGCCGGCAGAGTCTGGAGCAGCGCTCCGGGCTGCAGGTCGAATATCGAAGGGAGGAGCGCCTTCTCGATGCGGTGACCCAGTCCCTGGACCAACTCCGTGCGGAGGACCGGCGCATGCGGGAAAACATCGCTACGGCACAGGGCGAACTATATGCGGTGCAGGCCCGGCAGAGCGATATGGAACATCAGCTCCGAGAGCAGCAAGCTGCCCTTCAGCGCGCGCAGACCAGCCTGGACCAGCGCCAGGCACAGCAGCAGAAAGTCCGGTCTGAGCAGACATGCCAAGCGGAAGAACAAAACCAGCGGCAGCGGCGTTTGCAGGATTTGGCTGTGCGCCGACAGGCGCTGAGCGGCGAGGAGGACAGTGCCCGACGCCTGCGGCGGGAAGCGGAGCGGGAACTCGAAAAACAGGATGAGGAACGTCAGAACCAGCAACAGGCTCTGGCCGAAATGCGTCGCAAACGGGATGTGACGACGGCGCAAATCCGCGAACTGGAGCCTCGCTTGGAGGGTATCGAACGCCGCCTGCAGGAGCAGTCCGCGAATATACCCTCGGAACGCGCCGCCATGGAAGCCCTGGCAGCGCTTTGCGATGCCGCAGAAACCGTATTGGCGGAAGTCGTGTCGGACCTTCGGACACATCGGGAAGCCCTGGAAACCCTCCAGACCCGGATCGCCGTTTTGCGGAATGCCCGCGACGACACGCAGGCCAAGGCGCAGGAATATGGTGCCCGGCAGAAGGCGCTGGAGGGCCTGCTGCAGCGGCTGCAAAAACCGCTGGCGCGAAATGACGCTGCCGGCTCCCGGCTGGTGGATCAGATGCGCGTGCAGCCCGGCTGGGAACGCGCGCTGGAGGAGGCCTTGGGCGATCGCCTGAACGCTCTGGTGATGGAGGGCAATAACTTGGTCGCCCAGGGCAGCATGTTGTGGGTGAGCACGGTCATGCCGGCCGATCTGCCGCCGGATGCGTTGCTGCAGGTCCTGGAAATGCCCGAGACTTTGACTTTGGGATTGAGTGACTGGCTGTGGGGGCTGCGCATGGCGCCGGACTTGGCCTCTGCCCTCGATCAACGTCACCAGCTACGGGCGGGAGAGGCCTGGGTTACGCCGCAGGGGGTGCTGGTGCATCGTTCCGGGGTCGCGTATCCGGAGCATGAAGACGGCGCCAGCCTGCTCCAGTGCCGCCGTGAACTGGCGGAAAACAGCGAGTGTTTCCAGCGGGCGCAGGCGGATGCAGCCGCCGCCCATGCCGCTTTGATCGCGGCGGAACAACAGTCGAGCACCCTGCAGGAGCAGGTTAGAACGGCAGACGCCCGCTGGCAGGCCATGAGCCGGCAAAGCGCCCGGGAGCGGGAGTCCCTGGCGCGCTTGCGCAGCCGGGTAGAGGCAGAAGAGCGGCAGCGTGCGGAAAGGGCGGCCGAATCCCAGCGCCTCGACGTCGAACGCAACGCCCTGGAAACTCGCTTGCATGGACTCCGTCAGGGTCTGGCGGCAGACGGAAGCGGATGGCAGGCCCTTGAGCAGGCAGTACTGGATTCCCAACGGATGACGGATACGTTGCGTCGCCGGGTGGACGAACTGCGCGGAATTCATGGGCGCGTGCGGGAGGAACATCAGACGCTGGAACTCCGGCAGCAGCGCCTGCAGGCCGAGTCGGAAGCCGCCATCGCCCGCGCCAAAGACCTACAACAGCAGTGGGACGAGCTTGCTGCCACTGTCGCCGAGAATGAAGGTGAACTGCTTCGGCTACAGGCGGCCCTGCCGAAAATGCTCGAGGCACGAGATGTGGTGGGAGCATTGCGGGCAGGTCGTAGTGTGCATCTGGAGGCCTTGCAGTCGGCGACACAGGCGGCGGAGCAGCAGATTCGCGAACATGAAAGCCAGCGCCATGCCCTGGACAAGGGGTTGCGCGCCTTGCAGAAGTCCGAGGCTGCGGTCGATCAGCAGCTCGCAGGCCTACAAGCGCGTCTGGATGAACTGCAGCAGCATGCCGCAGTGCTTGCGCAGGATTTAGGCGACGATCCGGGGCCTTGCCCGGATGCGACACGCTGCGAAGAGAGTCTTACCCGGATCGGCGCGGCCATCGCCCGCCTCGGCAACGTGAATCTCGCTGCCGAAGACGAGCTGCGGGAACTGGAGGGGCGCCGCGGCAACCTGCTGGCTCAGGTGGAAGATGTGGAGTCCGCTCTGCACAGCCTGACGGAGGCCATGGCGGCCATGGATCTGGAGACGACGGTTCGCTTTCGAGACACCCTCGACAAGGTCAATCGAGCCTTGCAGGAACTGTTTGCCGTTCTTTTTGGCGGTGGACAGGCGCAAATCAGTCTGGTGGGCGAGGATGTGCTGGAGGCTGGACTGGTGCTGCGCGCCCAGCCTCCGGGCAAGCGTAACGCCAGTCTGCAGCAGCTTTCCGGTGGCGAAAAGGCGCTCACCGCCATCGCGCTGGTGTTTGCCCTGTTCCACCTGAACCCCGCTCCCTTCTGCATACTGGATGAAGTGGATGCGCCACTGGACGACGCAAATGTGGGGCGATTCTGTCGTTTGGTGCAGAAAATGGCAGCGCAGACCCAGTTTTTGATTGTGACCCACCGCAGCCTGACCATGCAGGTCGCCGAGCAACTGGTGGGCGTCACCATGACCGAACCGGGAATCTCCCGCGTCGTACGGGTGGACGTGGCGGATACCTTGGCCCAGGCAGCCTCCCGTGAGGGAACTGCGCCTTAATGCGGATTCCGGCTGGAACCGACGTTTACGGATATTAGTATAACACCATATCAACATGCTATAGTATTGGCTGTATGTTCCCGGACGCCAAGCAAAAAATGTCTGAGCGTAAAATTTACCGTATTTCGATGTAGATGTTCCGGCTCCCGGCGTGGAGCAGGTACGGCAGATCAAGGCGTTTCCTGTTTCACATGGGCGAACGGCACCTTATTTATATGTTGGCATGAAATACATATACTGCCACAGTATGGAGAGTGATATGGATACGGATTTGCTACCATATGCTGCATATAATAATCAGGCTATAGAGTTGTTGTCCCATATGCAAGCCATAATTTCTGAACAGGCGAATGATGCTGTCGAGTCGTTCTATCGTTCTTTAAATGATATTCCTGAAGCGCAAAGCATAATATCCATACTCTCGGAAGATGATTTTGATTTTCTCAAGCGTAAACAGGTCCAGCATCTTTTGCTACTGTTGTCGCCCGGCATCACAATGACGGATCAGGCTCTTTTATCGCGCTCAGCGGGATATAGACATGCATCTATAGGCGTTGATCAGATCGTTTTAAAGAAGGCAAGTGAGCACTATTTGAAGTACTTGTTGAATTTTATAGAGAGACGTGATTTTTCTATTTTCTATCAATTGGTAACCATGCGCCTCGCATTTGATATCAAATCTCAAATAAATGGGTACAAGGATTATGAGCTGTATTATATAAACGCCATAGATGGACTTGGTGTTGGTTCAGAATGCATCGGTCCTGTCGTAGACGTTAATGCTTGCGCACGTAATATGGCAAGAAAAATAGTGCAAATCCCGTTTGTTGAAGGAATTGTAATCGGTAATGTCAATGATGAGGCTGTGGATATATTTTACCGCCTTGGGATAACTCCAGGGGTTGATCGCCGGACAAGAAGAATGCGTCTGGAATTGTCAAAAATTGTTACCTCTGTTTGGAAGGACAGAAATCCTGTATATATTCAAAATGTAGAGAATTGCCCATTATTGGATGGGCATGATATGCGTCGGTGTTTATCCGCCGGCGTCCGGTCGATCGGGGCCTGGCCGTGTCAGGGGGCGGGTGGGCATGTTGAAGGTTTTTTGATGGTATTTTTTAAGTACCCAGGTGCCATGCATGGCGAGCAGAACGTTATATACTGGTCTACCATTTCCCGAAAAGTTGGTTCAGCGCTGGAGGCTTCAATGGCCAGGCGTATCACCTGACAGATTCACAAAACCAACTTCGCAGACGCCGGACGCAGGGAGAGAATCGGCCAGCCACGCTCTTCGGCCAGGGTGCGCAGGCGCGGATCGGGATCCACGGCTACTGGCCGGGTGACACATTCGAGCAGGGGCAGATCGTTATATGAGTCGCTGTAAAAGCTGCTGTCTCCGAGGCTTTGATTCCAGTCCAGGCCCTGTGTTTCCAGCCAGTCGCGCAGACGTTGCACCTTGCCGGCCTGGAAACAGGGAAGGCCGACACTGCGGCCGGTAAAGTCGCCGGAGGCCGTTTCCTCAACCTCTGTCGCCAGCAGGTGGGCGATGCCCAGTTCCCGGGCGATGGGTGCCGTCACAAAGCGATTGGTCGCAGTGATGATGACCAGGGTATCGCCCTGCCGGCGATGATCATCGATCAGGGCGCGGGCATGGTCGGAGATCATTGGCAGCACCCGCTCCTGCAGATATTCCCGGTGCCAGGCATCGAGCAGCGCCCGGGGATGCGCCGCCAGGGGGGCCAACTGAAAATCCAGGAAGGCGTGAATATCCAATTCGCCCGCCAGATATTCTGCATAGAACTGATCATTCATGCGGTTGAAGCGCTCCGCATCGACAATGCCGCGACTGGCGAGAAACTCCATCCAGGCATGGTCGGAGTCGCCGGAAAGCAGGGTGTTGTCGAGATCAAAAAGGGTGAGGGCCATGGGTTCTCCGTCCAGTTGAGAGGGCCGTAGCGAATGCTCGCGGATTATACCAGAAAGTGCATTTGCGATATGCTGGCGCGGCAAATATTTCCAGTTTTTTACAGAAGGAGCCGACGGTGGAGCGGGTCAACCATACTGACTTCGAGCGTATTCAGCAATTGCGTGCGGAATTGGTGGCGGCCAATAACGCCTACTATCGGGAAGATTCGCCGACCCTGAGTGATGCCGAGTACGATGCGCGCCTGCGCGAACTGCGCACCCTGGAGGACCGCAATCCCCAATGGCAAAGCGCCGACTCTCCGACCCGGAGGGTAGGGGCGGCTCCGGTGGAGGTCTTTGGGGAAGTGCATTATGCCATACCCCTGACCTCTCTCGACAACGTTTTCGATCAAGACGGTTTTAGCGACTGGCTGGCGCGCGTGCAGAAGGGGCTCGGCCGCGAGGATGTTCCGCTCAGTGCTGAACCCAAGTTTGACGGCCTCTCGGTCAACATTCGCTATATCGACGGTAAGCTGGTACAGGCTGGTACCCGCGGAGATGGCCAGACGGGTGAAGATGTCACCGCCAACGTCCGCACCATTCGCAACGTCCCCCTGCAACTGACAGGCAAGGATTGGCCGGAACTGCTGGAAGTCCGTGGAGAAGTGGTCATCCCCGTGGCCGCTTTCCGGCGTCTGAATGGCGAGCGTCTGCGCGCCGGGGAGAACCCCTTCGCCAACCCCCGCAATGCGGCGGCAGGCAGTCTGCGGCAACTGGATTCCAGGGTAACGGCAAAACGCCCCCTTGCATACTTCCCTTGGGGCTGGGGAGAAAGCAGCGTGTCGCTGGGGGAAAGCCACATCGCGGTTATGGAGCGCCTTTCCGCCTGGGGATTCGAGGTGACCCCCTACCTGCGCGGTGTTCACGAACTCACGGAATGCCAAAGCTATTTCAGCGAGATGCAGAAAATACGCGAAGGCATGCCTTTTGAAATTGACGGTCTCGTGTTCAAGGTTGACGATCTGCCCGCACGGGAACAACTGGGCTTCACCGCCCGCGCACCGCGTTGGGCCATTGCCTATAAATTTCCGGCGCACGAAGAGCGTACCGTGGTCGAAGATATCCTGGCTTCCGTAGGGCGCACCGGCGTGATTACTCCTGTGGCTGTCTTGCAGTCCGTGCAGGTGGGCGGCGTGACCGTGAGCCGCGCCAGTTTGCATAATCAGGATGAAGTGGATCGTAAGGATATTCGCGTGGGCGACACAGTGCTGGTACGCCGCGCCGGCGACGTGATCCCGGAAGTGGTCATGGTGATCAAGGAGGAACGGCCGCCTGCGACGCAACCCTGGCACATGCCGCAGCGTTGTCCGGTCTGCGGCTCGGAGGTCTTGCGCCTGGCCAATGAATCGGCGCACCGTTGCATGGGCGGGCTGTACTGTCCGGCACAGCGGATGGGCGCCATCCGGCACTTCGCGTCGCGTCGGGCCATGGACATCCGGGGTTTGGGCGAAAAGCTCGTACAGCAACTGGTCGGGCATGGTCTGGTGCACACCGTGGCCGATATCTACCATCTGGACGAATCGGCACTGTGCGGCTTGGAGCGCATGGCCAGCCGTTCGGCGCAAAAGCTCCTCGCCGAAATCGATCGCTCCCGCCATACCGCCTTGCCCCGCTTTCTCTACGCCCTGGGCATCCGTCAGGTTGGGGAAGGTACGGCCAAATCCCTGGCCATCTATTTCGGGGATCTGGATCCCCTGATGGCCGCAACGCCGGAGCTTTTGCAGAATATTCCCGATGTAGGGCCTATCGTGGCGGAATCCGTTGCCCATTTTTTTGCCCAGCCCCATAACCGCGATGTCATTGCTGCCCTGCGCACGGCGGGAGTACAGTGGGCTGCGGTCCAGCCGCAAAAAGGCGGGCGTTTTCAGGGTATGACCCTGGTGCTCACCGGAGCCTTGGGCAGCATGACCCGGGAAGAGGCCAAAACCGCCATAGAAAACGCGGGCGGGAAAGTCAGCAGTTCCGTGTCGGCCAAAACAAGCTATGTGGTAGTCGGCAAGGACCCAGGCAGCAAGGCCGAAAAAGCCACTAAGCTGAGTGTGAAACAGCTTACCGAGGCGCAATTTTTGGCGATGTTTTCAGAAAAGGAATGACGATGCAGCAGAACAGAACATTCCGCTTGAATGTTGTCGACGTCCATGGCGAAGTCTACACCGGTATGGCGCGTTTTGTGGCGGTACCGGCGGAACTGGGTGAGATTGGTATTCTGCCGGGGCATGCGCCCCTACTGTCTGGGCTGCGGCCCGGCGAGTTACGCATTACCCAGCCCGACGGCCAGACGCAGATTCTTTTTCTGGAAGGCGGAATGCTGGAGATTCAACCCGATATCGTAACCATCCTCGCCGATGCCAGCCTGCGGATTGCGGATATCGATATTCACGAAAGTAGGGAACGCATCAAAGACGCACAAAGCACGCTGGCGAAACGTGCGGTTCCGGCGATGGATTTTGCCCGCGCCGAACTGGAATTGCAGCGGGAAGTGGCAAAATTGCATGCGTACCAGCGCTACCAGATACATGAACAACGGGGTGGCGGCGCGGGCAATTATAATTGGGAGCGCCCGGCCCTGCAGAATGTGCCGAAGGTGAATGTGCAGGATCTGGAGGATTGACGGCTCCGGGCCAGGGATGGGGCTGATGGACGCCACTGCCTACGACGCTTGGTATGACACACATCGTCTGGGTGCTATCCCCGCCCTACTTTCTGCTCAGCCGCTCAATGGTTCAGGGGTTGTCAACGGTATGCCTTTTTTCAGAACCGCCCGCACGGCCCGCCAATCCGGCATTACCTGATCCAGAATGCCCTTGAAGCGGTCATTGTGCAGGCGCTCCAGCAGGTGCGCCATCTCGTGGACCACCACGTATTCCAGGCATTCCTCGCCGTAATGCACCAGCTCCAGATTCAGCCAGATCCGGCGTGCCCGGATATTGCAGGTGCCCCAACGGGTTCGCATGCGTTTGACACCCCACTCAGCGACTCTGACACCCATGATGGGCTCGTAATGGGCAATGAGCGCCGGGATGCGCTCTTTCAGCGTCTGCCGATGCCAGTCTTCGATAACCCGTGCCTTGTGGTCGCGGCTGGCCCCTTCCCGCACATGGAGATCCAGGTAACGGGCCTGCTGGCAGGCGATATGGGCGGCCTGCGTCGTAGGATATACCCGCAACCGGTAACGTCTGCCCAGGTAATAATGGCTTTCTCCGGATACATACTCCCGTGGCGAGAGCCGGTCCTGCCGGGCGAAGTTCTGCTGATGTTTTTTAATCCACTGCAGGCGAACCAGTACGGCGGCACGGATGGCTTCTTCACTGAGATGCCAGGGCGCCGCTACTCGGACCCTGCCCTCCGGCGGATACACCCCCAGATGCAGATTTTTGATCCGTTTCCGGACCACCTGCACGGTCAGGTCGCTGACTTCCAAGGTGTAGGTCTCAGTAATCACGCTGTTCCTTGACCGAGGCGATGTCGGCGAGGCCACGGGTTTTGCCCGCGAACCACTGATCGATGCGTCCCGGCGAGGTCAGGACCTGATCAATGTTGCGGGCCTCGTAGCGCAGGTCCAGCACCACGCCATCGCGTACCGCCTCGTTGAATTTGTAGGTGTGAATGTAACCCCCGAAGATCTCAACGCTCTTTTGCTTGTCGGCCTTCAGCAGGGGTGTGCCGGTGAAAGCGATGAAGGTGGCATGGGGCAGGATGGCCTTCATGGCCTTATGCAATTCTCCCGACCGGGTGCGGTGGCATTCGCCCACAAAGACCACGAAACGGCCTTTGGGCGAGAAGTCGGCGGGCGGGGCCTTTTGCATCTCGGTGATGATGAGGAAGCGGGCATCGCTCATATGCTCCCGTATCCACTTGGCGAACCAGACCGTGGTGAGGCCTTTGCCGCTGCCTTGGGTGTGCCGGATGATGTCGCCTTGCTGGTGCTGCAGATGGCTTTGCGCCGCCTTGACCTCGAAATACTGGTTGGGGCGCGACGTTTTCTTGGTGCCGGCGTCGAAGATGACGAGGAAGACCGTTTGCGTCTGCTGACCGGCATCGGCTTTGACCGGCACGCCGTAGCGGAGCAGGCCATATACGGCTTTATTGCAGGCGTAAAGACCCTGAGTCTGATCGTTTGCGGCACGGTTGAGAAGATGCAGGGTGCGTTGAATGAGGGCGACGAAGTGACCTTGTTCCGTCAGAAACGCTTCCGGTAGTTCGGTTTCGATGTTGCGGTTGTCGGGCCGGTCCTGCCGGTGGCCCAGATACCGATAACCCAGAGTCTTCTGAAAGATCTGAATCCCCCGCTGTTGGGTTTGGCGTTCCGCTTGGCCGATGAGCATGGTTTATCTGTCCTGTCTTTTTAGGACTTCATTGTCAATCAATGGCCGCAGTCATCGCAAGCAGCATCCATTCAGAAAGGCGCTGTTCGCGTTGTTCCCGCAAATAACGCACCAGCTTGGACGAGTTTATGGCAACTTGCTACACTTTACTCATGCGGGTGATTGCCTTGAAAATGCTGCGGACATTGGACAACCCTTGATTCTATGGCGCCCGATGCCCAGCCGATGGGCGACGGAACCAACATGGTTGTACCATGATCTCCACAATTTTATTTTTATGGTAACAATAGGCTGGTCACGTTTGAAGCAGGCAAAAAATAATTGCGATTCAATGGCAAGATTAAATGTACAGTAGTTATTGATGGGATTGATTGGAGTAATTTTTACGAACGTTCTTTTACGCTTTTTATTGGTGGGCTTTAGGTTGAAACAGCATATAAGAGAATTATGCGATATATTTTGCATCACCATATGTTACAATTATAAAATACAAGAAGACATCGGCGGATATTAATCCTTTTAGAATGCCTGGCGGTGCGATTCATGGCAAATATCTTTGCGACGAGGATCGCGTGTATTGTGATGGCCTTAAACTACAAAATGTTTATTCATGGTATTTTGTCGTTTTCAATAGGTGCTTTGCTGGTGAAAAGTTGTCTATATTTACAGTTTACGGCAATGCGAAGGCAAAATATCCTTTGTGCTTTGAAGTCCTGGATGATAGTAATGTGAATAATGATGATGTTTATGTGTATTGGTTCATCGGATCAACGGGTGCAGGCCATGCCACGGTTGTTAGGTCGTGCAAGAAGCCGCATATGTTCAGATCAATAAAATCAGGTTATGGAATTGATGATGATTATGTTTACTATGAAGCTGTTAAGATTCCAAAGGCAAACCCAAAAACGTGGGCTATGATCAATAATAACTATTCAAAAGATGATAAGAACATATTCTATTTCAGAAAGGTTGTGGTCGGAGCTGATCTGGAAAGTTTTGAGATTATTCCAGACTCATGTTTCCCTGACATTGAGGATTCGTGTTGCGGAAAGGATAAAAACCGCACGTATGAAACCGGGACAAGTGTTACCACTGGCGATAGATGCATTGTGTATCAATAGACTGGTGGCTTCATGTTTTTGGTGTAACATCTGATAGCCTCACAAGCGCCCGTTTTTTGAACGCTTGGGGTCATCCTGGATTATGACGATCACGGCAACGCGGTCGGCATTGAGATAACTCAGGGCATCCCAAGGCGGGGCCAGCCTGCAACCATTGAATACGCCTACGGCTGTTGAATGTTTAATAAAATCGGTCGGGCCGTTTTGTAGTAGTAGGCCATCATCCGTCGGGTCATACCCACGTCTGGCAGGGCGGTGGCTATAGCGCCTGTCCCGGTCCAGACCTGTTCCGCAGATTGGCCGGCCCAATCGGGGTGATGGAATCTCCCTTTAAGATATAGGCGCCTCCGAAGCCCGCGATATAACGCCCGGATAAAGGATCGAGGCCAAACACGCGAAAGTCCGGTAATTGGAATAATAGTTCCATGATGCTGCCGAACTTGGCCTTGAACCGCTCGTAGAGCATATGACAAATTTCGGTCTCCCTGAAGATTTCATGGACATCGCACGTATAGCTCACACGCTTTCTGCCAAGCACCTGAGGGACACCCTGTTCATCCGCGATGATCATTATCCCGGTGGGTTTTTTGGCCGCCAGATGGGCCGTATGGGGGGAAAGTCCACTCACAGCAGTATAAAACTGATGGGTTGCCGCATCATGAATAAATGGTGCCATGGACGCCTCTGGGACACCTGCTGAATCGAGTGTAGCCAGAGTCATGGTTTGTGTATTGGCTATCAGATAGTTTATTTCAGCGGCTACGATCTCTATTTTTTCCATCATATTCTCACCTCACTCAGCGGATTTTTCGGTTAAGCCAATACACGGCGAAATGGTTTATCACTGCCGCATCTCCACGGTTGGAGTGATCCTGTCCAAAACCGGGCTATGTCCCGCTATGGACAAGCGGATCCTGCCCGTCAGGAGTTCCTGTGTCATGCCTTGTTGGAGGGCGTGGGTTTTGTCTCGGCGGGGTTCGAGGGCGGTGATTTCGACGTCCATGTCGGAGAGGATGGTGGCGATGGCAGTTTGTTCTGTTGCCATTGACGGGATATGAACTGAGAAGGCATGAACGTCATTGCGGTTTAACGTCGGGATGCCAGAACCGGTGCTAAATCTCTCAAGACCGATGTGTCTGAGCAAATAAAAAATGAACCTTGGTGGGTTGCCCTTAAATTTGGTCACCCAAGGCGAGGACGCCTTGCGGGAGAAGGGCGGATTGGCGACCATGTGGCCGAAGGTATTGCGGCTGCCATCGTTTTGGGTCCAGTAGGGACTGGAGAGGGTGTTGTCCTGCCAGATTTTGGCGGTCTCGTGGTTGTGCAGGATCATGTTCATTTCTGCTAGCGCTGCGGTGGCGTTGTCCATTTCCTGCCCGTAGATGGTTACATCCGTCTTGGCCTCGGCGGCGGCCTTGAGGAGCAGAGAGCCGGAGCCGCAGGTGGGGCCATGGATGGTCTGGGAGGCGTTTTTGGCCTGGACAATGCCGATGAGTTTGGCGAGGCGGCCCACCATCTCTTTGCCCAGACCCAGCTTGTCGGCTTCGTTGAAGTCAGCCACATCGATCACGCCGGTCAGGTCATTGGCTTCGGCCAGACGACGGACGATCTTGTTGAGCTTGTCGCCGATTTTCTTGTCGGTCTTGGCCAGTACCATGTCCCGAAAGGAGCCGCCGTAGGGCACTTTCGGCAGGGAGCCGGGATCGCACTCGGCTTTGTCCGACACGTATTTGGCGAAGAGCTGGGCTAGCACGTAGTCCTTGTGCCGGGCGGCGTCCATGTCGCCGCGCAGTTCATCACAGCTTTTCCAGAGGGAGGCGTAGAGTTCGGATTTCTTGAGGGGCATGGGGGGAGGTTCCCTAAGGTGATGGGTTTATGTGCGGCATTCTATAACAAATACACAAAAGACGATGCGCCCTCAGAACTTGCGCCCCTCCCTATGCCACCAGTGGTCCGGTGGCCGTATATTCGTTCCGACTTGCTGGGAAGCATCTATCATGCCACACTTCACATCAAGCGGCAGCGGACCGATTGGGCACCTTAACGAACACGCCAACAGCAGCAAAACGATATACTTTGGAGGTTGTTTCCATGGAGTATGGTCTGCCCCAGATGGCTTGGAACCGGAAAGTTCTGGAAATATGCTGCTGATGTCGGCTTTATGGGTCCTGGCGGGTGCAGGAGCCTTGGGAAATGCCGTGTTGGGATCTCTGGTCATGTGTCCACGCTGCAAAATAATCAGCACCAACCTGGTACGCCTGCCAAAAGCGGCCATAGGTCGCGGTGAGATAGCATTAACTTTCGACGACGGGCCGGATGCCCACGTCACCCCCCTGGTGCTGGATCAACTGGATCTCTATGGCGCGAAAGCCAGCTTCTTTTGTATTGGCGAGAAAGTGGCCGCACAGCCAGATTTGGTTGCGGAAATCGTGCGTCGCGGACATAGCATAGAAAATCACAGCTATTATCACCGAAATCTATTTGCATTTAGTGGTATAAGGAAACTAAAAATGGAAGTCGTTGCCACGCAACAGGCCATCCATTCCGCGAATAACGGCATCAGCTCCAGGTTTTTTCGTGCCCCATTTGGCTTTCGCAGTCCATGGTTGGGTGGTGTCTTGCGCCAGACCCATATGCAGCATGTGGCCTGGACCCGGCGCGGCTATGACGCTGTTTGTCGTAATCCCGATGTGGTGCTCCGTCGCCTCGTCCACAATCTGGCTGCCGGTGACATTTTGTTGATGCACGACGGAGGATCGGCACGTACACGTAATGGCCAGCCGATTGTACTTGAGGTGTTGCCCGGGCTATTGGAACGGTGCGCGAGCCACGGACTGCGCTGTGTGTCCTTGCCAATGGCGCTCAGTAATGCGCAATGATAAAAATCCTGTCCTTGCTTGCGGATAGGATTATCGACGCGCACGCTATTGGCGCAAATGTTTTCGTGAAAAAATTAAAATGGAGCAGATCATAATGGGAAAAGATGAAATAACCACTTCGGCTCCGGCAACGCAAATCTGTGACGTTCTGGTGATTGGCGGGGGGCCGGCGGGCTCCACGATCAGTGCGCTATTGGCAGGGCGGGGCTACCAGGTGACTGTTCTGGAAAAGGCGCACCATCCCCGCTTTCATATCGGCGAATCGCTACTTCCGGCCAATTTACCCTTATTGCAGGAATTGGGTGTTGCGGAGGAAATCCGGCGCATCGGGATGGAAAAATGGGGGGCAGAGTTCAATTCACCTTACCATGCAGAGAAGATGCAGACCTTTTCTTTTGCCGATGCATGGGACAAATCCATGCCGATGGCCTATCAGGTGCGGCGCTCAGAATTCGACGAGATCCTCATTCGCAACGCCGAGGCAAAGGGCGCCAGGGTGATGGAAGGCTGCCGTGTCAACGCCGTCGAGTTCTTGCCGGATAACGCCGGGGCGCTCGTCCTTGCGCAGCACGAAGATGGCCGCCAGGGAACCTGGCAGGCACGCTTCCTGGCGGATGCGTCCGGCCGCGATACGTTTCTGGGCAATCGTTTCAAATATAAGCGCCGCAACCCCAAGCATAATGGCTCCGCCCTCTATGCGCATTTTCGCGGTGCCCAGCGCCTTGACGGCAGGGAAGAAGGGAATATTTCGTTATTCTGGTTTGAGCACGGGTGGTTCTGGTTTATTCCCCTTGCGGACGGGACGACCAGTGTAGGGGCCGTGGTGTGGCCATACTACCTTAAATCCAGAAGCAAACCCGTAAACGAGTTTTTTCAGGAAACCATTGAAATGTGCCCTGCCCTCGCAGCACGGCTGGTGAATGCCCAGCGCACTACCGATGTCGAGGCCACCGGCAACTACTCCTACGCCTGCGATCAAACCCATGGACCCAACTATCTGCTGCTGGGTGACGCATTCGCTTTCATCGACCCGGTTTTTTCTTCGGGGGTCATGCTGGCGATGCAAAGTGCATTCATCGGCGCCAAGACCATCGACACGTGCCTGCGTGAGCCGCAGCGCGCCGCCGGGGCGCTCCGGGATTTCGATCGCCGGGTACGCCACGGCGGCAAGGTCTTTTCCTGGTATATTTATCACATCAGCCAACCCGCCATGCGCGACATGTTTATGCGCTCGAGTAACGTGCTGAGGGCCAGAGAGGCGGTACTCTCGGTACTTGCCGGAGATATTTTCAGGAATACGCCGATTTGGCCCTCTCTTGCCGTCTTTAAGGGTATTTATTACTTGTCTTCCCTGCGTCATGCACGTCGTTCATGGGCAGCCTGGAGGCGGCGTAAAGAAGATATACGAGTATAGCGATGACGCCAAGAGCGAATGCCTTGCTTACTGATGCGGGAGAACTTTATTTTTCTTATGTCTATCCTGCCAATGACGCGTTGCCGTCACTATCCAGGCAGGAAGGTTTGCTGGGAATTGTCACCTTCCAAACCGGGTTTGTTGGAGAAGGGGATGGTGCCAAGCCCGAGGGAGTATTACAGATACCGTTATCCGGCCGGGGAGATGATCTATGTGAAATATGGAAGACCACGCAACCGGTGGGTGCCGGGACGTTTGGTGATATTACCTACCGTTGCAGCCGCGACTTTTTGTTTGGCAGCATCACCCTGGCCGTAGCCGACCTTCCAGACGGCAATCATGGCCTGATTCACCCCCCTATACAGAACGCCGCCGAACTCGCGTATCAGCAGATATTCGGCCTGCTGGATCGCCACAGGTACCCGGGCCGGCTGCGCATTTGGAATTTTGTGCCGGACATCAACGGGGTTAGCTATGGTCTTGAACACTATCGCCAATTTAACATAGGTCGCCAGGATGCGTTCCTTGCCCACAGTCGCCTCCCGTCGAGGCAAAACATCCCCGCAGCCAGTGCATTGGGCTCCGTCGATGGACCGCTGGTCGTGTACTTTCTTGCGGCACGGCGTAACTCGGTGGCCGTTGAAAATCCCAGGCAGATCAGCGCCTACCATTACCCGCAAGAATACGGGCCAAGCAGCCCGACCTTTTCTCGTGCCGGGTGGGTTGATCTAGGGCAACAAAAAATTCTCTTCATTTCCGGAACGGCCAGCATCATAGGGCATCAAACCGGGCATGGCGGGAATGTAGCAGCGCAAACGCGCGAAAGCATGGCGAATATCGCCGCCGTCGTCGCGGAGACGAATCGCATCGCGGCCGGATCCCCATATGACCTCAACGACCTTTCCTACAAGGTTTATTTGCGGCAGTTCACGGATCTGCCGATCGTTCGGGCAGAACTGGATC
>DAIEIW010000073.1:0-21919 GCA_027351205.1 Acidithiobacillus sp.
TCCAGCGCCAGCAACAGGTCATCCACTCGTTGGCGCACCACGGCAGTCATCTGGATGGGGCGGCCCCATTCCCGGGCGGTCTCTCCGGGCAGTTTATTGGTGGCGTCCATACCCACTTTACCACCGAGTCCGGCAACCGGCGAAGCGAAGTCGAGATAATCGATGGGCGTATTTTCGACGGGGGTAATGTCGCGCACCGGGTCCATCCGGGTGGTCATCGCCCAGATCACATCTTCCCAACGGCGCACATCGATGTCTTCGTCCACCACGATGATAAACTTGGTGTACATGAACTGTCGCAAAAAGCCCCAGATACCGAACATGACTCTTTTTGCATGACCGGGGTAACCCTTGCGGATACTGACAACGGCCAGGCGGTAGGAACAGCCCTCCGGCGGCAGATAAAAATCCACGATTTCCGGGAACTGTTTCTGCAGTAGGGGCACAAAGACTTCGTTGAGGGCCGCACCCAGTATGGCCGGTTCATCGGGGGGTCGACCGGTGTAGGTGCTGTGGTAAACAGGATTTTCCCGGTGGCTGATGGTTTCCACGGTGAACACCGGAAAACGCTCGGTCTCATTGTAGTAGCCGGTGTGGTCTCCAAAAGGCCCTTCCACCGCCATGTCATCCGGGTAAATATGTCCTTCCAGGACGATCTCGGCGCGCGCGGGCACCTGTAGCGGAACCCTCAGGGCATTGGCGAGCTCAGTACGCCCGCCACGCAGCAGGCCGGCGAACTGGTGCTCGGAAATGGTATCGGGAATAGGAATGACCGCCGCCAGGATAGTTGCCGGATCGGCGCCGTAGGCTACGGCAACGGGGAATGGCTCGCCCGGGTGCGCTTTCTGGAATTCACGCAGGTCCTGGGCCCCCCCCCGGTGCGCCAGCCAGCGCATGATCACCCGGTTACGACCGATGACCTGTTGCCGGTAGATACCCATGTTGGCCCGCCGCTTGTGTGGCCCCTTGGTCACGGTCAGGCCCCAGGTCATGAGCGGCGCCGCGTCTTCGGGCCAGCAGGTCTGCACCGGCAGGGCAGCAAGGTCGACCCCCTCTCCGCGCAGGATGATTTCCTGGCAGGGAGGGCGACTCAGGGTGGTCGGCGCCATGTACAGGATCTTGCGCAGGGTCGGCAATTTGTCCCAGAGGTCGCGCAGACCGCGGGGCGGGTCGGGTTCCTTGAGATAGGCCAGTAACTGACCGATCTGCCGGAGATCCGCCAGGGATTCGCCCCCCATCCCCAGCGCCACGCGTTCCGTCGTCCCGAACAGGTTGCCCAGCACCGGCATATCGTAGCCGATGGGCCGGGTGAACAGAATGGCCGGCCCTGCCGCCCGCAAGGTTCGGTCACAAATTTCCGTCATCTCCAGTTCGGGAGAAACAGGCACGCCCAGTCGGCGCAATAAATCGCGCTTTTCGAGATCGGCCAAAAAGGCGCGAAGGTCACGGTAGCTCATCGGTACATTGTAACCACAGCCAGATTACTTTGTCCCGCTATCGGGGTCCTCACGGGCAACGACAAAGGCACTGTCATCGATGGCCAGAGACGAAGTCGTGCGCAGATCGATGGCCTCGTGGCCGCTGATGTACTCTTCGGTAAGCATGGTCAGGCACGCCACCTCTTCGGCGCTTACCGGCGCAAAACCGGAAAAGCCGACGTCCTGCAACAATACCTGCCCCCGCGCCTCCTGGTCCATTTGGCAGAGTATCCGGGTAAGCAGATCCCGCTGCGCGGATAATCGTGGGCCGATACAGAACGCATGGAACGCGAAGGCATCGTCGGAACGGTCTATAATGCGCAGATTATCACGAATCAGGCCGCTTGCGCCGGCATAAACTTCGTCAAATAAAAAACCGACATCCGCCTGCCCCTGTAGTATGGCCTTGAGTACCCCCTGGTAACTGCCAGTAAAGACGAAGTCTAGGCGCGCCCGGTCGATCTCCGCTTTATCCAGTAGAAACAACCCCACCATGTGAACCAGTGTGGCGGGATGGGCGGAGGCTATGCGGATACGCGGCGATAAATCCGCAATCTCCCGTACCGGACCGACCGCCGCGGTGCATAAGTATACTTCATCAAAATGGTTCCGGGGTTTGGCGATGGGTATAAAACCCCTCTTTTGTACGTATTGCACCCAGTCGAATGGGTTGGCATAAACCAGATCGTAATGGTTGTCGAGCACTGCGGCGCGACAGGCGTCAAAGCCGTCATACGGCTGAAAATGCATTATCTGACCCAGATGCCGCTGCAGATAGGTGTTCATCAGAAACCATCCCGGGAGGTTTTTTCCGGAGTAATTTGGATCTACCGTAAAGTTCAGTGTGACCTCACTGGAGATTTGAGGAGATGACATACGTTATTATCCTCAGATATCAAAATCTACGGGTATCTCACCGAGAATATTGAGGTGGATATTAAACGGTGTCATATATTTCATGGCCGTCATCATGGATCCCTTAAACTTGAGCCGTCGGGTCATCAAGGCCGATTTCCCGCTGATCTCTCCCGACAGGATTTTCTGCCAGTGGTCCATGCTTGTCCACATGATGAAGTCGCGACGCCGCCCATCGGAAGGCCCTGCATAGATAACCTTCCCCGCCTTGCAGAACAACATGACGTGAGGGATATCAGGGCGATCTTCAATATAGTACTCCCAGGTGGCATTGAAGTTTTTCAGATCTTTCTGAATTTCCGGGTGGGTATCCCACTGCTTGCCGACGAGACGAATCCACTCTGTACTCATAAATTTTGCTGCCATAATCAGAGTCCCCGCGCTCAATACCTTGACCATCAAAGCATCCGATGACATCATCACTTTCCTGTATTGGCAAATATGATTTTTCCGGATGGCCCCTACTGAGTCCTATTTAGACGTCATTGGGATTTTCGCCAGTTGCCAGCAAATGCTGGAGAACAATACCGGACAATACTACCCCGAAGAGCGCAGGCATGAAGGAAATGGTGCCATTGACCGTTTTAGCCCGCCCGCCCGCACTGGATGCTTCCAAGGGAGGAGCTGCCCGGCGCGGGGATTCATCGGAAAAGACGGTCTGCACGTCGAGGGCTGCGCCATTCTTGCGCAGCAGCGCGCGCAACTCACGGGCCAGGGGGCATTTTTCCGTCTGGTTGAGTCTTGCGACGCGAACCCGGCGGGGATCAAAACGATTGCCCGCCCCCATGCTGGAAAAAACCGGTAAACCCAGGGTCTGCGCCGTCTGGATAAGGATCGCTTTGCAGGCGATGGCATCAATGCAATCCACGACCATTTCCGCACCACTGTCCGCCAGCAGGCGTGTGGCATTGTCCGCGCCGATGAACTCCTGACGGGTTTCAAGCACACAATCGGGATAAATATCCCGAATCCGCGCCGCCATTACCGCCACCTTGGGCTGATTCAGCGTGGAATGCAGGGCGACGATTTGCCGGTTGATATTGGAAATGCTGACCACGTCGTGGTCAATGAGCGTGATATGCCCTATCCCGGCACGGGCAAGGTTTTCTGCGACATAACCGCCAACGCCACCGACGCCGGCAAGGAGCACGTGGCGGTCACGCAGATTCGCGACAGCGGAAGCGCCTAGGAGAATTTCGGTACGAGCAAAAGGATGGGGCATTATGACACGTCCTGAAGATGAAATAAGGTAAGGGCGTTTTGCGCGGTAATCCGGGCAATTTCCTGAACCGGAGCATGGCGCAACTGCGCTATATCAGCGATGATTTCGCGAAGATATGCGGGTTCATTGCGAGCGCCGGGATGTGCATGGGGCGGTTGCCACGGGGCATCCGTCTCTGCGAGCAGGAATTCCGCCGGAAGTGTGGCCGCTATCGCCCGCAGACGCCGGGCGCCAGGATGCGTAAAGGCGCCGCCGAGTCCCAGTAAAAATCCCATATCCGTCAATCGCTGAGCCTGAACGGAGCTGCCTGAGAAGCTGTGCAACACCCCGCGCAACCGGGGAAAACGGCGCAGAGTCAGGATCATTTCTTCCAGGTTCTGCCGCGCATGCAGAATGACAGGCAAGCCCAGTTGCTGCGCCATGGCGAGCTGAGTCGTGAAACCGGCACGCTGGCATGCAGCGTCAGGCGCGCCCGCGCTGGCGTCAAGTCCGATTTCCCCCAAGGCGACCGCATCGGTAAGGAAAGTCGCCAGGGTCGCCTCCCATTGGCCATCCCGATCCTCCAGATAGAGGGGATGCACACCATAGGCCGGATAAAGTCCGGGCCGGCGGCGGCAGGTTTCCCTGAGCCTGCCCCAATACTTGGGGGTATAGGCGGGGAGGACAATTTTGCGGACCCCGGCCATGTCTGCGCGGCACAGAACCGCATCACGGTCATCGTCGAAGGCTGCGTCATCCAGGTGGCAATGACTGTCTATCAGGCCATGCACGGGCAGGTCCGCGATATTTTCGGCGCCAGCATCAAGGGAAGACATTTGCCGATCTTACGGTGGCAGAACTCGGGAGTAAACGTGCCCCTTTCTGTACCAGGAAATTCAGTACTTGCTGCAAAGGGCATCTTGGTCTTAAATGATTGGATAAAGTAGATACCATGCGGGGGGAATGATGCGTACGTTGACGGCAGACCTGGCCATTCTGGGTAACGGTCCAGTGGCGCGCAGTCTGGTTCTGGCACTGGCGGGCAGCCCGCTGCGAGTGCTGATGCTGGATACCCACCCTCTTGCCCAGGCACGACCGCGGCTGACGGAGCGAACCGTCGCCCTGGCCCTGGGCAGTCACCGCCTGCTCCGCCGTCTGGGGGTGGCCATGCCTCTGGCCGATGCCGCCGCTATCCGGACCGTGCAAATCACCCAACAGGGCATCAGTGGACGAGTACTCCTGGAACACAGTCTGCTGAACGCGCCGGAGCAAAGGCTGGGGGAAGTGGTCGGTCTGGAGATCCTGACTGATGCACTGGCCATGCCACTGGCAACTTGTCGCACCCTTCAGCAGGAGTCGCCGGGACCGTTGCAGGCCCTGCAGTGGTTTCCGGACCGGGTCCATCTGGACTGGCCGGATTTGCGGGTAGAGGCGGCACTGACGGTGGTTGCGGACGGGGGCCATGGCGAGCTCGCACGGCTGGCCGGTCTGCGACGCATGGGCTGGGATCACAACCGCCACGCCATCATCGCCACGGTGACCCCGCAGCAGCCCCTGCCCGGCATCGCTTTCGAGCATTTTCTGGAGAGCGGACCGCTAGCTTTCCTACCCATCGGCAAGCACCAGTTCTCCATCGTCTGGAGTCTGCGCCCAGGGGATGCCAGTCGCGTCCTGGATCTCTCCGATGCAGATTTCCTGGTGGCCCTGAATCGCCAACGACCTTCGTCACTACCGCCACTGGTCACAACCGGTCCGCGCAGTGTCTATCCTCTGTTTTTCCAGCGGTTCTGGGCCGAACCCAGCCAGCGTCTGGCATTGGCGGGGAATGCCGCACAAACCCTGCATCCTTTGGCCGGGCAAGGCTATAACCTGGGATTGCGGGATGTGCTGACTTTGGGCGCCCTGTTACGGGAGGCGGCTCAGCGTGGTGACGACCCGGGGAGCAGATCCCTGCTGGCCGATTACTCCCGTACCCGTCGCCGCGACCGGCTGGAGACCATTGCCTTTACCGAGACCATGAACCGTCTGTTCAGCAGTCCACGTCTGCCGCTGCGCTTGGCACGGGCCGCGGCCCTGACTCTGCTGGATCAGACATCGCTGGGTAAGCGGGAACTGGCGGCGCGGCTGGCTGGTATTCATCTCCCGGTACAAAGCGCCATACCGGATCTGGCTACGGACGGCTACCATGTCAGATAATGCTCGTTATGACCTTGTCATTTCCGGCGCCGGCATGGTCGGTGCCAGCTTGGCCCTGGCAGCCCAGCAGGCAGGCTTGCGCATCGCCGTGTTTGAAAAGCGCAGCGCTGCGGCATGTGCCGCGGCAGACCCCTTCGACCGCGCCAGCTTGATCGCCACCGGGTCGGTGCGTTTTCTGACCAGCCTGGGTGTTGATCCCGCATTGCTCGGCAGTGCCGTGGAACGCATGCGGGTATGGGATGCGGAAGACTCCGGCGGTATTCATCTGGACGCCGAAGAAGGTGGGGAAGATCTGCTTGGGTATATTGTCGAGAATCGACGACTTGAGCAGGCCCTGCATACGGCGCTGGAAGAAGCCGGGCTATATATTCACTACGGGCGGGAAATCACTGGCGCTGCCCCCGATGGCAAGGCCATGTACATCACCGATGCTTCCGGAACACAATCCCGCGGCACTCTGCTGGCCGTTGCGGAGGGTCGGCAGTCGCCGTTACGCAAAGCGCTCATTCAGGCGCCGGTATTCCGGGAAAGCTATGGGCAGGACGCCATCACCGCCACCGTCTGGATGGAAAAGCCTCATCGCCACATCGCCTATCAACGATTCCTTTCCACCGGCCCGCTGGCGGTACTGCCTTTCAGTGACGACGCCGACGGACGTGCCCGCGCCTCCATCGTCTGGAGTGCCAAACAGGCCCGTGCGCGCCACCTGATGGCCCTGGATGATGCGCGGTTTCTGCGCGAACTGCATGAGGCATTTGGACCGCAACTGGGACATTTCCGGGAGATCGGACGACGCAGCAGTTATCCGCTTTCTGGCCTGCACAGCAGCCGTTATATCGGGGAGCGCAGCGTATTGCTGGGGGATACTGCCCACGGTGTTCATCCATTGGCGGGTTTGGGGGTAAATCTGGGATTTCGTGATGCGGAACAACTGATGGCGGCCATCACCACCGCCCGTCAGCATCATGAAGACTGGGGCGAAGCCTCCGTACTACGCCGCTATCAAAGCGTTCGGCGGCCTGATAATCTCGTCACCGTACTGGCTTGCGGCGCCCTCAGTCACCTCTTCTCCAACCGCAGTCGCGGCCTCGCCCGGCTGCGCGACCTGGGGATGCTGGGAACTGGCGTCATCTCGCCGGTCAAACGTTTTCTCATCCGTCAGGCCATGGGCCTTTAAGGAGATTGCAGATGCAACACCGTATTGCCGACGATATCGCCGCCGCTATTGGCGACACCATTGCCCGACTGGGGACCGTCAAGGAAGACGTGGACAAGCAGGCGCGTGCCATGCTTGCCAATGCGCTGGATCGTCTGGATCTGGTCACCCGTGACGAATTTGATGTGCAGCGGGAACTGTTCTCCCGCCTCGCCGCGCGGGTTGCGGCGCTGGAAGATCGCCTCGACGCCCTGGCACCCAAGGCCGCTTTGGACGAAGACGCCAGCGAGGATTGAGCCTTGCCGCTGGCGATAGTCCATAGCCGCGCCCTGACCGGGATACAGGCAGCAGGCGTCGCCGTGGAATGCGATCTGGGCCCCGGCCTGCCGACCTTTGCCGTAGTCGGTCTCGCTGAAACGGCGGTTAAGGAAGCCCGGGACCGGGTGCGTTCAGCCATTCAAAACAGTGGCTTCGAGTTCCCGGCACGACGGATGGTCGTCAATCTGGCCCCTGCCGACCTGCCCAAGGAGGGTGGCCGCTTCGATCTGCCCATGGCCATCGGCATTCTTGCCGCCAGCGGGCAACTTCCTGCGGCCGCGCTGGAAAAGCTGGAGATGATCGGTGAATTGGCACTGGATGGGAGCCTACGTCCGGTGACGGGCACGCTCTCCAGCGCACTGGCTGCGGGACAGGCGGGACACGCCATTCTGGTGCCGCAAGGTAATGCCCGGGAAGCCGCTTTTGCCCAAAGTACGCCGGTCTTTGCCTGCGCGAACTTGGCACAGGCCGCCGCCCACCTGCGCGGTACGGATCGCCTACCTGAAGTCGTCTGCGATGCGGAAAGCCCGGAATCGGCCCTTCCCTACCTTGATCTGCGCGATGTGCGTGGTCAGGAATCGGCCAAGCGGGCACTGATCGTTGCCGCGGTGGGTGGTCATCACCTACTCCTATCGGGTCCGCCCGGCACCGGAAAAAGCATGCTGGCGGCACGACTACCTGGCCTGCTACCGCCCCTGCACCGCAGCGAGGCGCTGGAAGTAGCCGCTATCCACAGCCTGCAAGGGGACGGCTTCGATATCCGTCAGTGGGGCAGACGTCCGTTCCGCAGCCCCCACCATAGTGCTTCTTCAGCGGCGCTGGTGGGCGGCGGTTGTGACTTCCACCAATTGTTGCTACATTCCACCAATTGCTACTACACGAATTCCAGCCACTCGAAATAAGGGCGCGCTGGCCATTACGCTTTTTGCGAGAGGCTGGATATACATCAGTGCGCAAATTCGAGTTCGAATCAGTAGAGTGCCAATCCGCACCATTTTCGCTACGCTCGCTCGCCGGCAGCCCACTAGGCCATCGGCACTTGGCAGTGATGTGGTATGGGGCGCTACATAGAAACACGCACGACCCTTCCCAACCACTAGCCTCAGTGCTACTTCATGACGTGCGAGATTACAAACTCATCGGACAGTTCCGCTGCTCTAAGGTATCAGTACTCAATTTGGGGCTTTTGCCTTTAGGATCTGTTTGGCACGACGGAAAGATCGTGGCCAAAGCAAAGCTCGCAATAAAACGCTTTGAAGTTGATTTTTCAACCGATGGTTGGGAGCATTATTGCCTCAAAGGTGATGATAATCCGCCGATACCAATGTCAGTCTACCCTCTATTTAACCCATGCCGAGATGAAATTGCAGACGCGTGGATGCTTCGCTTCCATTTAGGCAATGGCGACACGCTGATAATACCTTCACTGGAGTTCTTTACACGCTGTTATGGAAGTTCTAGATTAAGACGTAGCCTCTTGACATCGCCATGGGATGAAGTCGAGGACAAATTGTTCCAAAAATCAGATGAACTACCACCACCCGAAGAGAAAAATGAATGGAGAATTTACCCAACAACCCCTTATATAGACTCCGATGTTCCTCTGCTTTCACATATTAAGTACGACCCGTACGCAAAGTTGCAAATAAAGCGGATCGTATCACAAATGCTATCACACGATCCGAATCAACGCTTATTCTTAAAGGTGGCACCCTGGACAAATCAAAAAGGGAAGATTGACGTTTCTGGGTTTTATATTCAACAAACCAGGACTTTTGTTGGCCTGAACATAATGGGCATAGGATTAAATGCTCATCCACAATATGTCGTTTATCGGACACGCTCATCTACAAAGAAATCAGAAGATGCATCTGTAACTGATTCAATTACCAAAATTACAGCACAAACAGAATATAATAACCCAGAATTGCTTGATGTTGAATCACCGTCTCAAGACCGTGGTTTAACAAAGCTACAGGAACCACCACTCCACTGGATCGATGAGGAACCGCTATTAACTCGTCATATCGATCAATATCCTACCAACAAAAAAGTACAAAAAGACAAAAAACAAAATATAACTACCAGCGGGGACATTGAGCCACATTCTCACAAGGTGTCCGCTGGCACAGCTTATGGAAACAATAAAGACGTTTCAGAAGTTCTTACACATAGCAAACAAGAGGTAAAATCCATCGACCAGATATGGAATATGTGGAAATCGTTAACCAGCTATGCAAAAGATCACCCAGATATCATTCGCGGCATATATCATTATAGCATTGGAACAGGATTCCGAGACCATGGAACACCACAACTAATAAATTTTCCATTAACACATAAAAAACATGACGCAGATAGGACTAGCAATAAAAAACTCCTTGATTCAAAAAAAAATGGAATACAACGCTTTCCCATTGTATATGGCAATCCACCTAAACGACGCGGCTTTCTATTATTAAAAGTTGCCTTAACGAATCATCATTTTTATATCATAGAAATACAGCAGAGAAACGATATCACAAGCGAATCTTTTGCAGGTTTGGCCTTTTGGAAGGAAGCCGATGAGGATTTTGATAATTTTTTATTCTCTCTTCTTGAGAAAATCAAATTAGCCAACGGTCATGTTACAGAGTTGGCAAAGCGATGGGAGGGTGGCAAAGCTTTTGCGTACCGGCACAAGGCATCTAATAAGGCAAACTTCACATTCGAGAACGTTGTACAAACAATTCTACTTCAGATGTCTACATAAAGACCTGTTTCCTATCCGCAGAGTGACAGCAGAAAAACCGCCTTGCTTAGCCAAGCCTTGAATATTGCTGGCCAAATCCTGCGAGTTCTTGCTTAGATTGACGTCATCTGTACCGTTTGCGAGTGTTTGAATCGTATCGGCGTAGAGAGTAATGGTAGCTATTAGTTTTTGGCGAATTTTCAACTGATCATTAGTCAGTTCAAGAGGGGTACAGGAAAGCGTGAGGTTGAGCGAAACCGCAGGGTACTTATGTGTCTCTGGTTTTTTTTGCAGTCGCAAAGGAGAATGCTTGTACATATAAATTTCGGCTGCATTCAGCCGCCTGCACTTGATGGAAAAAGCCATCTGCGCTACGCCTGTAGAATGGGCTCCTTGGTCAAACTTGGCGGCGGTGTCTTGCATTTGGGTTAAACCGGTGCTGCAGCCAGCCATACCAATGGCGGCGCCGGCAAACACGATAAGTAACAGGCGGAATTGCGTCAAAAGATCGACTGCCTCTTTCCGCTGATATTCGCGGACGGCAACCGCCGCTTTCAGTATGTCGTCCAGACGTTCATGACCCTTCTGCAGGGTAAGGGCGATATTTGGTCCATCACTATTCTCCGCTGTCGTAGTGCTACCCGTGACTGGCGGGAAAAGACCCATAAGTCTAACCTTAGTATGTGGTTGCCGAGAAACTCAATAATCGCCCAAGGAAATCCTTGGGATTTCGAGCACCGGCCGAAGTCATGCTGGATCAAGCCTGCCTAAACGGAATGGCCTTGATCAGGATCAAGGATATCCTGATAGTTTTTCTCGACTATAAACCCTTATCCTCAAGAAGGAGACGAACATGGAAGCCTCAGATAGCAATAGCCAGGGCATCGCTGGCCACGGCGCCTTTTTTCAGGACACCGCTCTTTCCGCCCAGGATGCCGAACGTGCCACCACGTGGGTGCGTCGGCATGTAGACCGCAGGACCGTGGATCTAGGTGAACGCATGGATGACATCCGGGATCATATGTGGGAGCTGGAAAAGGAAGGCGAGATACTTGTTCATCGCATCACGGACATCCATGAGCCGGTTACGGTGAAAACCCTCTACGGATGGGACAAGCGCATCCCCACCAACCGGCTCTGGCATCACAAGAGTTGCGGCCAGTGCGGGAACATCCCCGGATATCCCACGAGCCTTATATGGATAATGAATCATTTCGGCACGGATTACCTGGACGAGACCGATCAGACCAGTTGTACCGCCTGGAATTACCACGGCTCCGGCATCGGTAATGTAGAATCCCTGGCCGCCGTTTTCCTGCGCAATTTCCATCAGGCCTACGTCTCCGGTCAGCAGCATGGTTTCGATCTGGGGTACTTTTATCCTTTAGTGCACTGCGGTACTTCCTTCGGCAATTACAAGGAGATCCGCAAGTACCTCATTGAATCCGCTGAGTTGCGGCAGAGAGTCAAAAAGATTCTCGGCAAGCTCGGTCGTCTGGTGGACGGCAAGATCGTTATACCCGAGGAGGTTGTTCACTATAGCGAGTGGCTACACGTGATGCGCAAGCGAATCGCCTCGGAATTGCAGCGCATCGACGTTTCCCATATCCGTGTCGCGGTGCATCCCGCCTGTCACGTCTACAAGATGGTGCCCGAGGATGCCATCTACGACCCAGAGATCCTCGGTGGCAACCGGGTCGCCGTTACCACCTCGGTGGCCATGGCCCTGGGCGCGCAGGTAATCGACTATTCTACCTGGTATGACTGTTGCGGCTTCGGCTTCCGGCACATCATCTCGGAGCGCGAATTTACCCGTAGTTTTACGATGAACCGTAAAATCAGGGTGGTGAAGGAGGAAGCCGAAGCCGACGTGTTAATTACACATGATACGGGATGTGTCACCACCATGGACAAGAATCAGTGGATCGGCAAGGCCCACGACATGAACTACAGCGTCCCGGTCATGGCCGACGTACAGCTTGCCGCCTTGGCTTGCGGTGCCGATCCCTTCAAGATCGCACAGTTACAATGGCACGCCTCGCCCTGCGAGGATTTGGTCGAAAAGATGGGTATCAGCTGGGATGCCGCCAAGGCGCGCTTTAAACAGTATCTCCAGAAAGTGGAGGAGGGTAATATCGAATACCTCTACGATCCCGAGAGGGCCATTAATCAGCATCTCAATTTCGCCAGCGCCAAGTAAAAGGAGCATAATGTTTGCCAAGGAACAATACGTTGGGATAGCATCCATTCCTACGCTTCCCCTTTTGGGGAAGGCCAAACAGCTCCGCTATGCTACCGTTCTGCCAAGGAGGAGGCGATCTCTATCCCTTTCTGTCCGAGGCCCTGCCGGACCGCGGTGCCGCTGTGGCCGAGCAGATGGAACGGGTCGCACGGGAGAAACCAGCATGAGTGAATACTGCGGTTGCGAGCTACCCGAAAACCGCTACTATGGTACGGATTATGTGTGGGTCCGACTGGAGGATGACGGGACCTTCACCATCTGTGTCACCGATCCGGCCCAAACCATGTCGGGCCGCCTGCAAAAGGCCCGCATCAAAAAAGCGGGCACCCACCTCGACGATGGTCGCCATGTCGCCGCCCTAGAAAGCGGCAAATGGGCTGGCGGCGTGTCTGTGCCCTTTGCCGACGAGGTGGTAGCCCGCAAGGATAGGGCCTGATCCTGGAGGAGGTCGTAAGGACGGCCCCAAGGAGCAATATCGCCATGCAACTGTTTTCCACCGCCCCGGGCTTTGACGACCCCATGGGACTCCTGCTGGCTTGCCATGGCCGGATATTGGGCCATTGTGAAACACTGGAACGCCTGCCGGGGCATCTCGCCGCCCACGGCCCCGATGACGAGGCACGGCAGGCCGCCGGGCGCATCCTCCGCTATTTCCATACTGCGGCGCCCCTGCACCATGCCGACGAGGAGGAAAACCTCTTCCCCTTCCTCGCTGCCCATCCCGACTTTCCCGAAAGCCTGCGCGTGCCCTTACAGAACCTCGGCGCCCAGCATCGTGCCATGGAAGCGGCCTGGCGGGAACTCGCAAGAGGTTTGGAAGCCATCTCCGCTGGTCGCCCTACAGGCTTTTCCCCGGAACCATTCATCACCATGCATCGCGCCCACATCGCCCTCGAAAACGGCGAGATCTTCCCGCTGGCAGCCCGCTTGCTGACAACCGACACCTTGGTCGGGATCGGTACCGCTATGCGGGCGCGCCGTCCAGGAGCGGAGCCATGACTCACGTCGTCACCGAAGCCTGCATCCACTGTAAGTATACCGATTGCGTCACGGTATGCCCGGTGGATTGTTTCCACGAGGGTCCCAACTTTTTAGCCATCGATCCGGACGAATGCATCGATTGCACCCTCTGTGTGGCCGAATGCCCGGTAGACGCCATCTTTCGCGACGTGGATTTGCCGGAGGGCATGGAGGGTTATCTCGAACTCAACGAGCGCTTGGCCCGCCGCTGGCCCGTCATCATTCAAAAAAAGCCCGCCCTGCCCGATGCTGAGGAATGGCGGCATGTGCGGGATAAACGCCGATATCTGGACACCGGAGAAGACGAGGCGGAATCACTCCTACCCGAGCCGCCCATGCCCCTGAAAGAATACCAGCGCACACCGGAGTTCACCGCCGACAGCGCCCCTTCCGGCCTGCTCCATGGTCACCGCACCAAGGCCGGGGTCTGGGGGCGCATCGTGCTCCTGGAAGGGAATTTGCGTTATTGTTTGGAAGACGGCAGTGCTCGAGCATGGACCTTGAGTCCGGCACGACCTGCCTGGATACCGCCCGATCTGCCGCACCGAGTGGAGTTCCTGGGCCCGGCACGTTTCTACGTGAGTTTTTGGCGCTGAGGAGGCCTTATGAAAAAGCCGCCGACGCCACGCTTTGCCATGGGCGCTCACGTTACCTGGAATTCGGAGGCCGGCTGGGTGAAGGGGCGGATCGTTGCCATCCACGAGCAAGATTTTCTGGTCCACGGCTATACGCACCATGCGAGCCCAGAAGATCCGCAATACGCCATCCAAAGCGACACAAGCCGCCACGTGGCCTATCACAAGGGCACCGCTCTGCGGTTCGTGGACGAAAAGTCTTGGAGTTGACGAATCTCAGCTTCGTCAGGAGGCGGGCATGAACGTGCGGGAAACGAAGAAGAGGTCCGCTGTCCGGATGGACTTTGCCACGCAAGACCTGGCCCCCGCCTATTTCGCCTTGGTGATGGCCACCGGCGCCGTCTCCCTGGCAGCCCAGGCCATGGATCTGCTCCTCCTTGCCCACTTGCTCTTCTGGTTCAACATTGGTTCCTATGGCACCCTGTGGATTTTGTCCCTGTGGCGCATCCTTCGATTTGGCCAGCGATTGCGCGCGGATCTCACGGATTACCTGCGCGGCCCCGGATTCTTTTCGATAGTGGCCGGATCTGCCGTCCTGGGTAGCCAGTTCGTCCTTCTTGCGGGCCAACAGAGGATCGCGCTTCTGCTCTGGAGCCTCTCTCTCAGCCTTTGGCTGATACTGAACTACGGCATCTTCACTGCCTTCACCATCCAAAGGCGCAAGCCTTCTTTGGAACATGGCATCACCGGTACCTGGCTTTTGGCAGTGGTTGCCACCCAATCCGTCGCTGTGCTCGCCGCGCTGCTGGATGCCCACTGGAACCCCATGCATCGCCTGGAATTCAATTTCATCGCGCTCTCCCTGTGGCTCTGGGGCGGCATGCTCTACATCTGGATCATGGTCATCATTTTTTATCGTTTCAATTTCTTTCCCTTTGCGGCGGAGGATCTGGTACCTCCCTACTGGATCAACATGGGGGCCATGGCCATCTCCACCCTGTCGGGTTCCCTACTCATCGTCAACGCCGCCAAGGCCCCCTATCTCCACTCTCTTCTCCCCTTTCTGAAAGGTTTTACAGTCTTTTATTGGGTCACAGGAAGCTGGTGGATCCCGCTGCTGGTCACCCTGGAGATATGGCGCCATGGTATCAAGCGGCTTCCCATCCGCTATGATCCGCTTTACTGGAGCGTTGTTTTCCCCCTGGGCATGTACAGCTTGTGCACCGTCCATATGGCGCAGAGCATGGATCTGTACTTTTTGCTCCCTCTCGGGTATGCCTTCTTCTATCTGGCGTTGCTCGCTTGGGCGATCACCCTTGCCGGGATGGTCCATCACTTGGGGCTGGGCCTGCGCGCTGGAACGGAGAACAGGATCCCCCACCCTCTGCCATGATGCCTTTGGCGGACGATCGTTGCGTCTCAGGACATCCGGATTTAGTATGACGAGGCCGGCTTTAGTATCGGCCTTCGGTCCATCGGTCCCCGAACGGAAACCGATGGATCCAGCTTAAAGGCCCGCGCCGCCTGTTAGCCGGAGAAAAACCTCGTAATGGAGGGGGTAACAATGCGCATGGGACGCCTGCTCCATCTGGAATGGGATGCCATTGCAGGCGTTATCGCGGCAGTCACGGCCATCGTCCTGGAACTCCTGCACCTGATTCAGAGCGAGGTAATGCTCACCCTAATCGTGATTCTTGTTGCCCTGCTCTTTCTGCGCGACATGCGCCGCGAAGGGGCCGTGGAGCGTTTGGAGAGCCGGCTCGTGGCCGTCCAGGCGAGCTTGCGCGAAATCGAAGTGGGTCTCCTGCCTCCCGATGCCGTGCTCATCGGGCCGAACCGGATCCGCAAGGTCAGCACGGAGTTCCTGGCTCATGCCAGCGGTGAGATGACATGGTTCAATGTCTGCCTTTCCATGTACAGGCCCCCGGCTTTGTTTGACGCCTTGCTCCGACCGGCCTTGGAGAATCCACGCGTCACGATTATCCGCTTCATTCTTGACGAAGATCAGCGCCGTCCCTGGGAAGAAATTCTGCCGACCATACGCGCCTGCCCGGGCGCCCATAAAGTTCAGGAACCCACCTGGATCAGCAAGCAGGAAAGCATCTCCCTGATCGTGGCGGATTCGGTGGCGACGGGGCGGACGGAGTGTCTCCTGAGCTTTTGGGGAGAGCCCTTCATGGCTCGCAGCACGGAACGGAACGTGCCGCGTTATATCTTCCATATCCAGGGGCATTCGGAGTTGATCAGCCGCTTTCTGGAAATTCTGCGCAATTACCGCCTGTCCGCTTGACCCGGCTGAGACAGCGGAAATTCATCGGCGGGGCCCCGCACACGGTCCTCTCCTTCCAGCCGCCGCATCAACAAAAGAAAATACACCATGCCGGCGTAAGGCTTCCATTGTCGCAGCCGATTGGCGACCCGGGCATAGTCCATGCGACCGTTTTCCTCCAGCCAGTGGGACAGAGATTTGCGCGCCCCCACGTCGTCGCCGGGGAAAACGTCCAGACGCCCCAAGGCGCGCAGCAGGACGTACTCCCCCGACCAGCGACCAATGCCGCGCAAACGCAGCAGACGCTGCACGGCTTCGCCATTGGGCAAGTCCTGCCAGTCCTCACGCTCCAGTCCGCCAGCCGCCGCTTCTTCCGCCAAAGCGCGCAAAGCGGCCACCTTTTGGTGGCTGAAGCCCAGATCACGTAGCGCCGTCACCTCCAGCTGCAGCAGGGAGCAGGGATCCGGGAAAGGATACACCTGGTCCATTTCGCCCGCCTCCACACCGCAGAGTTTCGAGAGGCGGTTGAGAAGGGTAATACCCAGATGCAGACTCAGCTGTTGGCAAGCGACTGCATTGACCAGGCCTTCGAAGAGAGAGGCGAAACGGGGTGGTCGTAGGCCCCGGTAACGCGCCGCCATGGACGCGAGGCGAGAATCGGTGGCGGCGATCGCGCAGAACGGTGTGAGGTCTCGATCTAGGCCCAGCATCCAGGTGAGTTGCTCGCGGACCCAGGAGACGGCTCGCTCGTCTTGGGGGCCTTGGTAGATTTCGCCTTCCAGAAGGGGGTCCGGGTCACCATGTGTCTGCCATAGCCGGACTTTCAGCCATCCGTCCCTATAGCGCCAGACCCGTCGATAGGTTTCGCTCTCCCAGCCATCCATCCTGTTATGGGCTTGACGGCGCAGGGCCCAGACCGTGAAATCCAAGCGATAGGGTGCGGCAACGGGCAGTTCAAAATAGGCCATTCAGCGCGCCAGATCCGGCCGATAGCTGCCTGCCGGCTTACGGAAAGCGATGACTAGACGATTCCAACTGTTGATAGCAACAATGGCGAGACTGAGGTCGACCAACTCCTTTTCGGAAAATGTTTCTCTGGCCATGGTAAAGAGTGTATCGCTTACTTCTTCGTGAATCTTGGTCAGAGCGTCAGTCCAAGCCAATGCTGCCCGTTCTCGTGCACTGAAGAAAGGCGTCTCTTGCCATGCCGCCAGTGCATAGAGCCGCTGCTCGCGTTCGCCCAACGCGCGCACATCCTTGCTGTGCATATCGATACAGAAAGCGCAGCCCTTGAGCAAGGAGGCTCGCATGCTGACGAGTTCCAGCAATTGCGGTTCCAACCCTGTACCATGCAGATATTCTTCCAATTTCTGCAGGGAACGTATCCCTGTTGGTGCTGTTCGGGCGAAATCCGGGCGCGCTTCCATGGTTGATCTCCTAGTTGCCCGAGGCGGGATAATAGACACTACCATTTTCCCGAATCTTCGCCCAGGTCGGTAGTTGGTGGCGCCGCTTTTGCCCCGTCGCCAACAGATCGATGACTACAATACCATGGGCCACTAAGGCATCGGCAATGAGGGAGCGGTGGCAGCGCCAAGGGAGCGTTTCCGCGCACATGAGGACAAGAGATTTTTGCCTAGCTTCCTCTTCGAGCACTTCGAGGGCCGCCTGAAAGGTCGGCGTCTGCATGTAGTCGGCATAGGCACGAAAGCTAGGATTGCGCCAGGCGCCATTAATGGAGCCCGGCGATTGCTTACGCAGCCCACCCAGGGCCGGCCAATGGGCATAGGTGATGCCATGAGGCGCCAGAGCGGTGGACAGCGCGTCACTATTGAACTGTGGATTATAGCGCGAGCGCGGCATTTTGCGGACATCAATGACGAGTGCTACCCCTTCATTTTCAATGATCGCGATGAAACTTGCCAAGGATCGTGCGCCATGACCGATGGTCCATACCGGTCTCGCCGACGCTTCAGTCGGAACAGCGCATGCACTGCACATCGTACCGTTTGATCCAGGCCTGGAGGGCCTCAATGGCCTCCAGGCCGGTTTTGACGTGGTCCAGAGCGTGTTGCGGATCATCGGGTTTGACCCGCGCAATCCAGGCATCACCGTAGGGATCAATATTGATCATGTGAGGATTTTCCAGAAGCGCATCGTTGCGCGCTACGACCTCACCAGCGAAAGGCACCGGGACACCACCCGCCCACTTGCCACTTTCCAGTGTGGCCACATGCCGTCCGGCCTCCAGATGGGTGCCCACCTTCTTGATCCTCGCCTTCTGCAGACGGCCTGACATAGTCTGCGCAGGATCGGTGACACCGATGGTCAACGTACCGTCGTCTTCAGGGCGCACCCATACATAATCCAGGTCATAAAAAAGATCCTCGGGCAGTTCACAGCCACGATATTCACTCATGCTTATCACTCCGATTCAAAAGCCAATATTTCCTGGCCGGCAGCCTGCCCCTGATCGGACAACGCCGTCGATAAAAAAGGATAAAGTTCCGTTTCTTCCTTGGCATCGTGTTGCTTGAGGATGGTTTGTACCGTGCTGAGGAGATCAGTAAACTCCTCCACGTCCTCAGCGCTGATGGCCTCAGCCATCTCTTCAAAAAAAACCCGCAGATCCTGGTGACCCTTGCGCAAAAGTGCGGTCAGTGCATGATCATCACCGCCTTCCTGCGCATCGAAGGCTGGGAATAGTGTTGTCTCTTCCACCACCATGTGGCCATTCACAATACCATGGCGAAATCGCTCCAGAAGCGCCGCGGAATCTTGCCAGCGACCCTCTTGTACCGCCTTGGCGCTGGACTCCAGAAGTATGTCTAAACGTTTATGGTCGTGCCGCATGATCTGATCTATGCTATCCAAAGGTGCTCTCCTTTTGAGTAAGGATGGGTGAAGCGCTTACCAGACCTACTAACTGGTAGTATTAACCAAGTTGGTTATACAATTATAGTTTAATATCCTTGGTGAGGTCGGAAATGAAAGTACAACTCTTGGTATCGAAATGGTGCCCCACCTGCCCGCAGGCAGAAAGAATTTGGGCAGAAGCCGCACAGAAGGTATCCATGGATCTCGAAGTTCTGGATGTCGCCGAGCGGGATGGCCGCGAGGTGGTGAGCCGGTTGCGCATCAAAACCGTCCCTGCGGTAGTAGTAGAGGGTGTATTGAAGACCGTGGGTGTTCAGCCTTTGGGTGAAGTGCTGAAATTACTCGGCACCTGACGACGCAGGTGTATCGCACTTCAACCATTGGGCGCGAAAGCGTCAAAATGGATATGTTCATGTGGTACTCCATGAGAGAGTAATAGGTCGATAGCGGACTCAATCATGCCGGGGCTCCCGCACAGATAGACTTCATGATCTATCCATTGTCCATAAGAGGCTACCGTGGGTAGCAGTCGACGTGCGCCTGTCCACCCGGTATCGCCCGTATCAGACAGCGTTGGCGTGACCCGCAGATGGGGATAGCGTTGCGATAAGGCTGCCAGTTCTTCCAGATGATAAAAATCGTCCCGTTTTTTTGCACCGTAAAAAAGGTGAATAGGCAATTTCCAACCCAGGCTGAGACTCTCCTGAATAATGGCTTCGATAGGTGCGAGCCCGGTACCTGCGGCGATGCAGAGTAGGTTACGCTCACTGTTCTGGCGTAGAAAGAACTCACCTTGAGCGCCGGTTAATTGCAATTCATCACCGATCTGGGCAGATTGGAACAACCATTGACTAAAGGCACCGCCAGGCAATTCCCGTATATGAAACACCAGTTCGCCCTGCTCGGTAGGTGGGGTCGCAATGGAGTAAGAACGCCACTGTTCAGGATGCCCTGGCACGCTAACGCGTGCATATTGTCCGGCCCGATAGGGGTAAAGACGTTCGGGTCGGAGGCGAAGCTCCATAACATTCCAGGCGAGAGGTGCGAGATGAACGACTTTCGCTATCCAGGTATTTTGCTGAAGGACTTCAGCACGCAGGCGCATATCGCTGCGCGGGTAGAGTTTGCAAAGTATCGCTATATGCTCTGCACGCTCAGATGATGAAAGCAGAAGCGGCATAAAAGGTCCCTGCTCTGCTTCGCCGCTGATTATCGTACCTTTGCAATCGCCACAAGAGCCGCTTGCACAGCCATATTTTATAGGTATCCCATGAGCTCTTGCCGCCTCAACAACATTCTGGCGGTCATCCGCCTTAAAACATATACCCGATGGCTCTAGACAGATTTCATATTCCATAACAGAAGCGCTCCAAAATAGTAAGTTTTTACTGAGTTGAATAGGTCTGTCGGCGCGCGCAGCAAAGCATGTGACCGGCAGATGCATCCTATATATGTTTATCTGTATCCAGGGCGAAATGTCCGGAGAATTCGGCGTGATCAATAATATGACCGAGGGGAAAAAACTCACGTGCCAGCAAGTCACTTATTGGGGGAGTTTCCATAATATCTATGACATCTTTAGATTCTGTGGTATGCAATATTGATTTTATGGCATCCCATGTCGCGCCATCAGGGAGCCCTAAAGTTGGGAGATCTGTTGCAATAAGGGTAAAATCGTAATGTTGAAGTTGGTGATCTGCAAGCGCCACTGGCGGACAATAGGACACACCTCCAAAATCATTGGTACCGGTTCTCGTTTTGTCAGGCAAAGGCCCGCTTTCAGGAATGCTTTCGGCAAGTGGATTAATGTCATAAAGCAACCAATATATTTTTTTATTAGACTGTGCCTCGCGATGCCTCAGCAACAAAATCAAACTTTCCGTGCCGGTTGGAAGATGTTGCCACAAGATGGATGGCGACACTCCCTTACCAGATTGAGTAAATCGATGCGGAATCCAATCATTCGGGTCGATACCTGTACTGAATACTTTCATCTCTGCCACGTTAGCTCCTGTTTGCCGAAAATACGCGAATATGATCGATACAGCATGTTATGACGACAGTATCCCACCGAATCACAAAATCGATTCTGCTATAGTGCATTGTCTGATCGGCCGTGATACATCCAACACCGATAGAGGATAAATCCCGAAAGCGGCGGGTCTTTATCCTTTTACGATAAAAGAAATGGCAAATTAGACAGACGGCGGGACATCATCCAGCATGATCGGCACATAACGAATTGGTGCCATGGCTTCATAGGCAGATTCAATACAGACAGATGCGGCCAGATTATAGGCCTCGATCCAGGATTCAGCCATTTCCTGCGTCCATGCTTCCCCCAAAAAATGTTTCAACGTATTGAGCAGGCTTTTGCCCACAATAGGGTAATGCTCGGGACGCGTATCGTACTTGATGTGACCAATACCAAGTTCCTTTAGATAGGGGACCAACACTTCCATGGTGTCAATATTAGTAGCAATCAGAATGACAGAATTAAAGAGTCGTACGCGTTGTTCCGTCATGTCACCGGGAAACATTTTTCGCACTTCCGGAAAATGGGTAAACATGTAGTTGTAAAAGTGCTCGGCGACCGGAATGCCCAAATCCTGAACCGCGGCGCCACTAGACTTGATAAGTTGGATATTGATAGACATCGGGTGGGTGCTCCTTGAAGTGAACTACGGGTGAAAAAATATAGCCGTCCTAACCTATTATAATGATGGGCATGTTGTCTTGCCCAGAGCGACGTAACCTATCCTGCCTGTCATTTGATTTCCTTGATCTTAATCAATCTATGCGAAGTAAACAAGGGCCTGCTGGGCTGGCTGCTGCCAGATATCATCATGAATTCCTCCGGATGATGTCGAGGACAAGATTTCTCGCATGTGCGAGTTCACCGCCGTAGATAGTCGTTTGATAGCCCTTGATTGGCGTGCTG
>DAIEIW010000094.1:0-12705 GCA_027351205.1 Acidithiobacillus sp.
GAGGCGGGAGAATTGTTTTTCGATTTCCGCGACGATGCGTTTTTGTTGATCGAGGGGGGCAATTGGGATTGGCAACTCGCGCAAAATACCTTGGCTAATGTTCGGCTGGGCTCCGCCAACGGCTTGTGCAACCAAATCAGATCGAACGAACCGGAGATACCAGAACAGATATTTCGTATCGAGGTATTCGGGCGGGAAGATAGCGCAGACTGCCTGATTCGTCGTTGCGGCTTCTTTAAGGATGCCGAGCCTTCCAACTGTCGCGCCATAGAGCGCGATGAGAAGCGTCCCTGCCGGAAAGACTTTTGCGCTGGAATTAGCTACGGCAGCCTTAGTAATACGTTCCTCGACTTCAGTAACGAGGCCGTCAGGGAGTTCACCGGACTTTACCCACGGTATGTCACCAGTGAAGTACTCAGCGTTCTTCCTGCTTGGTGTTCCCCCGCTGGTCGTTTTGCAAACGTCGCCAAGCTGTGCCCACGTCCAACTGTCCGGCAATACATCAACATTCGCGAATGATTCGGCTGCTTTGGTCATGCCGCCAACGCCTCATTCAATTCTTCAATCATCGCGTTCGGCTTGTCGCCAAACAGTTGCTGCATTTTGACCAGCTTGGCTTTGTCGTTGCGACCCTTGTGCCGACCATAGCGAGGGAGCTTGGGAGCGATCTTATGCATGGGCGCCATCAAGATTCCTCACTTCGTTCGGAATGACAGTCGGCGCGGGGTGCTCTGCGACTGTTCACCTGTACACCTCGTCATGGCTGCCGATGTCGATGAGCAGGATTTCGTGTTCGGTGATCTGCAGCGTCAGGGTGAGGCGGTAGTTATAGGTGAGGCTGGCGGCCTGCAGGCCCTGCAGTTTGCCGCCGAGGGGATGCAGGCGCAGGCTGGGCTGGAAGGGGTCGGTGGCGAGCTGCGCCAGGGCTCCGGCGAAGCGGGGCCGCAGGTCGGTGTGCTTGGCGAGGAACTTGCGCGCGCGGCGGTCGAAGAAGGCGGTGGTGGCCAGGGCCCAGGTCATGCCGCCGGTTCGCTGTCCAGGTGTTGCAGCAGGGCTTCGACGTTGGCGTGGCGGGTGACGCGGCCGGCCTTGGCATCCTCCAGGGAGGCCTTGATGCGGGCCAGGGCGGCTTCTTCCCGGGCCTCCAGGAGTTCGCGGTAGCTTTCCTCGGTGAGCACCACGTATTGCGGGCGGTTGTTCTTGACGATGTGCACGGGGCCCTGGGCCAGGGCTTCGTCCACGGCGGCGATGCCGCGGCGCTTGATTTCTTGGGCAGGTACGATGTTCATGGGTGGCCCCTATACCGAATTATGCTCCCATTAGAGCACCGTTTACAGTACCTATCAAGCCGCCAAAATATCATTCAACTGTTCCAACAACCCGCTCAAACTCTCACCGAAGATCTGATGCACCTTGCCCAGCCCGCCTGCCTGGACGAAGGGCGCGTAGTTGAAATCATCCGGCTCGATGCCCAGGTTGGCGGCGATGTGGTCGCGGATCATTTCCAGCCAGCGCCGCTGTTCCTCGGTGAATGGCTGACCCGCGCTTTCCTGCCCCGCCAACCATGCCCTGAAATTGGCGTTGACGCGCTCGGGGAAGGGGATGAGTTCGTTGTCCTGATGGATGGCGAAGCGCACGAGGGACACGAGGTCGGTGAGGATGCGGCGGCCCGAGGCGCCTTTGACCCTGGATTTCTCCAGGGCGGCGTAGGCATTCCACAGTTGCGATTCGTTCCACAGGTAGGGCGGCTTTTCGATGGCGCCGGCGAGTTCCTTCACGGCCTCGAAGGTGAGGCGCTGCTTGTAGGGCTTGCTGTAGAGCACCTGCAGGGCGGTGATTTCGTCCTTGTGGTCCTGGATGAACTGCTCGAAGGATTGGACCATGCCACGGGCGCGGTCGAGGGCGTCCCGGGAAAAGCCCGTTTCGAGGACTTCGTCGGCGCTCACGTGGTCGATGACGACTTCGTTTTTCTTCTTGATCTCGTCGATGGCCTCGCGCAGCGAGGGGTCGTAGAAAGCCTTGATGGCTTCCTGGATGACCTTGTGCCGGGCGGCGGCCAGGGCCGGTTCCGGGATGGGCTGGTCGTCGCCGGGGGCGATGCCCAGATCCGCCCTGGCCTGCTCGATGTGGCGGTCCGGGTTCAGGGCGGCGACGATGTGGTGACCGAGTTCCTTGACGCCCAAGCCGCCGGAAAGCGCGCGGATTTGCTTGTCGTCCTCGGCGCTCATGCGGTGTTCCATGCGGGCCAGCCGCCCGGCGAGCGAGGTGAGCACCTCGTCCTCGGTATTGCCGAAGGCGACGGCCTGCAACAGTTTGGCGAAGCTCACCGTGGGCTTCTGCTCCATGGGGCGGGAGTCGGTCTTGTCCTGCTCGCAGACGCCGACGGCATCGACGATGACAAAGTGGTCCTTGACGGTGGCGTCGGGGGTGACGCTTTGCAGGTCGTCGGGCGCAATCACGCGCACGCCGCGGCCCTTCATCTGCTCGAAGAAGCTGCGGGACTTGACGGCGCGCATGAACATGACGACTTCCACCGCCTTGATGTCGGTGCCGGTGGCGATCATGTCCACGGTGACGGCGACCCTGGGCATGGGGCTGGTGCGGAATTCGTTGATGAGGTCCTTGGGCTTGGCGCCCGTGCTGCGGTAGGTGATCTTCTGGGCGAATGCGTTGCCCTTGCCGAATTCCTCGCGCACGATCTCGACGATGTTTTCGGCGTGGGCGTCGTCCTTGGCAAAGATGAGGGTCTTGGGCACCCAGGTGCGGCCGGGGAAGATTTCGGTGAAGAGCTTGTCGCGGAAGGTCTGGATGATCTTGCGGATCTGGTCCGGGGCGACCACGTCGCGGTCGAGCTGGTTGGGGTCGTAGCTGAAGTCGTCGTCGAGCTGTTCCCAGCGCTTCTTGCGGGTATCGCGCTCCTGGATCTGTACCGAGTAGCCGGCTTCCACTTTGGAGCCGGCCTCGGTGATGGCGGTGCGGATGCGGTAGACGTCGTAGTTGACGTTGACGCCGTCGGCCACGGCCATTTCGTGGTTGTATTCCATCACCAGGTTCTGATGGAAGAAGCCAAAGGTCTGCTTGCTGGGCGTGGCGGTGAGGCCGATGAGGGTGGCGTCAAAGTACTCCAGCACCTGCGCCCAGAGGTTGTAGATGGAGCGGTGGCATTCGTCGGTGACGATGATGTCGAAGGTCTCGATGGGGATGGCCGGGTTGTACTCGATGGGCTCGGGCCGCTTGAACAGACCACCGAGCTGGTCCAGCGATACATCTTCCAGGTCCTCCGGCAGCTCTTTGCCCCTGAGCATGGCGTAAAGGCGCTGGATGGTGCAGATGCAGACCCGCGCCGTCTGGTCGATGGTGTTGCTGCTGAGACGCTGGACGATGTATTCCTCGGTGAACTTGAAATTGTTGTAGGGCGAGGCGTACTGCTGGAACTCCTTCAGGGTCTGGTCGCCCAGATTCCCCCGGTCCACCAGGAACAAGACCCGCCGCACCCCGGCAAAGCGCAGCAAGCGATAGATGAAGGAAATGGCGGTGAAGGTCTTGCCGGAGCCGGTCGCCATCTGGATGAGGGCGCGGGGCCGGTTTTCGCGCAGCGATTGCTCCAGGTTGCGGATGGCCTGGATCTGCGCCGGCCAAAACCCCTCCGTGCGCAGGGACGGCATGTGCTGCAGGCGCTCGAGGACGGTGCGGCCCGCCACGGCATAGCGCCCGCGCGTATCGGCGACCTGCGCCATACCGGTCCCACCGGCATCCCCCAGCCATTCCGCCAGAAGCTCCGGGCGGTGGAAGGCGAAGACCGGCCGCGAGCGGGGTTCCGGGTCCAGGCCGTTGGTGAAGCGGGTTTCGACCCCGGTGGACTGGTAGGCGAAGGGCAAGGGGTTGTGCCAGGCGGGCAGGCCGGACGGAAGCCCGGCGGTGTATCTTGCCGCCTGGACCTCCACACCCGAGAGGGTCATCCCCTGCCTCTTGGCCTCGATGACGCCTGCGGCCTTGCCGTCCACATAGAGGAGATAGTCGGCAAAGCCGTGGCCGGACTTGAGGGGAAACTCTCGCACCACCACCCCGCGCGCGGCGCAAATATTGACCGCATCCGCATCACAAATATGCCAGCCCGCCGCACCCAGAAGCTGATCGATGGTCTGGCGGGCTTCCTGCTCGGGATTGGACATGGATAGCGACTCCGGGGCGGCTGTTTTTTATGGAATGTTCGCCAGATTATGACAAAAACCGCCGACAGGGAAGCGGAAAGGACCTGGCGCTCGCGAAAGGGGCGACCTCGTCCGCATCTCTTCCCTATCGCGCACTTCGCGGGCGCGCTACAGTGCATTCTGGACGTTGTGACATCAAAAACGCATGGGGGGGGTGAAGATCACCATGACTATTGGCCTTGCTCTTGGCAGCGGCGCGGCCCGCGGGTGGGCGCATATAGGGGTAATAAGCGCGCTGAATGATCAAGGAATCGTACCGGATATCGTTTGTGGCACGTCCATAGGCGCGCTGGTCGGTGCATCCTATGTTTCCAACAATCTTGAGAAGCTGGAGAAATGGGTTTGTTCGCTGACAAAGCTTGAAACAGCCAAATTTTTTGCCATCAACATGTCGTTGAATGGTTTTGTCAACAAAGAGCGGCTACATTATTTTCTCAATAAATATGTGGCAGATGATGACTCAAAAATAGAGGATATAATCAGCAAAAAATATGCCTCGGTAGCAACCGACTTGCAAACCGGCAGCGAGATCTGGTTGACGGACGGTTCAATTTTGGATGCCGTCTTTTCGTCCATATCCATGCCCGGCCTCTTTCCGGCGGTCAAGAACAACGGCAGGTGGCTCATAGATGGCGGATTGGTGAATCCCGTCCCCGTTTCGGTCTGTCGGGCTCTTGGCGCCGATGTTGTTATTGCCGTAACGTTGAACGATGATATCGTTGGAAAACGCCTTCAAAATAACAAGGTCATGAAAACACAGGATACCGGCGTTACCGGAAAAATATCAGACCTGGTCACGGCATATACAGCCTCGATATTTCCGGCGACAGGCGATGAGGAGCAACCACCCAGCCTCTTTGACGCCATCGCCGGCTCGGTGAATATTATGCAGGACAGGATCACCAGGAGTCGCATGGCCGGAGATCCTCCGGATATCCTGCTTTCTCCAAGGCTGTCCCACATTGGCTTACTGGAATTTTATCGTGCCGGTGAAGCCATAACGGAGGGGAAAAAATGCGTACAGAGCATGTTACCGGAAATACAGCATGTGTTGGGTATATCCTGACGCAGGCGCGCCGGCGGACTATTCCGTGCCCTGAATCCAGCCTCCGCCCAGCAGACGCTCACCCTGATAGCAGACGGCGGCCTGACCGGGGGTAACGGCGCGTTGCGGCTCGGGAAAGCGGAGCTCGGCCCGGGCATCGGAGAGCAGGTGCAGCATGGCCGACTCGGCGCGGGAGCGGTAACGCAGCTTTACGGTCACGGCATGGGTTTCGCCGGGGGATAAACCCGCCAGCCAGTTGCACTCGGCCAGGCTGACCACACAGCGGTAGAGCTCATCCTCACCGCCGACGATTACCCGGTTCCGGGCTGAGTCCAGCGCAAGAACATAGCGCGGCTGGTCACTGCCGCCACCCAGTCCTTTGCGCTGCCCTACGGTGAAGTTGAGCGTACCCGGATGATGGCCCAGCACCTGCCCGCTGCTGTCAACCATCTCTCCTTCCTGCGCCATGTCCAGCCCGGCGTAATCCTCCAGAAAGCGGCGGTAGTCGCCGTCCGGGACAAAGCAGATATCCTGTGAATCCTGTTTGGCGGCCACGGGCAGGCCATGCTTACGGGCCATGGCGCGCACCTCGTCCTTGTTCATGCCACCCACGGGAAAGCGCAGGCGGGACAATATCCCCGCACTGATAGCGAAAAGAAAATAGGATTGATCTTTGGCATCGTCCCGGCCACGCAGCAGGGCAGTACCCGAGGAGGTTTCCGCCAGACGCGCGTAATGGCCCGTCGCCAGCATCGTGGCGCCCAACTTTTCGCCTTCCGCCAGCAGGGCATCGAACTTGAGGAACTGATTGCAGCGCGCACAGGGATTGGGCGTACGCCCCGCCTGATATTCGGCGACAAACACGTCGACCACCTGACGCCGGAACGCCTCGCGATAATCCAGCACCGTGTAGGGAATCCCCAGACGGGCGCAGACCTCGGCGGCATCTTCGATATCTTTTTCATCGCAGCAGCGGCTCTTGGGCCACAGGCGCAAGGTCACGCCGGTGAGTTCGTAGCCCTGCTCCTGCATGAGCAGGGCTGCTACGGCAGAATCCACTCCTCCCGAGAGGGCGATGAGGGCTTTTTTATCGGCCATGGCGCGGCCCGACTCAGTCCTTCTCCGCCAACCAGGCCATCTGGATGGCTTCGAGGATGCCTTCGCTGGACTTTTCGGGTTCGCCTTCAAAATCGGGCAGTTCTAATATCCAGCGGTGCAGGTCGGTGAAACGCAGATGGGCCACATCGGCGTCCGGGTGGGCTTCATCCAGGGCAATGGCAAGCTCCATGGTGTCGGTCCAGCGCATCAGTGCCGCTCCTTTTCCAGATTGATGGTGTATTTGGGGATTTCGATGGCCAGTTCGGTATCCGTCACTTTCGCCTGGCAACTGAGGCGGGAGGTCGGCTCCAGGCCCCAGGCCTTATCGAGCAAATCCTCTTCTTTTTCTTCCGCAGGGACGAGGCTGTCAAAACCCGCGCGCAGAATCACATGGCAGGTGGTGCAGGCGCAGGACATCTCGCAGGCATGCTCAATGTGAATATCATTGCGCAGCGCCGCGGCGATGATGGTCTCCCCCGGATCAGCGTCGAACTCCGCCCCCTCGGGACAGATTTCCGGGTTCGGCAGGACGCGTATTTTAGTCATTCAATCTCCCAGGTCGTCAATGGAACGGCCGGCGATGGCGCGACGCAGGGCGCTGTCCATGCGTCGCTGCACCAGCGGTTCCGCGGCGGTTTCCACCGCTTCCGCGGCGGCAGTGATCACGCCGGCGTCATCGCCTGACAAGGCGTTGATCAACGCGGTACCGGCCTTGTCCAGGGCTTCCCGCTCCGCAGGATCCAGCAAGTCGGCATCGGCGGCCAAAGCCGTACGCAAGGCTTCGCGCACGCGCTCACCCTCCACTTTGGCTTCTGACAGGCGTCGCCTGACCACATCTTCGGCGCCATGGGTGAACGAGTCCTGCAACATCCTGGCGATTTCTTCATCATTCAGACCATAAGACGGTTTGACGACGACCTCCGAACGCACCCCCGTACCGGTTTCTTCCGCACGCACGGCCAGCAGGCCATCGGCATCCACCTGGAAGGTCACGCGAATCCTTGCGGCACCGGCCACCATGGGGGGAATGCCGCGCAGACTGAAGCGCGCCAGCGAACGACAGTCCTGCACCAGATCGCGTTCACCCTGCAAGACGTGAATACTCATGGCCGTCTGACCATCCTTGAAGGTGGTGAACTCCTGCGCCCGTGCCACCGGAATAGGGGTGTTGCGGGGAATGATTTTCTCCACCAGTCCGCCCATGGTCTCCAGACCAAGAGATAGCGGCAGCACGTCCATGAGCAGTAAATCTTCACGCTGATTGCCCACCAGGGCATCGGCCTGAATGGCGGCACCCAGGACCACCACCTGATCGGGGTCGATGTCCGTCAGCGGCCTCTGCTGAAAGAACGCCTCCACCATCGCGCGCACGGCGGGGACACGGGTGGCGCCGCCCACCAGCACCACGCCGTCAATGTCAGTCAGTTTTAACCCGGCATCCCGCAGCGCCCGCCGACAAGCCGGGAGGGACCGCTGGATCACCGGCTGAATCAGTGACTCCAACCGGCCACGCGACAGTTTTATCTCGCGGGCCGCGCGGCCGGAAGGCGTCAGCGCGACCATCGTTTCGTCAACGGCACTGAGCGCCTCTTTGGCGGTACGCGCCTGCTGCAGCACCTGCCGCCGCCAGAGGGGATCGGACGCATCACCGCCCTCCTCCTGCATCAGCCATTCGGCCAGCGCATGATCCATATCGTCACCGCCCAGAGCGGAATCACCGGCGGTCGCCAGCACCTCAAAGACTCCGGCCTGCAGGCGCAATATGGAAATATCGAAGGTTCCGCCGCCCAGATCGTAGATGGCAAAAATGCCTTCACTACCCTTGTCCAAGCCATAGGCCACCGCCGCCGCGGTCGGCTCCGCCAGCAGGCGCAGCACGTTCAGCCCCGCCAGACGGGCCGCATCTTTGGTGGCCTGACGCTGGGCATCGTCGAAATAAGCGGGCACCGTGATGACCGCACCCTCCGGTTCGCCGCCCAGGGTTTCCACCGCCCGCTCTTTGAGCACCCGCAATATTTCGGCAGACACCTCTATGGGGGATTTTTCACCCGCCACCGTACGCAGGCGCACCATACCCTCTCCAGGAACAAGGTCGTAAGGTAGGTGCCCGGCGAGGGTCTGCACATCGCCGTGGCCGCGCCCCATCAGGCGTTTCACCGAGGCGATGGTATTATGCGGGTCCTGCCCGGCGGCAGCGGCTGCGGGATAGCCGACATGAATATCGCCGCCACTGAGGTAGCGCACCACCGAAGGCAGCAGATATTTACCGTCATGATCGCGCATGACGGTGGGTACCGCCGACAATACGGAGGCCACCAGCGAATGGGTGGTTCCCAGGTCGATACCGATAGCCAGCCGCCGCTGATGGGGGTCAGCGGCCGTGCCCGGTTCTGCAATTTGCATTAACGCCATGATATATCGCCCTGATTGTAGAGGTTCCGCCGCTCAGGCATTCTGCAAGGACTCTTCGCTGCGATCTATCTCGCCGAGAAGCTTATCGAGAAACTGTAGCTCGCGCAGCGCAGCGCCCGCCGCTTCCGGCTCAGCACAGGGTAAAATACCCAACAATCCCCTGAGACGTTGCACCACCCCGACCACTGCCGTATCCACTTCCTGACGCAAAACCTCCATGCCCGATAAGTCGCGTGCCGCCACCAGGTCTTCCAGGCGCTCACGATAGACCATCTGGGTCATCAGCAGTTCCGGGTCGGCGACCTTCACCTGCTCACCCAGCGCGTCCACGCCCTGCCGCCGCAAGAGATAATCAGCGCGTCGCAGGGGGTCCCGCAATATGGCTAAGGCCTCATTGAGGCGGGTGCTCCACTCCAGAGAATAGCGTCTTGCCGCCGGTTCTGCGTTGGCGAAGCGGTCCGGATGCAGGCCTTTTTGCAGCGCCAACACTTGCGTGCGCAGCGCCTGCACGTCCAGGTCATACGTTTCGGGCAGGCCCGCCACCGCATACAGGGACAGGTCCGCGCGGAAGGGCTGCACCGCCCCGCAAGAAGCACAAAGCGCGGGCGGAGCGCCCAACTCCGCCCCGCACCGGAAACAGGAGTCCACCATCAGGTCGTAAAGCTCTCACCGCAGCCGCAGGCATCTTTCACGTTGGGATTATTAAAACGGAAACCCTCGTTCAAGCCTTCGCGGGTGAAGTCCAGTTCGGTGCCATCCAGATAAATGAGACTTTTGGGGTCCACGAAAATACTCACGTCATCATGGGGAAACACCAGATCTTCCGGGTTGGGGACATCCACAAACTCCATGACATACGACAACCCAGAGCAGCCGCTGGTTTTCACACCAATGCGGATACCCAGACCCTTGCCACGTTTGGCAATACTCTTGCGCACCTGCCGCGCCGCACTTTCCGATAAGGTCAAAGCCATGACGGTATCCTAGTGTGCCGCCTGGGCATCGGCCATTTCCGGTTGCGCCGCCGCCGGAGCGCCACCCTGCTTTTTGCGGTAATCCTCCACCGCCGCCTTGATGGCGTCTTCGGCCAGCACGGAGCAGTGAATCTTGACCGGAGGCAGTTCCAACTCTTCGGCGATCTGGCTGTTCTTGATGGTCATCGCCTCATCGAGGGTTTTGCCCTTGACCCACTCCGTCACCAGCGAGCTGGACGCAATGGCCGAACCGCAGCCGTAGGTTTTAAACTTGGCATCTTCGATAATGCCCTGCCCGTTCACCTTGATCTGCAAACGCATCACATCGCCGCAGGCCGGTGCACCCACCATACCGGTACCGACGCCGCTGTCATCCTTGTCCATCGCCCCCACGTTGCGGGGATGTTCATAATGATCGATCACCTTTTCACTGTATGCCATGACGGTTCTCCTCTTGTAAGGACCTTAGTGCGCGGCCCACTGAATGCTGTTGAGATCAATACCTTCCTGATGCATCTCCCAGAGGGGAGACAACTCCCGTAACTTGTCCACCTTCGCGGCAATCAGCCCAATAGTAGCGTCAATTTCCTCTTCCGTCGTGTAGCGACCGATGCCAAAGCGGATGGAACTGTGCGCTAGCTCATCGGACTTACCCAAAGCACGGAGCACATAAGAGGGCTCCAGACTGGCCGAGGTACAGGCCGATCCGCTGGATACGGCAATTTCCTTCAGCGCCATAATCAGTGACTCGCCTTCCACAAAGGCAAAGCTGATATTGAGGTTGTGCGGCACCCGGTGTTCCATATTGCCATTGATATAGGTTTCTTCCACTCGTTCCTGAATACCCTTGAGCAGACGGTCGCGCAACTGGCGGATACGCTTGCCATCGCTCTCCATCGACTGCACCGCCAGTTCGGCTGCCGCCCCCATACCGACAATCTGGTGCGTAGGCAACGTCCCGGAACGCATACCGCGCTCGTGGCCACCGCCATGAATCTGCGCCTCAACCCGCACCCGGGGCTTACGCCGCACGTAGAGGGCACCGATGCCCTTGGGTCCGTAAATCTTATGTCCGGATAGACTCATCATGTCCGCCTGGACGGCTTCCACATCCACCGGGATCTTGCCCAGAGCCTGCACCGCATCCACATGGAACAATATCTTGTGGGCACGCAGTATCCTGCCGATTTCTTCCATGGGCTGGATGACGCCGATTTCGTTGTTCACATACAGCACGGAAGCCATGATGGTATCTGGACGGAGGGCCGCTTCAAAGGCCTGGAGGTCGACCAGACCGTCTTCCTGTACTTCCAGATAGGTAACTTCAAAGCCTTCGCGCTCCAGTTGGCGACAAGTGTCCAGAGTCGCCTTGTGCTCGGTACGCAGGGTGACGAGATGCCTGCCCTTGCCGGAGTAGAAATGCGCCGCGCCCTTGAGGGCCAGATTGGTCGCTTCCGTCGCGCCCGAAGTCCAGACGATTTCACGGGGGTCGGCGTGGATGGTATCAGCAACCTGCTGACGCGCCTTCTCCACCGCCTTCTCCGCCGTCCAGCCGTAGGGATGGGAACGGCTGGCCGCATTACCAAAGTCATGGGTCAGAAAGGGCAGCATCTGTTCCAGGACGATCGGGTCGACGGGGGTCGTCGCCTGGTAGTCCAGATAAATAGGACGATCCGGATCGTTCCGCAAAGGCTGCCCGACATCCAATTCAATGATTTTGGGTTGATCCATTTGTCTGTACCTCTCGGTTTTAAGCGGTGTTATGCGTCTGGCGCAGTGGTGTTTTTCCCGTCATAGCGATCGGAGCTGCCTGCATCAACTCCTTGGTCAACTGCTTCTGTACCAGTTGACCGAGGGTAATCCCCCCGAGAAACTCGGCGATACGATCTCCCAATTCTTCCCACAGGTCGTGTGTAAGGCACTGCTTCCCATCCCCCTTGCAACACAGTTGCGGGTCACCACCGCACTGGGTCGTACTGATGGACTCATTGACGGCCTCCACAATCCGCGTCAACGGAATCTCCGAGTCCGGCATGGCCAGCCGGTAACCGCCGCCTGGCCCGCGTACGCTTTCCACCAGACCAAAACGGCGCAGCCGCCCAAAGAGCTGCTCCAGGTAAGCCACAGAAATCTGCTGACGCTGCGAAATATCGGCTACTGTTACCACGCCTCCACGCTGATGGAGCGCCAGATCCAGCATGGCGGTCACCGCGTAGCGTCCTTTTGTCGTCAGTTTCATGTCCGGTGCTCCTCTGCACGACATCCTACTATCCGTACTAAATTAGTCAAGTATTACCCACGCGCGTTCCCTTGCTTTCCGGCACGTCATCGTCGTCCCCGATGGCGCAGACAATCTCCTCCACAGGCATCATGCCCTCCTGCGGCTGCAGGTGCTGCAAACCATCCCGCAGTTGCGCAATCTCCGCATCCTGGCGATGCATGTGCTCCAGCATGCATTCCACGGCCCGCGCCACCGGATCGGGCATCTGTCCGGTCAGGCCATAGGCCTCAAAGTTATCCGTATGTTCCCCCTTGCTGACCACTCGCCCAGGGATGCCCACCACGGTGGCACCCGTCGGCACCGACTTGACCACCACCGCATTGGAGCCGATCCGCGCATCATCCCCGATAACGACCGGTCCCAGCACCTTGGCACCAGCGCCGACGATGACACCACGCCCCAGAGTCGGATGGCGTTTGCCCGGCTTCCAAGAGGTTCCACCCAGGGTCACGCCGTGATAGAGGGTACAATCGTCGCCGATCTCCGCCGTCTCACCGATCACCACCCCCATTCCATGATCAATGAAGAAGCCCTTACCGATCTGCGCCCCCGGATGAATCTCGATACCGGTCCAGAAACGCGAAAAGGCCGCCAGACTGCGCGCCAACAGGCGCCAGCGGTGACGCCACAGGGCATGAGCGATCCGATGCAGGAACAGGGCGTGAACGCCGGGATAGGTGAGCA
>DAIEIW010000118.1:0-13115 GCA_027351205.1 Acidithiobacillus sp.
GGTGGACATGGGAGAGACGAGCTATATCGTCCGCACGTCTGGTTATATTCGCTCCCTGAAGGACCTGGAGGATGCTTCGCTGGGGGTGCGCGACGGCGTGCCCATTACGCTGCAGGAGGTGGCCCGGGTGCAATTGGGTCCGCAGTTGCCCAATGGCATCGCCGAACTCAACGGCCACGGCCAGGTGGTGGGCGGTATCGTGATGATGAACCAGGGCGGCAACGCCTATGCCCTCATCCACCAGATTGAGCGCAAGCTCAAGGACATCCGGCCCTCCCTGCCCAAGGGGGTGCAGGTCGTCACCACTTACAGCCAGGCCCCGCTCATCCAGCGCAGCATTCATACCCTGACCGGCAAGTTGCTGGAAGAATCCCTGGCGGTGGCGCTCATCTCCCTGCTCTTTCTGCTGCGTGCACGTTCGGCGCTGGTGGCCCTCGTCGCCCTGCCGCTGGGAATACTGGCCGCCATCCTTATCATGTGGGCCATGGGTGTCCCCGCCAACATCATGTCCCTGGGCGGCATCGCCATCGCCATCGGCGTGATGATGGATGCCCCCGTGGTCATGATCGAAAACATGCACAAGCATTTGGAACACAACCCCGGCGTCGACCCCTGGGCGGCGGCCATAGCGGCGGCGGAGGAGGTCGGTCCGGCCTTATTCTTCTCGCTGATCATCATCGCCGTTTCCTTCCTGCCGGTCTTCGCCCTGGGCGGCGAGGAGGGCAAGCTCTTCGCGCCGCTCGCCTTCACCAAGACATTTTCCGTGGCGGCTGCCGCCATGCTCTCCATAACCGTAGTGCCCATTCTCATGGCATGGTTCATCCGCGGTCGCATCCTCCCCGAAAGCAGGAATCCGCTGAACAGGCTCTCCACTTTTATCTACCGGCCAGTGATCTATACCGTTCTGCGCGCACCCCAGGCCGTTTTGATCATCGCCCTGCTGTTCACCGCTACCCTCTATTACCCTTGGAATCGCCTGGGGTCGCAGTTTATGCCGCCGCTGAATGAAGGATCGCTGCTTTACATGCCCATATTCCAGGACCCGGCCATCTCCATCGGCGAGGCCGCCATGATCTTGCAGCAAACGGACCGCGTCCTGAAGACTTTTCCCGAGGTGAAGACGGTCTTTGGTCAGGCGGGAAGAGCCCAGACGGCGACGGATCAGGCGCCACTGTCCATGTTCGATACGACCGTCACCCTCAAAGCGCCGGATCAGTGGCCCGTCGGAATGACGATGCACAAACTGCAAAATAAAATGAATGAGGCGTTGCGCATTCCAGGTCTGTCCAATGTCTGGACGCAACCCATCAAGAACCGGGTAGACATGGTCACCACTGGGCTGACCACGCCCCTCGGCATCAAGGTGGCCGGTCAGAACATCAATACTCTGAATCGCGTGGGGCAAGAAATTCAAACGGTTTTGCAGAAGGTGCCTGGTACACAAAGTGCCTATGCGGCACGAATCACGGGCGGTCGGTATATCGTCGTTCATACAGACCGCGTCGCAGCCGCCCGCTATGGTATGTCGGTGGCGGATGTCAACAGTTTCGTGGAGACGGCTATCGGCGGCGAGGTTCTGACCACCGCGATACAAGGGCTGGAACGCTTCCCGGTGAATCTACGTTACCCTCGGGCACTGCGGCAGTCCTTGGCAGCACTGATGGAAAGCCGGGTCGCCACACCCAGCGGTGCCCAGATCCCGCTTGCCGAGGTCGCCGATCTGCATATCGAGGGTGGAGCCTCCATGCTCACCAGCGACAACAGTCAGCTGAACAACTGGATCTACATCGACCTGAAGCCCGGCACCAACATCGGTGCCTATGTACCCCGCGCGAAGGCCGCGATTGCGAAGGACATTCATCTCCCAGGTGCGTACACTCTTTCCTGGGTAGGTCAGTATCAGGTCATGGAGCGAGCCGCCAAGCGTCTGGAGTTGGTCATTCCCGCCGTCGTCCTGGTCATCGCCTTGCTTCTGTACTTCAACTTCAAGAACTGGATGGAAGTGGCGATCATCCTGCTTACCCTGCCCTTGTCGCTGGTCGGTGGTTTCTGGCTCATCTACTGGCTGAACTACAAGTTATCGGTGGCGGTGGCAGTGGGTTTTATCGCCTTGGCGGGGGTAGCGGTGGAATTCGGAGTGGTAATGCTGCTTTACCTGGATCAGGCCCTCCTCCGGCGGCAGGCGCGTGGTACGCTGCAGACCTGGCACGACCTTCGGCTTGCCGTCATTGAGGGAACCATGCTGCGCCTGCGGCCACTGGCCATGACCTTCAACCTGGTTGTGGGCGGTCTCTTACCCATCATGTTCAGCCATGGCGCCGGCGCCGATGTGATGAAGCGCATTGCCGCCCCCATGGTGGGTGGTATGTTCAGCGCCGCATGGCTTGCGCTGCTGGTGATTCCTGCCGTTTATGCGCTGTGGCAGAAACGGCGATTGGGCCTGCACTGAGGATAAGGTGACTCACCCGCCCAGAACGCAGAACCCGTTAAACTGCCAATCGGTTACGCGCCAAATGTCAGAATTAACCTCTGCCCAAGCCGCTGGGGCTGTGCTATCCTTTCGGCTCCCGGACGGGGAGCAGGCAAATTCTGCTTTTTGTTGCCGCGGCCCTGCCCAGGTGGCGAAATCGGTAGACGCAAGGGACTTAAAATCCCTCGGCATATGCCGTGCCGGTTCGAGTCCGGCCCTGGGCACCATGTTATAAATCAATTAGTTACACAAATACAGGATGTGATTTATGCGATGCGAATTGCCTCTTTCAATGTCAAACCCAAAGCCCGGCAGCCATCGCAAGTATGACTATCGCCATTATTACCTTGACCCACAGTTTTCCCCGGCGACTCATGGTAAGCCTCGTAGCCAGTCTCGCGCCAATCATACCACCCATGCCGATGACGATGCCCGCACCCCAGTGAACCTGCCCCATCCAGGCAAAGATAACGAGAGTCGGCAAGGTGTACAATGCGATAATTAGGGTTTTATAAGCAGCTACCTGTGCGAGATCTCTGGTGAGAAAATGGCGCAGTGCGAAGATAAGGAGAAAACCGATACCGAGCTGCATAAAGCCGCCATAAAACCCTAGAGCCAGCAGCGTGGGGTAGAGCCAGGGCGACGCATCGCCGTCTGGACGTGTGGATTCTCCGGTAACAATTTTTGGAAAAAACATTGTGGCAGTGCTAAGTGCCAGTACAATCACCAATATACGCTGAAACCAGAGATTGCCGATATGGATACCTGCAATGGCACCCAGCAGGGCGCCCGGCAGCGTCCACAGCGCCAGCTTTATTCCCATTTTCAGATCCACTAGGTTATGGTGGTAAAAAGTGCGCGCAGCGGTGAGGTTTTCCAAAAGGATGCCGATGCGGTTGGTGCCGTTTGCGGCGATGGGATCAAGGCCCATGAAAATGAGTGCAGGCAGGGTCAGCATGGACCCCGCACCCGCCAGAACATTGATAAACCCGGCACCTATACCGGCGAGGAACAAACCGGGAAGGACCCACCATGCTGTGCTGAGCGATTGCATCGTGAGGTTATATCAACCCGGGTTAAAATGGCGCAAGAAATTCCGCCAAATTCCAAAGTCCACCATACGGGTGCCGATACGCACGGGCTCACTGCGCTTGATCTGGAGACGGCAGCCTGATGGCAGCATTCTTGTTCAGGTCATTGCATTTGCGGTAGCAATTCCATGAGCTTCTTCTCGCTTATCAATCCCGTTATCAGACCAAGCTTTCCTTTCTTGGGCAGATAGATAATATCCGGGAGCTCGTCGATGCCCACTTCCTGCAAGAACACATTGTTTACTTCTATCTTTTTGATCGCCTCGATGGTTTTTGGTGATGCCTTGCCGATTGCATCCGTAGCACGTACGAGGTTGGCTGGCTTGCCTGTCTTCATGCCTTTATCAATGGCGTCTTCGGCCTTTTGCAAGGCCGCTACAGGGTTATCGGCCTGCAATATGGCAGCCGCCTCCGGCATGCTGCTAGGCTTTATTATGGCGACAGGAACATAACGGACGGTCAATTTTCCTTCTCGAATGAGACGGGCCTCGACCACATACAAAAGATGACAAAATGGGCAATTTGTATCCGTAAAGTCATAAACGACAGGGCCATGGTGACCCTCCTGGATATAGGTAAGTTTTTTTCCCATCAGTTGCCAGAGATCGCTCGGGGTCATTTTAGAGGATGCGGCAGTCATGTGGGACGTTGCAGTAGCCGTCGCCGCGCTTTCTGTGGATGTTGATGCAGGAGGCGTTTTTTTTGCACAAGCCGAAATAGACGATACCAACCCCGCTGCCAATAATGCACGAACTATGATCACCAGTGACTTTTTAAACATTAGTTTCTGCCTAGTTCCAGGTAAGATAAGCGAAATAAATTTGATCTAGCGCCTTTCTGGTACTCGCCCTTTGCGGACTTCTTCGGGTATGGCGCTCATGGTATTATATCCAGCACGGCAGTTTTTTCGCCTCCTCGGCCCCGATCCCGAAAGGCGGAAAGCATCAGCGGCACGATACAGACAGAAACATCCACAATCAGAAACATACGAATGAAGCCCCGGCACCACGTTACGGATCCCGGCACGCACCAACTACTATGCTGTAATCTATCATATGAAGCTATATATCGCACTCCTGACGCTCAGGGAAAGCAGTCCAGTGACGGACGCGCTTACCCGTGTTGCAATCCCGGTCTTTAGGCTTCATCATGATGGCCAGGCGTGCTTTTCTCTGTATGACGCACCATAAGTTAGGGTCTGTTGCCGTCCCAGGCACTGCCGAACTTACTATCAAGGACTTCACACCATGTCAATTCAACAAGCAATATCGCCCGCACCCACAGTCCCGGCCCAGAACATTATCGACGTATGTGGCATGCCTTACGCGGTGGCGCAACCGCTGATTTACGCCGCCACGACCCGCCTGGCAATAGGGCAGCAGGTACAGGTATTGGCGGACACGGATCCCAGTGCCATGATGCGGGCAGTGGCTTTTCAGTTGCGCGACGCCATCTCCTGGCGTTTTGAAACGGATGGCAAGCTCTGGCAGATAGACATACGACCCCGCGCCGAAGCGGAAGCCAAGGATGTGGTAGACCTACTGACCTGGGATCACTACCGCCTGGACCGCCAGTTTGCTGACATTCTGGCTGCCGCCAACCAAGATCGGATCACGGATGCAGAAACCCTCTTCAGCGATTACTGGATCGGTCTCCGCCGCCACGTCCATCTGGAGAACAATATCCTCGGTCCGACATTGGGTGGCGGAGAGATAAAAGGCCCACTTGCGGACATGCTCCTTGAACACGACAGCATCATCATCCAGTCCAAACTGGTGGAAGAGACGTTGATGGAAAAGGATTATGGTATGTTGCCCGCTATTTGCGCAGTGCTGTCCGGATCCCTGGCCAAACATGAAAACCGCGAAGAAAACACCCTCTTCCCTATCTGGCAAACCACCGACAATAGCGACCGGGGCCGCGCTGCCGAGTTCCTGGCCCGCTCCAAAGAGGTGCTGGCGGGCGCAGAGGATCAGCAAGTCAACGGGATCTTCCCCGGTCGCGACCGGTAAGCAGTCAGCACGCCAACCTCCTTATCCCTGATAAACGCCCATGCGACGTTGTCCGCGTATCAGCAACCAGCGACCGGTCAGGATCAGGATCAGCACGCCCCCGGTAATCAGAAAAGCCGCCGCAAATGCGAGCATATGAGATTCAGCAAAAGGTTCATTGATAAACGTCCATATGACGTAGGTCAGGTAGCCGATAGGTTCTTTGGTAAACTGTCCATTCCACATGTAGTTGGACCAACCCGCCGTATACAGGAGCGGCGCCGTTTCTCCCATGGACAGGGCGACGGCATAGAAAAGCCCGGTCATGATTGCTGGTGCCGCGCCTGGTAAAAGGATCTGCAGTGCTACGCGCCCTTCGCCCGCGCCCAGGCCGTAACCCGCCTCACGTACCGCCAGCGGAATATTGGCCATCGCCAGTTCGGTGGAGCGGGCGATGTAGGGCAGCAACATCACTGTCAGGGTGATGATTCCCGCCGCTACTGAGAACTGCCAACCCAGATAGATGACCATGGTGATATAACCGACATAGCCCAGCACGATGGACGGGATGCCGACCAGCACATCCGAAAGAAAACGCAGCATTTTTCCGGCTCCGCCCTGCCCATGCTCGCTCAGGTATATTCCAGCAGAAATGCCGATCGGCGCCGCCAGAAGCAACGCCCCGATGGACATGACAACGGAGCCCTCGATAGCATTTTTGAGACCACCACCGATACCATTGGTAATGTCCGTGAATAATTTTGGCGTCAACGCCGGCCATGCGTGAATGACCACATCCCCAACAATGGAAATAAACATCGCCGCAAGGAAAAAAAACGAAAACACCACGAACAACCAGGCGAATGCGGACATTACGCGCCGGTATAAAGATACCTTGAAGCCCTTCGCGCGGGATATAGTGGTAATGCTGCTCTCAACTGCCTTGCTGGCCATCAGCGTACCCTCGCCATCCACAGCAGTAAACGCGCTGCAAAGTTCACTACCACCGTAATGAGCAGGAGCACCAGGGCAATTTCCGAAAGGGCCTCAACGGCCATATTTGTCGGATCCTGTAGTGCGCTATCCAGTTGTGAGGCAATAAATGCGGCCATGGTGGAGATCGGCGCATAAATGTTATTGGGCAGATAATTCAGCGCATTGCCACTGACCATCAGAACCGCCATGGTTTCTCCCAGGGCTCGGCCCAGGGCGAGAATGCCCACTCCGATCAACACGGTCTTCAACTTGGGCAGGGTGATATGCCAGAAAACCTCCAGGCGATTCAGGCCTAGACTCAGACCAGCTTCCTTCAAAGCTGGTTCCGTCATCTGGATGGACTCTCGCAGGGTGGCAGAAATCAGTGGGATGATCATTACCGCCAGCACAAAGGCCGAGGTAAGCAGCCCATAGCCACTCCCCGGATCACCGCCGAGGAACGGAATCAAAGAAAACGTCTTGGCCATAAAGGGAAAAATAGTCTGGCCAAAAAGCGGTACCAGCAGGGCGTATCCCCATAGTCCATAAACGACGCTGGGAATGGCCGCCAGTAAATCGACGAAAAGAGACAAGGGACCGGCCCAGGATCTGCGCACACCTTCACTCAGGAAATATGCTGCTCCGATCGCTACAGGCATCGCCATCAACATGGCCAGCATCGAACTGACAATGGTGCCGACGACAAGAAACCAGATACCATATTTTGCTCCGGGCATGATCTGCGCGCCGCGTACCTCAACCGGGTTACCATATAGATTCCCCAGATTCCAGTCATTCGTCCACAAAAAATGAAGCTGATTAAAATGAATGGCCGGCCATGAATAAATGACCAAAAAGACAATCAATGCAATTAATGAAAGTGGTAAAAAGCTAGCCGTAACGACCAACCCTACCCTGAATACAGGAATTTTCATCCCACAAATCTCCCGGCACTTAGAGTATCTGGATGGTCGGCATCAATAATCATAAAAATATACAGAGGAGTCCCGCATTGGATATGGGAAGAGCCAGGGCCAAGCCCCGGCTCCGGCACAACCTTTACTGAATTTCCACGATCTGCTTGCGGGAAAGCTTCGCAGCGCTATCGGGTAGTGGCACAAAGTTCACCGCGGTGATGAAGTGTGGCGCATTACCACCCTTCGGATCAATAGCCCAGTTCAGGAACTTACGCATGGCCGCAGCCACTTCAGCATTGGGCTGCGTCTTGCTGACGATCGCATATTCGTAGTTGATGATGGGGTAGGAATTGGCGCCTGGCGCATAGACCAGACTAATCCGCTCGTCGGCCGGGGTCTTGTTGACCATTTCACCCGCCGCAGCCTTGGCATTCGCCACTGTCGGCAGTACGAACTTACCGGCGCGGTTTTCCAGCATGGCCATCCCCAGATGGGCCTCTTCCACCGGTTTCTTCCAACTGATGCCGATATAGGCGATGCCGTAAGGTGTCGTTTTCAGGGCCTGCACCATGCCGGGGTTACCTTCCGCACCAATGCCACCGGGGACTGCTGGCCAACTCACTGTTGTGCTGTAACCCACGCTATTGCTCCATGCCGGGGTCGTATCAGACAGATAGGTGGTGAAAATGAAGGTATCACCGGAGCCATCGGTACGATGCACCGGAATAATCTTGTGGTTGGGCAGCTTTATGCCAGGATTCAGCTTGGCAATAGCCGCGTCATCCCAGTTGGTGATTTTGCCGGAGTAGATGCCCGCGAGCACCAGACCGGACAGCTTCAGATGCACATTGTTCAGACCGGGAACGTTGTAATTGATCATTTGAATGGAGATGGCCAGCGGGATGTTCAGGATATTGGGATGCTGCTTGATCTGAGCATTACTCATGTAGGCGTCAGAAGCGCCGATCTGGGCCACGCCAGAGATCGCCTCAGCGATGCCGGTACCGCTGCCCGTGCCCTGGGTGGTGATCTGAACGCCGGGGTTCATCTTGGTGTATACAGGAACCCACAGATTGAAGAGCGGGTACAGCAGGGTGGAGCCGGTTTCCAGCAGCGAGATGGTCGGAGCCGCTGAAGCAGGCAGGGCATACAGGGCAGAAAGGCCCAACGCGGACAGAATTACGGCACCATTGACACTACGTGTTACTTCTTTCTTCAAGCGATGCAGCATAAGGCCTCCAAAGATGGCAGATACGTTGATTTACGGCTTATCCACAGAACATCCCGCATCCAGACAGCACGATAGTGCCATCTTCAGCGAAACTCGAAGGGCAATCTAACATAGCAATATGACACTTTGATGAAAGATTTGTGTCACTTTTATGACAAACGGGATCACTGTATCATGATATCGGCTCTGAACCTCGGCGACAGCAGGAGAGTCCGCCAACGGACTGGCTCCTGCAGGGTTAAACGTTAACAAGAACATGCCGTTATTACCAGGCCAGGATTCGTCAGGCAGGTCACCCTCGATGCCGAATCTGTGCCAGGCGCGCCAAGGCCGCGGATTGTGCATACCAGAGCAATTGTCCGCCAGTACCGGTGCGGTCCAGCGCGATGGCTATGACGCTGGCTTTTTTAACCGGGAGAGATATACCCGTCAACTGCGCGCCCCAGATCCCGAGATGCGGTTGATGGCCCACCACAATCAGGGTACCGGTCTGCGGCGAAAGATTTTGCCAGTCACGGCGAAGTTGACCGAGATCGCCTGCTGGTATGGCATTGTGATAGCTCGACACTTGCACCCCCAAAGCCGCCGCAAGATATGCAGCCGTTTCCCTGGTCCGTACCAGTGGGCTACTCCACAAAGCGATCTGGTTACGGACGCAGAGTGCTAGCCCGTCGGCCATTTCCTCCGCACTCGCGCGGCCGTGCGCAGTTAACTGACGTTCAAAGTCAGATCCACCATTATCTGCCTCTTCTGCCTCAGCGTGGCGGACGAGCAATAGATCCACGACGAGCTACCTCCTGACCAAACCAGAAACACGTAAAAGCAACGGGTAAAACACGCGCCAGAATGGTGATGACTGCAATACCAATCAGCGCCGTCATCCATTCATCCACCCGCACCTTCGTGTCAGGCCCCGTCCCAATAAATATTTCCAGTCCTGAGAGTGCCGCGCCCAAGAAGATGGTGACCGGCCGCCAGCCGTAAGGCGTCAAGGCTGGGAAAAATCGGGCGATCGCCCCCAGCGTTATGGCGGCCCACAGCGCATACTCACCGGCGCCTATCCAGAGCATCTGCGGACTAACGGGCAGATAACGGTTGCCCACCAGGATTGCCATATAAATGCACACCGCAGCGAACGCCCAGCGCCACCAACCCGGGATGCGCTCCCCCATTTAATGTTGTCTCCCGTTCTTTGGTTGCGGATCGTAGGGATTTTCTCCCTGACGAAAGACCAGACGCAGGGGCACAGCCTCCAAATGGAGGGCTCGCCGGAAGGCGCTTTCCAGATAACGTTTGTAGGTACCGGGCAGACGCGTCAGTTGGTTCCCATGAAACACCAAGGTGATGGGGTTCTCTCCCCCCTGGTGACAGTAACGCAGCTTGATGCGTCGCCCACCCACCATGGGTGGTTGATGGGTCTCGATCACATCGGCTAGGGCACGGTTCAGCTCGGCTGTGGAGAAATGACGACGAGAATCAATCCATAGCTGATCGATACTCTTATAGAGATCACCTACACCCGTACCATGCAGAGCAGAGATGGTATAGACCGGCGCGTAGCGAATAAAGTCCAGCCGTCTTTCCAGTTCCTGCTTTACGGCCTTGCGCTCTTCGGGGTTCATGCCATCCCATTTGTTGACCACCACCACAATGGGACGCCCCAGTTCGACCGCGACACCCACCAAGTGGGCATCCTGCTCGGCAATGCCCAGATGCGCATCCAGCACCAGCAGCACCACATCTGCCTCGCGCAGCGCACTCAGGGTCTTTAATACGCTCAGTTTTTCGAGTCCCTCGCCGACCCGCGCGCGGCGCCGCATACCGGCAGTATCAATCATGACATAGGGTTTGCCCTGGCGCTCGTAAGGAATACGGATGCTATCCCGTGTGGTTCCTGGTTCGTCAAAAACGAGAACGCGCTTTTCACCCAGCATGGTGTTGACCAGCGTCGACTTCCCTACGTTGGGTCGACCAAGCATAGCGATACGCGGCCCCTTTCCCGCCGCGTCTGCGGTTTCATCCTCAGGGGTCGGCAAATCGGAAAAAATTGCCTCCAGCAACGGTTCGACGCCGTGCCCATGAGCAGCAGAAATGGTATAGGGCGTACCCAGACCAAGGCGATAAAACTCAGGCAGTTCGCTCACGGCGCCTTTCGCGTCCATCTTGTTTACGACCAGATAGATGGGTTTACCCCCGCGGCGCAACTCCTGAGCGATTTCCACATCCTGGGCGGAAAGGCCTTCCTTGGCATCCACGAGGAAGCAAATGGCATCAGCCTCGGTGATGGCGAGGCGGGTCTGCGCCGCCATGGCCGCTACCAGACCTTCCCGCTCTTCCGGTTCAAAACCACCGGTATCGACCACCAGATACTGCCGCCCTTCAAACTGCGCGGTACCATAGTGGCGATCCCGGGTAAGGCCCGGGAGGTCTGCCACCAGTGCCTCGCGGGTGCGCGTCAGGCGATTGAAGAAGGTGGATTTACCCACGTTGGGGCGCCCCACCAAGGCGATAACAGCAGTCATGAATAGAGCCTTAGCGCTTTGCCAGGTGGATTCGATACAGGGTGCCCGCATCACTGAGGGCAAGGATCTGGCCACTTTCCAGACAAATGGGCGTACTCTGAATACCGCTGTCAGACAGCCGCGTCTGACCTATGCGATGCCCCGTCTGCGGATCGATGACATAGAGATAACCCGCATTGTCCGTGGCCAGCAGGCTCCCGCCACAGAGGCCAAACCCGGTCAAATAATGCCCGCTAAGACGATCATTGCGCCAGAGCACGTTGCCGGAAGCTGGGTCTACGGAGGATATCCGTCCATCGGTATCCGCGACGAGCAGATGGCCGTCCTCCAGCACCGGCGTCTGATAGACGGACATCGGTACACTCCAGTTCTGGGTGCCGCCCTGCAACGCGTAAGCAGCCAGATTCCCCTGATAGGCTGCAGTAATGACCTGCCCCCCCGCAACCACCGGGCTTGCAGCCACATCCACCATACGCGCCAATTCATTGCTGCCATGGGGTAAGGCGACCTGCGCCCGCCAGAGCTCCGCGCCGGACCCCAGACTAAGAGCCACCACCGTTCCATCCGCAAAACCCGCATACACCACTCCGTCATGCACTGCAGGCGTAGCCAGTGCACGCAGGATGAGGGTCGGCTGATTCATGGAGAATGTCCATTGCACCTTGCCATTATCCGGGTCGAGAGCCCAGAGATGACCATCCACCGTCTGCACCAGAAGATGGCCACCCGCCGCCACTACCGGGGTAAGCACTTCAGAACTCAACTGTATGGCCCAGAGCGGGTGGCCGTCCTTTGCGGTAAACGCATAGACTTTTCCAGTGTCTGTGCCGGCATAAACCACACCGTCTGCCAGTGTCGGACCGCGCGCTGTCCGGCCATCCAGGCTGCGCGTCCACATCTGGTGACCACCGTCGTTCATGCTGACCAGGCGCCCGGACGCGTCGGCTACCACGATCTGCCCTTTGCCATGGGCAATCAACGTGCCCTGATAGGGGTTGACCTGCCAGATACCATATAGACGGGCCTGCCATTCAGTGGAGACGGATACTTTATCCATCCCCTTGGCGAGGGGCGGCGGAGTCTTGGGGGTAGGAGTGGAATGAAACCAGGACAGGATACCACAACCATTCAACAAAGCGGTCACGGCACCCAGCGCTACCATGCGCCCGAGAACGCGGGAAAAATGTCGCGGGTTCATGGTGCCACTCCGATATTGGCCATCTTCATCTGCAGGTAGCTGCGGTAAGGATCGGCGGCCGGAAGGGCGGCAATGGCCGCCTGGTAAGCCCGCATGGCTTTGCCGTCCCGATGAAGTGCCACATAGGCGTCTCCCTGAATTTCATCCTGCAGGGTGGCGAAGGCCGCATCCGGCACTTTCAGCATATCCAGAGCCTTCTGCGCCTGCTTCTGGTCCAGGTAAAGCCGAGCCAGGCTGAGGGTTGCGATGCCCTTCAGCCCCCTCGGCGCAGTCTTGGCCTGGATGACGCTGTTGAGCTCCGCTTCCGCCGCCGGGATCTGGTTGCTTTCGCTGTCCATGCGCGCCAGAAAAAAACGGGCAAAAATGGCGTAGGGCGTGTGCCCGTATTGATGCACCAGCGTATCCGCGCTGGCGCGTGCCGTACTGGTCTGCCCCGCGACGAGAGTATCCACCAGTTCGTTATACAGTACGGCAGCGCGCTCCACCTGATGGCGCTGGTATTTTTCGTAGCCGAAAAAGCCCATTGCCGCGAGCATGACAATGATGATGCCCGCGATAACGGAAACTCGATGGCGATAAAGGAATTCGGAGAGTTCTGGACCGGTCACGATGAGGTTCTGGCTGTGGCAAAATTGGGGACAGTATGGGGTGCATGCTGCGGGAAATCAACGCCAAGGCTGCGCAAACCCTCGTACAACGCCTCAGGATCTCCCTGCCAGC
>DAIEIW010000139.1:0-9855 GCA_027351205.1 Acidithiobacillus sp.
CGGCGCTGGCTACGATCGGCTGGTAGTGCAGGACCAGGCGGCCCTCGCGCAACGCCTGATCCAGCAGGACGCGCATCTCCGCTTCCGCCTGCACGGCTTCATCCAGGGCCAGGGTATGCAGATGAAACTGGTCCCGGCCCGCATCCTTGGCGGCATAGAGCGCCATATCGGCGTGCTGCATCAGGGTGCTGGCATCACTGTCGTCCAGGGGATAGAGGGTGACGCCGAGGCTGCCGGAAATACTGACCGCTTCGCCATGGATTTCCTGCGGCTCGCGGATGGCGGCGAGCAATCGCTCGCAGACGACTTCGAGATCGTCGAGGCGCTCCAGGCCGGGCAGCAGCAGGCCAAACTCATCGCCGCCCATGCGCGCGAGGGTATCCCCTGCCCGCAACTGCGCCTGCAACCGTTGCACCACGGCTTGCAGCAACTGGTCTCCGGCTTCATGGCCCAGGCGGTCATTCACCTGCTTGAATCCATCCAGGTCGAGGAGCGCCACCCCCAGCAGCTGCTCGCTCCGCAGCGTTTGGTCTCGGGCGATCTCCAGGCGGTCCAGGAAGAGGACGCGGTTGGGCAGGGCGGTAAGGGGGTCGCGTAAGGCTTGGTTGCGCAGCAGGAGCACCAGTTCCCCAAGATGGGCAAAGGCATCGAAGTACGTCGATCCCACCCGCTGGAAATAGCCCTTCTCGCGCACTCCGATCAGGCCTACGCCGCGCAGATCCTCTGCTCCGAAAGGAAAGATGCCGATTTCCCCAATATGGTTGCGCAAGCCCTTGATCCATTCCGGGGCCTGCGGATCATCCACGGACTGAATGACGGTGTGCCCGCTTTCCAATGCCTCCCAGCAGGGATCTCCGGCGATCTTCGGGATCTGCAGCTCTGGCAACGGGAGTCCAGCCAGGCATTCCAGGGCTAATATCTCCCCCATGGCACCGCTCACCATATAACCGGCCAGGCGCACGTTGGTGCTCTTGCCCGGCAAGGCTTCGCAGATATGCTGCAGCAACTCCTCCGGTCGTGGGGACGCGTCGCTGCGGGGAACAGCGAGCACGCCCAGCAGCACATCAAACAAGGCCAGCCTCTCGGCATCGGTCTCGCGGGAGGCGCGGGCATAGCCGTCGAGCTGGACCATGAGGTCGCCAGTCAGCAGGCGGAACAGGGCGTCCCGCAGCAGATTCCGATCGCTCTCGGGGACGTGCTCCTGGAGTACATTTTGCCAATGGCGCCAGTAGAGGATATAGGCGCCTGCGACCCAGGAGGGCTCGATGCCGAGACGGTGGTGCAGGGCCCCGATTCTGCGCATGGACTCCCGCCAGGACTTATCCAGGTGGCTGGCCAGAAGCCCGCTGACGTGCTCCGCCTGTTTCTGGATCAGAGCATCCAGACGCGCGCGGGAGAAATCCCGGAAGACGGCGGCGGTGACGGGGTGAGCAAGCAGGTAGTCGTAGAAAGCATGGGCAAGCGCAGGCGTTTCCGCCTCCAGGCAGTCCCGGTAGCGGTCGATGAGCTGAAAGTCCGTATCCTGCAGACCAAGAAAATTGGGGAGAGTGCTGGTGGCGTCCATCTTCGAAATACTCATCCTGTGGGCATCAAGTTTTTGCCCGACGATTTTATTTGGTTGGTGTGTGCGTTAGGTGGCAATGAAGATGTCTTTGGTGATGGAGGACATAGTGTATTCCCGTACATTTCGTGTGTACATTAGCGTTACGGAGAAAATCATAACCACGAGACATTTATATTGTTTTACCCATCTGGTGCCTTCAACGCTAAACCTACATGCTAGTATTTGTAACCTTTTTGATGACGAGCCTACATAAGAGAAAATAATGAAGCTCTCTCTCAGACCCCGGCAAGCACGAGGCAACTCTAGCCTATTCATACGACCGCTTCCAGTCTATACCGGTCATTCAGCAGATGGTAGAAGGGATACGCAGGTTTCGGAAGCATTCTCATTCCTACCAGCCTGCTTCTGTAGGCCCCCTCACCGAGTTCTGACTTCCAACCCAACGCAAGTCCAGATAGTTCAGCTTTTTGGTCAGCGAGTCCATGGATTTTCAACCGGATTATGCATATAGCCAAAAAAAGCAGTTACGGTCCGGCCAGAGCAGGAATCGCCCCACCTGGTAACCACGGTGATTGGGTAATTTGGGCGACGATGTAGCGCACGAGGAGGTCCCATGGCTGGTGAGACCATAGGCGACCTCATCGCGGGTCTGGTCGCCTTTCATGTCCACGGCAACACGCTGGATGAGAAAAGTCCGACCGAGGGGTTGGACCCTGTGGCATTAGCCGGGCACGCGGACGCACGCATGACGGCGCGTTATATTCGCCAACATGCTACTGTAGTTGCCGTTCCGCCAAAAATGGCCGAGTTTTAGACATGGCTCACATGAAATTAGACAAATTTTAGACATGACATCGCAACCAATTGATTCAACAGAGCTTAAATTACACACTCCCATGATGCGCCAGTACTTCGAGCTCAAGGAACAGTGCCCGGACGCCCTGCTGTTCTACCGCATGGGGGATTTCTACGAACTGTTTTTTGACGACGCTGAAAAGGCCGCGCAGCTCCTCGGCATCACCCTCACCAGCCGCGGGCAGAGCGCGGGAAGGGCCATTCCCATGGCCGGGGTACCCGTCCAGAGCGTAGATGGCTATCTCGCCAAGCTGGTGCGTCTGGGCGAACGGGTGGCCATCGGTGAGCAGATCGGCGACCCCGCTACCGCCAAGGGCCCGGTGGAACGCGCCATCGTGCGGATCATCACCCCCGGCACCATCGTTGATGGTGCCCTGCTGGATGCCGGACAGGAGCCCCTGCTGCTGGCCCTGTGTCCGGAAGGCGCACGTTGCGGCATGGCCTGGCTGAATGCCGCCGGCGGCCACCTCATGGTGCGTGAAGTGGTCAACACCGCCGTCGCGGATATTCTCGCGCGCCGCCCCGCCGCCGAAATCATCGCCCCGGAAGATACGCCGGTTCCCGCTGGAATCGACCCGAAAAAGTTGCAACTTCTGGAGAAAACCGGCTTTCAGACGCGACGCAGCGATGCGGTACTTGAACGCTATTTTGGAGAACGGCTGGTTGGTTTCGGGTGTAATGACTGGCCCCTCGCCTTGCGCGCCGCCGCTGCACTCCTGAACTATGCCGAGACCCGGCTGCGCAGCAGTCTGAGTCAAATCCAGCGGATTCATCCGGAGCGCGCCGAGGAGGAGCTCCATCTCGATGCGACCGCTTTGCGGGCGCTGGAGGTGGTGGAAAGCTTGCAGGGGAATGGCCCCACGTTGCTCACCTTGCTGCAAAAAACCCAGACCACCATGGGTGCGCGCCTGCTCCGCCGCTGGCTCTTGCGGCCGCTGCGGCAAGGCCCCGTGGTGGCGGCCCGCCAGGAAACAGTCGCCGCGCTCACCCAAGGCAGCGGACCGGTTGCCATTCAGAAGGCCTTGCACGGTATCGCGGACGCCGAACGCATTCTCACCCGTATCGCCCTGAACAACGCCAGCCCCCGCGATCTCGCCCAGCTCCGCAGCACCCTCCAGGCACTCCCCGGACTACGACTCGTCCTCCAGGAAACGGGGCATCCCGCCCTGGACGTCTTTCAGGAGCGCATAGCGCTTTTCGTCACTCTCCGCACCCTGCTGGAGGAGGCCCTGGTGGACACCCCGCCCATGACCCAGCGGGATGGAGGCTACATCCGCGCCGGCCACGATACGGAGCTGGATCGCCTGCAGCAACTCAGCCGGAATCTGCAGGAAGTGCTGCGTGACCTGGAGCAGCAGGAGCGCCAGCGCACCGGCATCGCCCAGCTCAAAATCCAGTTCAACCGGGTACATGGTTTTTATATTGAAATCGGCCGCAGCTACCAGGGTCCCATTCCCGACGACTATCGCCGCCGCCAGACCACCAAGAACGCCGAACGTTACATCAACGATGCGTTGAAAGCGATCGAAGACCAGGCCCTCTCGGCGGAAAGTCTGGCCCTGAGCCGGGAACGTCTGCTCTTCACGCAGCTACTGGAAACCATATCACCCGAGGTGTCGACCTTACAGGACGCCATGACCGCAGTCGCTGAACTGGACGCGCTCAGCACGCTGGCCGAGCGCGCTGTCACCCTACACTGGTGCGCCCCGCATTTCGTCACGGAACCGGTGTTACACATCCATGACGGCCGTCATCCCGTCGTCGAAGCTCAAATCGGCGGCAATTTTGTCCCGAACGACCTCGATTTTGACGAAGAACGGCGTATGTTGCTCATTACCGGTCCGAATATGGGCGGCAAATCCACCTACATGCGGCAAACGGCGCTCATCGTCCTACTGGCCCACATTGGCAGTTGGGTGCCTGCCCGCGAAGCGGTCATCGGCCCCATCGACCAGATTTTCACCCGTATCGGCGCTGCCGACGATCTCGCCGGAGGCCGTTCCACCTTCATGGTGGAAATGAGCGAAACGGCCCGTATCCTCCACCTCGCCACGGCACAAAGCCTGGTGATTCTGGATGAAATCGGTCGGGGTACGGCCACCCACGACGGCCTGTCCATCGCCTGGGCTACGGCGGAAGCCCTGGCGGAACGGGGCGCCTGCACACTCTTTGCCACTCACTATTTCGAATTGACGGAGCTGGATCTACCCGGTTTGCGCAATGCCCATCTCGACGCGCTGACACAAGGCGATCAGGTTGTGTTTCTACATCGGGTGGAGAGTGGTCCAGCCGCGCAGAGTTACGGCTTGGCGGTCGCCCGGCTTGCCGGGGTTCCTGACCCGGTTGTGCAGCGCGCCCGCCAACGCCTCAGTCAACTGGAAGAAAGCTCCAGGCCGTCGCTCAGCCATACGGCGCCCGCCCAACTCTCCCTCTTCCAGGCAGATCCCCATCCGGCGGTATACCGGTTGAGTCAGGTGGAACCGGACCAGCTCAGCCCCAGACAGGCCCTAGACCTAGTCTATGCACTCAAAGAACTGGCGCGGCAAGACGGGTGACGAGATCTCTATCACCAACCGTTCATCACACAAAAACTTAGCGCCGTTTGGGGGATATCCCCGTGGCCTGATGTCCACGCGAGGATTTCCCGCAGCAGTCCGGCTCCGCCGCCGTCGGCTTGACACCCTATTACCAGGCCCATAAAATCGTTAAACATGTAGCTTTCGCGATACGCCGCAGTAGCCATTGGGCGCGTTGTGGCTAGGTACGCAGACTGGCTTGATAATTGCCTCGATGCGCGCGCAAGCGCAATCCCCCACCAAATAAAGGAACCGACGAATGAGCGAACAGACGCTACCTTGGGACGAAGACGCACTGCAACGCATGGAGAAGATGCCCTCTTTCGTGCGCAACATGGCCAAGGCCAAAATCGAGAAGGCAGCCAAGGAGGCTGGCGAATCGAAAGTCACCGCCGCGTTTCTCGATGCCAACAAAGGGAAAATGATGGGTTAGCAATGATCCTGCACCTTTTCAAAAAATCATGAATTGGCCTCAAGAACACCTGGCCCAAAGGACTATGGGCCAGCATCCTTCCTACAAGCATACTCAGTCGTCTGTGGATCAGGAAACTTGGGTGATCCTCTGTTGCCGACGATGATACTATTTTGTCCGCTAACAGTTGCCGCAGGAATTGTGGTGGACCATTTCATTTTTAAGGCTGCCCCAGAAGCTCTCGGGGGCGTTATCGCAATAATCGCCTTTTCTCGACATGGAAGCTACGATCCTGCCGGTCGGGCCGTCGTCGCGACTTGTAGCAAGGTATACGCCAGCGCGATGGCCGTACCCACCTCTGGGCGTAGGGCTCCAGCCCAGAGGTAAGGCTATGGACGTGGCTTTTGGCAGGCTTACGCCAGAAATTACACAGAGAAAAATAAAGGCGCTAATGGTAACGCCTGACATTTTATTTTATCTGGTGGGCGGTACAGGGTTCGAACCTGTGGCCCCTGCCGTGTGAAGGCAGTGCTCTACCGCTGAGCTAACCGCCCAAGATGAGCAGACTCACCTAGAGTGGGAACACAATACCAATCAATGGCATCAGGGTCAATCATTTTTCCGCCTTCTCACATGGATTGTTTCCCGTTAAACTGCCAGCCCTCGCACGTTCCTACAGCAGACGCCCAAGCGCAGAGGGCCACCCCATCCATGATGTTTCTGAAATACCTGCCGACGGTACAGGAACCACGGCTTTACATGGCCCTGGAACGCACCTACCTAGGCTATTTCAAGCTCCTCTTCCTGTCGATAGGCACCGGCCTGCTTTCCGCACGCCTGGCCATTCTCTTCAAGGCACTCCACTACGCTGCCCTGGGCCACTTTTTTACCGAGCTTTTCTACTGGCTGAGCTGGCCCGCCATCGCCCTGATTTTTGTGGTAGGATTTCGTTTTATGTCGGACCTGGAATATATCGAAAAAGGATCTCCCGTGGCTGAGAAAGAAATCATTGATCCGCGCGTTTACATGGCCGCCGAGCGTACCTTCCTCGCCTGGGTACGCACTGGCATCGGCCTGATTGCCTTCGGCTTCGTGATCGAAAAATTCGATTTTTTCCTGGAGCAGCTTTCCATCATGCTCCATACCAAACTCGTGATGGGTGCAGGTTTTTCCGGGATGGGCATCGTTTTCATTCTTCTCGGAGTCACCAATCTGGTCATCGGTGGCATCAACTTCATTCGCACGGTCAAAAAAGTGGACGAGGGTTCTTATCATGTCCACAAATTTCTCTACGGTCTCTATGGTGTCATTCTGCTGAGTATCACCATCGTGCTGGCTGCCATGATCATCCATGTATCGCCCTGAGCACGCCATTGCTTAAGGCACCTGTATGGGCGTCAGGTGGTCATCATAAGCCCAGTAGCAGGCGTGAAACGGATATTTAGCTGATCCCTTTCTGCCATTTCTCCAGAGGGCAAGCCCGCCCTCGCCCAAAATCTCCAGGCACCGTGCAACCCGCCTGTCATAAGAAGCAGGCGCAATACCTGCATGGCCACCCCAGGCAACAATCACGGCAGAGCTCGCGCCAAGTGTTTCACGAATGGTGGCGTCATTTTGCAAACCAATAACGTAGGACTCGCCCCGTTGCCGCAGCGCAGCGCCAACCTCCCTGCTGTCGGTACCGCGTAAGGCGTAAAGATTCAGAATGTGCACCCCACCCGCTTGCGGAAACCTGCGCCAGACATACTCCGATGCCGTGCGCACGGTCTTGTCGGCGGCGGTTTCGCTCGCGCTGGAAGGATTTTTCAGAAAAACCGTGACCATATCCCCCGTGCGACCAGAAAACGGGAGGGTAAGCCGGTATCGCCAGGTTCTGCAGGGCGAGAACAAGGCCGTGATCCCGGTGGTATCCACGGCGGGCGCATGCTGAACCGTTCTACCGATGCGCAACAGTTGTCACCCCCTGTTCGTCCGCTCCCGCAGTCGCTCGTATAACCCCGCTGGCGCCGGTAGGATATTCTTCAACTCAGCCCGGATGCGGGCGGTTTCATTGGTCTTGGAGGAGTGGGCCTCGTCGGCAATCACCGCAAAGCGTTTGTTTTTGGTAGCCGCGAGTTCCTGAATATGTTGTAAGGTAAAGGGAAAGGTTTGCATAGTAAAGGCGACAATCTGCTTGTTGGCGGCGAGTGCTTCGGAAAGTGCCCGGCTTTTGGAAGCTCCCTCCCCTTTGACGATGGCCACGACACCCGCCGTCCGCTGAATCTGCTTCTTCTTGTCCCGCACTAGCACCAGATAGCGGCCCAGAATCTGCAGCCAGGAATCCCTGGCCCAGACCTCTTTCCAGAGATGGTCGGTAGCGAACTCCCGAGGATTGGGAGGATTCCCGGCACCGCCCGATCATGCAGACATGCCTCCTGCAACTCGACATCCCTGTATTCTATCCCAACCAGCGCCGAAAGGGGTTTTTTCAAGGCATCCATAAGAATCACCCACTCGGTCAGTCGTTAGATAAGGCAGAAAGGATCTACTTGAATATCTATATGGTCCGATTTTTCTTGTGGTACTGTGGCAAACTCAAAGTGATGAGAGGCAGGCTTAAAATCCGCCGTCACATCTCCTGAATAAACCTGGCCATTTCCCATCAGTAATTGGGGGAAAGGATTTCTTTTTTCAGGTCTACTTTATTCAGGTCCACCCAGAAAGTGCTCATGTCTGGTGACAGAGTTGTAATAGTAGCGCAGTCCCGTCTGATCCGCCACCACGCGCCAGCGAGTGGAAGAAATGTGCGGCTGATCTGGTGTCAAGATACCTATGGGTACGGAACTATTGTTCAAAACACTCATGACTTCTGCTACACCTTGCAAGTGATTTGCAGTTTTGGTAATAGCGTGAATATAAAAGGCTGCTACTTCTGAATAGCCAATTGTTCAGGATACTCCGGGTCGTTAGTCATGACCTGGTAATCGCGACCTTCATGAATGACAACCTTGCCATTGATATATTCAAAAATAGGGCTATTATCTTGTGCGTCAAATATGGATAGGTGTAGCGTTGTATAACGATTGACTCCCGGCATACGGTCTGAAACTACGCAAAATGGATGAGACCTAAACGCCGCAACCGCTTCCTTGACCGTGGCAAAATTATCCAGAAAACATTGTGCCCAGGCGGCTAAGCTCAGACGTGGCTCATTACCACAATCATCCGGATACTTGCTGCTGGCTAGCCAGAGCATATTGGCAACCAGTCCTTTCTGGTTCATGCAGTCGCTCGCGGCAGAGTCTATGATGTCACCACGACTGCTCTCATGGGTGCCTAAAGTGCCGGGCGAAGCACTGATGTACTCCTGCGCTACTCATCATCGGCTTAGGCGTGGCCGCGGCGACACCTGCTCTGGTAGCTGCAGCTATTGGTGCCCCGCCCCTGGAAAGATCGGGGGCCGCCGCCGCCTTCAATAACACCAGCCGTCAGTCTGGCAGCGCTTTAGGCGTGGCCCTGTTGGGTGGACTGGTCGGCGTGGGCGCATCCATATCCACCGCTGGCGTTGTGGCCGTCATTCTGGGCAGTGCCGATGTGCTGTTGCTGGGTGCCTTTATTTCCTGGCAATTTATCGAGTTTCATACGACATAGCGACTGAGGTGAGCAACTTTACCGTCCAAAAGTGGCGAGCATTTGTCCGTATCCGGGTATAGCATCATTTCAGAAACCATGTTTGGGAGATTTTCATGCTAAACAAACCGCTTCAATGGGATATAGATCGTGTCACTACACCGTTGGGTGTCATGCTGCTGGTCACCGACGCACAAAAGATCTTGCGTGCACTGGACTGGGCGGACAGCGAGGCCCGCATGCTGGATCGACTCCGCCTGCTCTACGGCTCTGATGGGGTAACGCTGACATCGGGGACTGCTCCGCAGCCGGTTCGCAACGGTCTGGAAGCCTACTGGGCGGGTGATCTCAACGCCGTCTCCGCCATTCCCGTAGAAACCGCAGGCACCGAGTTTCAGCAGGCTGCCTGGGCCTGGTTGCGCAGCATTCCCGCCGGAGAAACCCGCAGCTACCAAGAACAGGCGAGGGGCATGGACCAGGCATCAGCGGTGCGTGCCGTGGGGCGTGCCAACGGAGCGAATCCCATTGGTATCGTCATTCCCTGTCATCGCGTCATCGGCGCCAACGGCACCTTGACCGGGTACGCAGGCGGAATAGAGCGCAAACGCTGGCTGTTGCGGCATGAGGGTGGCGATTTCTAGGGTTGCTCCCACCTGCAAAATCAAATCCACACCATTTTTATGTGGCCTCATGACTCCCCCAACGGCACCGCATGGGCCAGAGGCCGCCACTGCAAGTGCTGAAACATCTGCAAATAGCGGCGGGCGGCGTGATGATCGGTTTTGAGCATGAAGCGCCAGAAGCCGAAAATCCGGGCCAAAGTCATCATCTGCGTGGCG
>DAIEIW010000144.1:0-2991 GCA_027351205.1 Acidithiobacillus sp.
CTGCACCACCATCCGCTCTACCAGCGCACCCGCGCCACACTGCTCGCCCTGCGCCAGAAGCTGCGCAGCGCACGCCGCGGCATCCTGTCGCTGGCCATCCGCCGCTGGCGTGCCGTCTATCGGCTATTCCGGCGACGCGGCCGCCAGGCTTGCTGCTAGGCGGTGGAACGTCGGATCAATTCCCCCAGAAATGCAGCCTTTTGCTCACATAACAACCTAAGAACTGTAATTGTCACTAGGGTGCCACGTCGGACGCCTTCGGCAGCATCCAGCTACAACCGGACTGTTACCTACTTCAGTCAGCGGACATTCACTAGGCTGCACCACTCCGAAACCTGCCGGATGGCCAATTCGTACTCATCGGCCAAGGACTAAACCGCTCGCGCGGTAGGGTCCGTGCTCAACCGTAGCGCGCAGCACTGGCAAGCAAAGGGTTCGTATCGTGCTGGCAATTGCCGATGTTGGAAGTGAGGCATTCCCGCCTCGTTCTGACAGGAGCCAGCCATGGAAACCCGGAAGTCGAGTATCAGCCCGTTACGCCAGCGCATGATCGAGGACATGCGGATGCGCAAGTTTGGCGAGAAGACGCAATACCAGTACGTTCGCGCAGTCCGGCAATTTGCCAAGTACCTCGGTCGATCCCCCGAGACGGCCAGCGTTGAGGAACTACGGAATTACCAGTTGCATCTGGTCGACCACGGAACGTCGCCGGCGTCGCTGAACGCTGCGATCTGCGGGTTGAAGTTCTTCTTCGGCGTCACCCTGGACCGCCCGGAGGCGATGGCCAAGATGAAGCCGGTCCATCTGCCGCGCAAGCTACCGGATATCTTGAGTCCCGACGAGGTGAAACGGCTCATTGCCGCTGCCGGCAACCTGAAACACCAAACCGCACTGGCCCTGGCCTACGCCACCGGATTGCGCGTCAATGAAGTGGTCCACTTGAAGGTCAGTGACATTGACAGCCAACGCATGACCCTGCGGGTCGAGCAAGGCAAAGGACAGAAGGATCGTTACGCCTTGCTATCGCCGGTACTCCTCGAGCGGTTGCGCGTCTGGTGGCGGGTCGCCCGTGCCCAAGGCAAGATGCTGGACGGTGGCTGGCTATTTCCGGGCATGGACCCGATCCAGCCTTTGAGTACCCGGCAACTCAACCGGGCTATCCATGCAGCCGCCGACGAGGCCGGCATCGACAAACGCATTTCGATGCACTCTCTGCGCCATGCCTTCGCCACCCACCTGCTCGAGCAGAAGGTCGACATCCGCCTGATCCAGGTACTGCTCGGCCACAAGAAACTGGAAACGACTGCCCTGTATGCCCAGGTCGCGACCGACATCCTGCGCGAGGTCGTCAGTCCGTTGGAGAGGCTGAACACGGCGTAGCGCCGCCATGGGGCGACCTGCCCTGGAGGTCGCCGACATCTTCCGTACCCACGGTCCCGCCTGGCGCAACCAGCAGGCAGGACACCTGAGCCTCGGTCAGCTCAAGGTCATGTCGGCCATCGAACAGTGCCGTACTGCGGCGCTGGGAGGGCATGCGCTTCACTGCGATGCCTGCGACCACGAGGAGATCAGCTATAACTCCTGCCGTAACCGACATTGCCCGAAGTGTCAGGCACGTGCAGCGCAGAAGTGGCTGGATGCCCGACAGGCCGACCTGTTGCCGGTCGAGTATTACCACGTCGTCTTTACCCTGCCCGAACCGATCAGTGCCATCGCCTACACCAACAAGGCCACGATCTACCGCCTTCTGTTCGAGGTGGCGGCGGAAACACTGCTGACCATCGCGGCCGATCCCAAACATCTGGGCGCACAAATCGGTGCGACACTGGTGCTGCATACCTGGGGTTCGGCGCTGACGCACCATCCGCACGTCCATGGCATCGTACCTGGCGGTGGCATTTCTCGGGACGGGGAACGCTGGATAGCTTGCCGCCGTGGGTTCTTCCTGCCCGTGCGCGTCCTCTCCCGATTGTTCCGTCGGCGCTTCATCGAGGAACTAGAGAAGCTTCATCACACAGGGCAACTCCAGTTCTTTGGCGAGTACGAGCACCTGACCGATGCCGGTACGTTCAACCGTTGGCTGGCCGAGCAACGGAAGTGCGAGTGGGTGGTGTATGCCAAGCGGCCATTCGCCGGTCCCGAGGCCGTGCTGGCCTACCTGTCGCGCTATACGCACCGCGTGGCGATCTCGAACCGACGACTGGTGGCCATGGACGAAATGGGCGTGACCTTCCGCTGGAAGGATTACCGGGTCAAAGGACGTACCCGGCACAAGACGATGACACTTGCGCCGGCAGAGTTCATGCGCCGTTTCCTGCTGCATGTGCTGCCCACTGGCTTTCACCGCATCCGCCACTATGGACTGCTGGCCAACGTCGGGCGACGGGAGAATCTAGCCAGGGCGAGGCATTTGCTGAACACGTCCCCGCCTGAGCCAGTCATGAATCAAGCCGCTGTCACGTCAGTGCCCAACTTTGTATGCAAATGCTGCGGCGCCACCCTGCGTGTTGTTGAAATCATCATGCGCCGGCAACCAATCCGCGCACCGCCATGATGCGCCACCGGAAGTTTCTTCGCGAAGTGCCCTGGTCGGCATCCGGATTGCCGGTGTCGCAGACAGCCTGTTGCTGCTTGTGCCCATATCGCCGGAATTTGCTGCTCCGAGGACGGGTATCCGTGACCTTGCTCCTCGACATAGGCGTGGATCACCTCATCGGCGACAGATCGACCTGCCTGCCTACAGCCAATTCAGCCCTCGGGTGCCAGATCAAATCCCCATAGGCCGTCGCCTACCCAATCACCTCGCAGCATCCCGCGGTTTCCTCCCTGGAGGTTTACTCAACGTCTGCCCGCTGGCGCCATCTCGGGGGCACGCTCATCGCGTATGGGCAGACGTCGAACAAACCTAAACCAAAGCGGCAGTTGCCTATTTCCAGTTCACCGGCAGCAATCGCACCTCAAAACTGCCCCTCAAGACAGGAGAACTCTGGG
>DAIEIW010000158.1:0-3440 GCA_027351205.1 Acidithiobacillus sp.
CTTCATGACACTCCTGCAGCAGCGTTACCGGGGACGGATTCAGGGGCCGCTGGCGTTGACGGCGCGGCGCGCGGCGGGTTTTTCGGAGCCGGAGCTGGACTGGCTGCAGAGCCGCATCGGACAACCCGCCGCCACAAAGCCAGAGGAGGCTGATCATGATTGAGAGGATACTGGGCATCGAAAGCTCCTGTGATGAAACCGGGCTTGCCCTCTATGACCGCCAGCGTGGCCTGCTCGGCGAAGTGCTGTTCAGCCAGATTGCCCTGCATGCGCCCTATGGCGGCGTCGTACCGGAACTGGCGTCGCGGGACCATGTGCGCCGCTTGCCCCTGTTGTTGGAGGAACTGCTGGCGCAGACGGGCGGGCAGCGTCCTGACGCCATCGCCGTCACCGCTGGGCCGGGACTGATCGGTGCCCTGCTGGTGGGGGTGAGCTTTGCCCGCAGCCTCGCCATGGGCTGGGGTATCCCGGTGATCCCCGTGCATCATCTCGAAGGACATCTGCTCGCTCCTTTGCTTGGTGGCGTCGACCCCTTTCCGGCAGTAGCCCTGCTGGTTTCCGGCGGTCATACCCTGCTGGTGGAAGTCCGTGCCCCCGGCGACTATATTTTATTGGGGGAGACGCTGGATGATGCCGCCGGTGAGGCCTTCGACAAGGCGGCGAAGATGATGGGACTGGGCTATCCGGGTGGCCCGGCGCTGGCCGTGCTGGCGGAGGGCGGAGATGCCCGGGCTTTTCGCCTACCGCGACCGCTGCTGGACCGGCCGGGACTGGACTTCAGTTTCAGCGGCCTGAAAACGGCCTTTCGCCTGGCCTCCATGCCCATCGCACCAGACGATGGGCAAAAGCGGGCCGACTTGGCCGCCAGTTTTCAGGCCGCGGTGGTGGAGACGCTGTTCACGAAATGCCAGCGCGCCTTGCAGCAGACCGGACTGAAGCGTCTGATCGTGGCGGGTGGGGTCGGCGCCAACCGGGCGTTGCGGGTGGCGCTGAACGAGCTGGAATCCGGGGGTGTCGAAGTCTTTACCGCCGATCTGAAGCATTGTACGGACAACGCGGCGATGATCGCTCTCGCCGGTGCCCTGCACACGGAGCGGGCCCAGGCTGCCACAGCGGATTTTCCGGTGCGGGCGCGCTGGTCCCTGACGGAGGAGACGCAAGCAAGATGAACGAGCCATTTTCCCTCGATATGATCGTCGACGAGCTGGCGGCGCAGGATGTCGACTTTCAGGAGGGCTTGGACTGGCAGCAGACGGATCATCCGCAGGAAGCGGCCATCGCCTTCCGGCGCGCACTGGAGCACGGCCCCAAGAGCGCGGTGGTCTGGACCTTCTACGCCTGGGCGCTGTCTGCTTCCGGCGATACCCACGGCGCCATTGCCGCCTGCCGCCGCGCCATCGCCTGCGATGCGGAGTGGGGGCAAGCGTGGAATGACCTCGGTGAGTATCTGATGGACGCCGGTCGTGAAGACGAGGCACTCTTCGTGATCCGCCGCGCCCTGAAGGCCAAACGCTTCGACAGCCCGCATCTGGCGCAGATGAACCTGGCCCGCTACTACCTGCATAAAGGCAGCATGCGCCGTGCCCTGGCCGCAGCGCAGGAGGCGCAGCGGCTGGTTCCCGGTTTTCGCCCGGCGGCGCGACTGGCGGACTGGATCAGCGACCGGATGCAGGAGTGGAACATCCGGGATTGACCGGTCTCAGCGCCTTTTGAAGGGACGTTCGCTGCCATCCAGCAAACGGCGGATATTGCCGCGGTGCCGCCAGAGGATCAGTAGCGCCAGCACCAGAACGAGTAGCCGCATGCTCGTCGCGGCAGAGACCGCAAAGACGATGGGCACCGCGCTGACCGCCGCCAGCAACGCCGCCAGTGACGAAACCCGCGTTACGGCGAACACCAGTATCCATATACCCAATATCGACAGGCCCAGCACCGGCAGGAGCGCCAGCAGAATACCCAGCGCCGTGGCCACCCCCTTTCCGCCGCGAAACCCAAAAAACACCGGATAGAGATGGCCGAGAAAGGTGGCGAGGGCCACGGCGGCCAGCGCCCAGTCCTCCACCCCGAGCAGGCGGGCGATGACGATGGGGACGATGCCCTTGGTCAGGTCGCCGAGCAAAGTCAGCAAGGCGGCTTTTTTGCCGCCGATGCGCAGGATGTTGGTGGCGCCGGGATTACCCGATCCGGACTGGCGCGGGTCCCCCAGACCCAAGGCGCGCGCCACCAGAATGGCGGTGGCAATGGAACCGACGGCATATCCCCCGCCGATCAGGGCAACATCCAGAAGAAGTGACATGCAGTGCTTTGGCCGGAAAATTGGTTATTATAGGCCGATCTGCGGCGGATTGCCGCTTTTTTCGGGATAACCATGGATATTCTTTTTGTACGTGAACTGAAGGTGGACACCCGCATCGGCATCTACGACTGGGAACGTCAGGTCAAACAGACGGTGCTCATCGATCTGGATATCGCTGGGGATGCGGGGGCCGCGGCGCGGACCGACAAGGTGGAGAACACCATCAACTACCAGACCATCTGCCAGCGCCTGGTCGCCCATATCGCCGCGTCGGAGGTGGAGCTGGTGGAGACCCTGGCCGAGCAGATCGCGGACATCATTCGCGGCGAATTCGGCGCGGCCTGGGTGGAGGTGACGGTGCACAAACCCGCCGCCGTGCGCGGGACGCGGGATGTGGGGGTGCGGATCGAGCGGGGCAGTCGCCTGCCCTGAGCGACCAAAGGCCCGATCAGGTCGACACCACCACCCCATACAAATCATGGGCATCCGCCCTGGTAATCTCCACCTCCACCCAGTCCCCGACCTTCAATCCCGCCGCCTTGCCCAGATGCACCACACCATCGATCTCCGGGGCATCGCTGGCGGAGCGGGCGATCACCTTGCCGCCCCGGCCCACTGCGTCCACCAGCATGCGCTGACGCTGGCCCACCCGGCGTTGCAGGCGCCCCCGGCTGATGGCTTCCTGCACGGCCATGAATGCGGCGCGACGCTCTTCTTTGAGCGACTCCGGCACAGCTCCGGCGATCGCGTTGGCGGGCGCACCTTCTACTGCGGAATAGGCGAAACAACCGACCCGATCCAGCTCCGCCGCCCGCAGAAAATCCAGTAGCTCCGCAAAGTCCGCATCGGTCTCACCGGGGAAGCCGACGATGAAGGTGCTGCGGATGGTCAGGTCGGGCACCGCCTGGCGCCAGCCGAGAATCCGGTCGAGGGTTTTTTCGGCAGCGGCGGGGCGGCGCATGGCCTTGAGGATGCGCGGACTGCCGTGCTGCAGGGGCACATCCAGATAGGGCAGAATTTTGCCAGCCGCCATCAGGGGCAGGAGTTCGTCGATGTGCGGGTAGGGGTAGACGTAGTGCAGACGCACCCAGACGCCGAGTTCGCCCAGGGCCGCGCAGAGATCGGTGATGCGGGTCTTGAGCGG
>DAIEIW010000177.1:0-3584 GCA_027351205.1 Acidithiobacillus sp.
ACCAGAGCCTCTGTATCCTCATCGGCAAAATCAGAAGAATAAACTACCAATGCACGCGCTGTCTTGCCAGCGTCCGGCCATTGCCTCTTTAGAAATAGGCGTTAGGGCAGTGATGTGGCGGGAGCAATGTTGCCGGTGGGTTGAGCGGCGACGGCAATTTCCCCCCAAGTCCGGCCAGTAGCCTCATTTGCACGGCAGACCCCTTCACGGCCGATCGGGTAGCGGGCCGACTGGCAATGGTTACGCAATCAGCGCCCGGGCCCGGGCGGCGGGTATGGGGCGCTCGCGCGCGTCAAGACCGCCGGCTAGCCGGGCCATTTCTTGCAGCCTGTCGAGCACCTGCAGACGCCCGTTCTCCACCTGCGCCACAATCATGTGAAAACTGTTGGAACCAAGATCCAGCGCTGCGACCGTATCCGGCAACTGGCGCCGACCATGGCGCGATGGGCGCACGTAATCATGATGAATGGGAGATGGGCTTCGCAGCTTCATTCAATTCCTCCCGATGCGTATACAACCAGACGCCGGACCGCGTATTGCGCCATCGCCGCCAGGCCGATGCGGGGCACGCCGTCCGCGCATCCTCATGCGCGCGATGCCGAATGCACGCTGCGCGCAGCGAGCTTCCGGGCGAAATCCCGCAGCGTTCGCAATAGCACCGGTGCGCTGCTCTTCAGTGCCTGATCCAGATTCTGTGCCAACACGCGCCGGTCATGCAGAACCTCCAGCCGGTCCTGACGCATCTTCAACGGCTTGAGCACGGTGGCTGCCTCCTTCCCTGTCACCAACGGCTCGACTAGGTAATGCAGACGCTTGGCGGCAATGCGCGGGGCGTTCACCTCGGTCTCGTCATCGACCGAACCGATTCGACCCAGATCCGCAGACAGCCTAGCGGTATTCTCTCGCAGACACTGCCCTGCCGTCTGGGCAAATCTAATTGCTTAATGTGTCAATTCGTTCTCTTGACATGAGAACTAGACTCTGTCTAAATTGCCATCAAAGACAAGAGCCAATCGCAGGGAGTGCGAATCAGCTGGCCGATCTGCTTCCGCCAGCCAATGAAGCTGACAACGCACTGTTCAAATATTCGTACGGCCCCGTTTCTGGCGACTGTCAGCCGTTTCTGGCAACCGTCATTAGTGCGCTGGTCGTCACCCCGCAACTTGCGCGGACGAAGGACACGATGCGGCAACTCATGAGGCATCTGGCGATGATGGTGGAGCACTGCGGAGCAACTCCGTAATGTCTGCACCCAACGACGGCATGAAGCCCGGTGGTAACCCGGAGAACGTCACAGTTCCTTCGGGTCTGTCTCAACACAAAACCCTCACCGAGGCACCCGGCTCGATAGCCCCGACGCGAGTCCTTGTCCGCAGACACACGTGGGCAACGCGCGTGTTCCACTGGGTCAACTTCTTCACGATCGTCGTACTGCTGATGAGCGGACTTCAGATATTTAATGCCCGGCCCGATCTCTACTGGGGCAACAGTTCGCATTTCCATCACCCCATCATTTCGATCGGGGCACGAGAGAACCGTCTTGGCCAGCCCATCGGAATTACTACGGTCGCCGGCCACACTTTCCACACAACAGGACTCCTGGGTGTTTCGAAAGGCCGGGGTGGTCTTGTCGACCGCGCCTTTCCGCGATGGGCAACGCTGCCCGGTCCGCGGTGGCTTGCCATGGGACGTCGCTGGCACTTCTTTTTTGCCTGGGTGTTTGTATTAAACGGTTTTGCCTATGCCGCTTACAGCCTGTTCAGCGGGCATCTGCGGCGCGACCTGTTACCACGATGGCGCGAACTGAAGCGCATCGGCGCAACCATCATCGATCATGCACGTCTGCGTTTTCCGGAAGGAGAAGAGAGCCGGCGCTACAACGTCCTCCAGAAGCTGGCTTATCTGGTGGCAATATTCGGCCTGGGGCCACTTGCGCTGCTGACAGGGCTCACGATGTCACCGACTATCGATGCGGGCTTTCCGGGACTTTTGTGGCTATTCGGAGGTCGCCAGAGCGCACGCACAATTCATTTTATCGTAGCATTTTCGTTTCTCGGATTTTTCGTTGTGCACCTTGCGATGATCCTGCTTTCGGGTCTATGGAACAATGTGCGCTCGATGATCACCGGGTGGTACGCGGTCAGGACTGGCCCCGCAGCGGCACATTCCGAACCTGACTCTCAGGAGTCACGGGCGGACGAAACAGACGGCGGCAACCGGCGCAGTTTTGTACTTCGTGCGGCCAGCGGGATCGGGGTGTTTCTGCTTGGAGGCACCGGCACGTTGATGCTCGGGAATCTCGACCGGCTGTCGAACAGCCAGTGGTTTCCGAAAATACTCGATCTCGAAGGCCGGTTCACCGAGCGTGCGCAGGAAGCGCTGGTGTCCAAAACAGCGCTGGCGCCCGAATACACCAAGGCGGACATCGCACCCGTGTTTCGTGCGAATGGCACCACCGATCCCGGTAGCGCCCTTTACCAGGCATTAGTTCAGCGTGGCTTTCGTGGATGGAAATTGCGGGTTGACGGTCTTGTGGAACACCCGCTGCGGCTTTCGCTTGACGAGATGCAGGCAATGCCGGCACGCACTCAGATCACACGCCACGATTGCGTAGAAGGCTGGAGCTGTATCGGCGAGTGGACCGGCGTGCCGCTGCATCACGTGCTGGATCTGGCGGGACTCGCACCGGGAGCACGCTATGTCATGTTTTTCTGTGCCGATCCCATGGGCGGCGGCAACTTCTACTACGAGAGTCTGGATCTTTCCATGGCGGTGCATCCACAGACAATTCTCGCCTATCGACTCAACGGTCAGCCGCTGCCGGTTGCAAACGGGGCGCCGTTGCGACTGCGTGTCGAACGGCAGCTCGGCTACAAGATGCCTAAATACCTGATGCACATTCAGGTGGTCGATGACTATCGGCGCTTCGGAGGCGGCCACGGCGGCTATTGGGAAGACCAGGGATACGCGTGGTATGCGGGTATCTGAACCGGAAAATAGGTCTTTAAGTAATCCCCGCAGATATGCCCGGACCGCTTCAATCAGCAGCACGTTATGTCCCGAGGGCTTCTCGATTTCCCCTGGATAGTCCATCAGATGAAACAGACTTGGTACAGATAATCAACATGCACGACGCCATGGTAGGGTCTCGGTTTGAATTTGACCGCTGATCCCTTCTGTCCACAATTGGCGCATGCCTAAACGCTCAAGCAAGAACCCAAGAGACATGAACGTCCTTGCTGCCCGCATCCTTGCGGAAGCGGTCGGGGATGAGCCAAAGCACAAACAAAGCCTATCCTTTGAATAAGCATGGGCAAAGCACATGGGATCAGGATAGGGAGTCGACCCGGGACGTCAGAGCTTCGTGGTTGAAAACCCGGCCCGCCTGAGTAATATATCGGCCCAGACTCGCCCTCGTGGCGGCGATTAACCACACTTTTTGAAAGAGGATCAGAGATTCATGGCTAACGTCTACTACGATACCCTCACCAAGATGGAGAAGACCGGTGTGGACAAGGAATACGTCAACGGCTGGGCATGTGGCTATCTGCACAATCCCAAGCGCGAAGAACAGCGCGCCAATG
>DAIEIW010000179.1:0-6473 GCA_027351205.1 Acidithiobacillus sp.
CCATCCCAAAGTGATTACCCACACCAGCGTTCTCTGCGTGCCGGGAGAACGGCGCGCCAGCAGCAGCGCCGCAGCGCCGCCGCCGACGATGGCCACCGCCCCCAGATTGTGCAGCGCCTGAATGCAGGCATAGAGCAGAAGTTGGGTGCTGAAGAAGAAGCCCGACATGGCTACTTGACCGTAACCAAAATGCACCGGTTGACCCCGATGAGGACGTGCGCCACCGTGGCCTCCTTGATGCAGATGTCATGGGTGCCGGGCGCCAATGTGCCCAGGGAAAAGGTCCCCTTCAGTTCGTGGCTTAATCCGGCCATGTGGTTGTCGACATAGAAGTGGATGTGATTGCCGTTAGGGGCCAGGGTGACATCGTAGGACAGAACCACGGGGACACCGGCACCGATCTCGGCGCCATTGGCGGGGGCGAGGATCTGGATATATTTCAGGCCGGAAGGCGTGGTGCCGCTGCCTTGGGGCATTTTTCCAACGGTGTTGCCGTTCATGGCGAGCTGCAAGGGAGGACTGGCCGCAGCTCCGACCGAAACCATCATCGGGCATAGCGACACAATGGTGACCAACAGGATGCGGCGGATATCGGGGCTCATAAGGCACCTCCAGTGTATGGCCGGACACTACTTCTAATTGAAGTATAGCAGAGGGGAAAGAGAATGCTCCCGCCGTAGTCCGCAACGGATACCGAACGTGCCGCACTGCGCTGGCCCATGGGCCAAAAATCCTTAATACGCCCACCACAGGCCCGCCCGAACGCTCCAGCACCCGGTAGATGGCAGCGAGGTCGCGGAGGCGTTGCTCTGCTCTGTCCCTTGATATTCCAGATGGGGCATAAGTTGGTACTATAGATTGTAGGGCACATCATGGGAATGACTTGTGCCGTAATACTCGGACGGAAAGGAGCGCGTTATGCCGCAAAGTAGCGGATTATTGGTCATTGATCTTCAATTTGGATTTTCCCCCAAGCCGGATCTGGTGGACCGTATCAGGGATGCGGCGCAGGACTATTCGGTTGTCGTGGCCACCCGTTTCTGCAATCTGCCCGACAGCCTGTTCCGAACCCGCATGAACGACGGCAACGACGGCGGTGCGGTGATCGACGTGGGGCACGCGGTGGTGATCGATAAGCCGGGTTATGGATTGAATCACGCGGCGATAACCGTCTTGCGTGAGTTTACGGGAATCACCGAATGGGGGCTGGTCGGCAGCCGGACGGGCGCCTGCATAATGGCCTGCGGGTTTTCCCTGTGGGACGCGGGGATACCCTTTCACGTCATTCGCGATCTGTGTGCTTCCGAAAAGGAGCCTATGTGCGGAGCGGTCAGCACGATCCTGCAACAGAAGTTTGGCGTGTGACCACTGCTATTTCTTGCCTATATACACATCCACCAGTTCGCCGGGAAACAGGTTCATGTGTGCCGGAATTTTGAACTTGAAGAGAATCGGCAGCACCCGTACGTCCACCTTTTCCGTCCGCTGGTCCGATAGTTCGATCTTCGGCGTCACGTAGGGCTGTATCCGCACAAACTGTAGCGGTACGCTGACGTTGCTGAGTCCGCGAATGAACATTTTCGCGGTAATGTCTGCGGGGGCCGGAAGCCGTGGCACCAGTATTTCATCCAGATAAGCGCGGACCTGCAGATAGCCGGTCTTTCTGCCCATCACCACGACCGGATTCATCCCCTGCGTATAGGTGCCGTAGACTCCCTGGGGGGACGCGTAGCTGCCGATGGCGGTGCTGATGCGCAGGACATCGCCAGTGACCGGCGCCCGCACGACATATTCCCGCAACAGTGCGCTGCTGGACGCGTAGGTTTTTCGCGCCGCGTCATATATGGCTTGTTGATTCCGGATATCGTAACGCCAGGCGCCGGCCCTGGTCAGCGCATACTGCGCCTGTGCCACCTTGAGATTGTTCCGGGCGATCAGGACCGAGTTTTGCACGTTCTCCAGGGCAAGTTTGCTCACCGCCTGGGGATCGATGGCCCTTTCCCTTTGGGTGATTTCCAGTTGTGCCTGCTGGTATTTCAGGCTGGCCCGGGCATATTCGACCTGTTTTTCGGCAATGGTCAGGGTCTCTTTGCGAGGTTCCGCTTTCAATTCCTGCAACAGGGCCAGGGCGGCCTGGGCCTGTGCCTTGTTTTGGGCCACCAGTTCCTTTTGCACGGAGTCATCGATGGCGAAGAGCGGCGTTCCCTTCGCCACCATCTGCCCCTCCTGGACGAAAATGCCGGTCACTCTACCGGATACCTGGGGGTAGATGTTGATGTTTTCGCCATCGGCCGCGTAACTCTCGATGATGCCGTTGGCGAATATTCCGTTGACGTAGGGATTGTAGTTGGTGGCCAGAGGAGGTTGCGGCGGCGTTTGCCGACTGTATATGTAGGCGCTGACCAGGCCGATGAGGATGCCGACGATGGCGAGCCCGAAGAGTATCTTATTTCTCATGGTCCGCTCCTGCCCCGGGGACGATCCGGCCATCTTCCATGCGGATGATCCGCGTCGCGTATTCATAAATTCTGCTGTCGTGAGTCACGATGATGATCGCACGCTGCGTATTCAAAATATGCTCCTTGACGAAGGCGACGATTTTCCTGCCGGTGTCCCCATCCAGGGAGGCGGTAGGCTCATCGAAAATCAGCAGGTCCGGTTGGGCAACGATGGCGCGGGCGATGGCGACCCGTTGTTGCTCGCCCCCGCTCAGTTTGTAGGGCGGCAGGCTTTCTTTTTCCGCCAGACCGACGACCTGCAACGTTTTGCGCGCCTCCGCCAGACTCTTGTCCCAGGGCTCACGCCGGAGAATCAGCGGAATGGCCACATTTTCCAGGGTGGTCAGGCGAGGAAAGAGATGGTAGTCCTGAAAAACGAAACCGATGGTCTGCAGACGAAAGCCGGCCAGTGCGTCACTGCCCAGCTTCCAGATATCCGTATCCTTCACCACCACGTCGCCGTCATCGGGGCGCAAGATGCCGGAGATGATGCTCAACAACGTGGTCTTGCCGGAGCCGGAGGGGCCGACGATATAGAGCATCTCGCCGAAATTCACCGCGAAGCTGACATCGCGCAGCGCGTAGGCCTGGTTCGGCGCTTCGCCAAAGGATTTCGAGATCTTCGTCGCGGTCAGGATCATGCTAACCCCTGAAGACGTCAAAGGGGTCGATGCGGATGACCTTGCGAATGCCGATATAGCTCGAAAAGGCGGAAATGATCAGGACCATGATGAGGGCCAGAAACAGGTTTTCGTAAGTGACCATGGCGGCGTAGTTGGCGATCTTCAGTTTGGCGATGGCAATCATGGTGGAAGACAGCAGCACGCCGAAGCCGAAACCCAGAAAACCGACGACCAACGACTGAAAGACGATCATCTGGATCAGTTCGCCGCTTTTGGCGCCGATGGCCTTGAGAGCGCCGAAGTGCTCCAGATTGTCCAGGACGAACATGTAAAAGGTTTCTCCGGCAATGGACAGGCCGACGAGAAAACTGATCAGGGTCATGATCAGGATGTTGGTGCCCATCCCGGTCTGAAATTCATAGAACCGGTCGTTGCGGGTGATGAATTGCTGATCGGTCAAGGCCAGATAGCCCAGTTGCTTTACCTGCCGCTCGATGGCGGCGATATCCTGAGAGCTTTTCGGCTGCACCAGGATGTAGGAAATCAGGTAGCGGGTGGAGGGCAGGTCCTGGGTGGCGCGGTTATAGGTCGTATAGAGGGTCGGCAAGCCGAACAGGCCGGACACCGGGGTGTGGGCCAGGGCCACGACCACCGCGCGGTGGTCGTTGATTTCAAAGCTGGTGCCTATTTTTGGGCTGCCCAGTTTGGCGTAGTTGGCATCCTTGACCATGATGAAGGCGTTGTTCTTGTAAATATCCATAATGCTGCCGGAAATGATCGTCGGTCGGCCAAACAGGCTGGCGTCGTCCAGACCGATGATGGTGGCGGACTGATAGGTGCCGTCATTGAGTTTGACGAGGCCGGCACCGACATAAAAGGGCACCGCAAACTTCACGCCGGGTATGCTGCGCACCGCGTCCAGCACATAGTTGGGCATGGGGATACTGTTTTGCGGGGTTTGGACGGCGGGGTCCATCACCCACATCCTGGCGCCGACATTCACGATGTTGGACGCGGATTGATAGAGGATGCCGGAGAACATGGAGGTCATCTGCATCATCAGAAACACGGAGAAGGTGATGCCGATGACCAGGGTGGCGAATTTGCCCTTGTCATTGAGCAGCAGTTTCAGGGCGATGCGGAGCAGGCCGTTCATGGCTGAATGCCTTTTGGTGCGCCGCCCCTGTGCGTGATGCTGATCGCACCCATATTTCTCCAACCCCCGCCTGATTCCAGACAACCCCGATCCTGCCGGCCCGCCAGGTAGAGATGACGCTTCCTCGCAGCCATCGTGTCACGATGCGCGATCTGCTCGCGTAAAGAAGGATAGGGGCGCGCCACGGGATGCGCAAGGTGCATCGGTGACGGTCGCCCGTAATCGGTGTTCGGCGCTGTGGATTTGAAGCCGCCCCCGTGGGCGTTTACACTGACGGTGTTCTCGCCATCAGGGTGGGAAGCGGCGGGTCACCAACATCGAAGGGTTGGCCGCGGGCGAAGCGGATATCCGGACCGCCACCAGCGGGGACCGGAACCCGGATGTAATCAGCAGCAGAGCGGTGCGGGGCCTGGTGTTCCGGCCGATAATCTTTTCCGGGTGGAGAGCTTCTGAATGAGCACAGAAAATGCGGATGGCAGGGAAATAAAGCGCTTCGTCCTGGCGATCACTACGGCGCGCACACGCAGAGGGCGCTACATGAAAGCGGCAACGTTATTTGTCTCTCTTATTTCCAGCCTGCTGATTCCCATGGGGGTCCTCGTTATCTATTACCTGTGGAGGCATGGTAACCAGATTCTGGACGAACAGCGCGGGGCGATCCGTCAGGGTATGAGCACCGGCGAGGCGTAGGCCGGTGCCGGAGGTGGCAGCAGGACCATGGACGTCCATGGTGACGGGGGAGCGCCATTGGGCGAAATCCAAGGATAAATCGTATCCCCGAATGCCCGGCAGGGTCAGCAGCATGCACCAGACCACTACGGCGGGGAAGAGCAGCGCCCTTCCGGGCCGGGCCCCTGCCTCGGGGTTGAACATTCATGTCTGTCTGGTAGCCATCTCCGCCTTCAACCGGGCGAGTTCGTCGTCGACACCGCTGATGGCGCGGAGCTTGTCCATTTCCCGATCCGTCTGGCTGCGATGATCGAGAGGATCGTTGATGACCCCGGACTCCAGCAGGCCGTCCATGGCCTGAGCTTTGGCCTGCTCCTGCGCGGTACGGTCCTGCGCCCGGCGCAACGCATCCCCGGCGTCATCCAGCCCATGCCCCAGACCGGTCAGGGATTCGGTGACCTTGACCTGGGCCTGCGCCGCCGCCATCTGGCTTTTCATGACTTCTTTCTGGGTGCGGAACTGTTCGATGCGATCCTGGAGCGCGTGTTCGTAATCCGTGAGCTTCAGGGCTTGCGCCGCGACGGTGTCGTGGGCTTCCTGCAGGGCGGTGATTTTCTGCGCTTCGGCCTGTTTTTCCGCCAGAGCGCGGCGCGCCAGATCTTCGCGGTTGGCGCCAAGGGCCATGCGCGCATCTTCTTCCGCTTTTGCGGCCTGCTTCTGCGCCTGGGCGATCTGGTTCTCCAGGGAGATCCGCTCAGTGACGACATCCGCAAGGTGGCGCTTGGCTTCCTGCAGGCTGGTCAGCATCTTTTCGTAGGAGAGATCCAGGGTCTCGGCCGGATCTTCGACCCGGCTGAGCAGCTTATGGACTTTGGCTTCGAGAATATTGGCGGCGTGCTGGAAAATGGACATGCAGGACTCCTGTAGGGCGCGGTCGCAGTGAAGAACCGTGTGCTTAGATATAGCACAGCCTCACATCTCCGCAACTTTTTCAGGCTTTCCTTTGGCGTCTACCAACCCGGAATGCTGGTCAATCCTCCATAGACTCCCAACCCCCCCGCGAGAATCACCACGAACAGCACCAGCCAGAGATAGGGGCCGCGCAAGCGGTGTTCGGCGGGCAGCGCCTTGATGGACAGGGCGACCAGAAAGCCCAGCACCAGGGGCAGGAGCAGCGCATTCATCACTTCGACGCCGATGTCGAGGCTGACGAGATTGGGGATGGTGATCACCGCCGCGGCGCCAGCCACGATGATGGTGGTGTAAATCCCGTAAAACCAGGGCGCGTCTTTGGGGTGATGCTCCAGCGAGTGGCGAAAGCCGGTGACTTCTCCCCAACCCCAGGCCCCGGCGAGGGAGGCGACGATGGCCGCCACCATGCCTGCCCCAAGGATACCGAGGGAAAACACAATCCGTCCCCAGGTGTTACCGAGATAGGGAATGATGGCCTCCGAGAGCTGATGCACCGTATTGAGGGGTGCGTTGGGGTTGAGGCGGCCAATGGTGGCGGCTGTGGCGATCAGCACC
>DAIEIW010000185.1:0-25827 GCA_027351205.1 Acidithiobacillus sp.
AGTCTGGCGGAAGCATCGAACAGGCAGATTCCGCCTCCATGGTTTTCGCAACTCTCCCGGTCTCTCTGCTATCTCGCCGGAGCCTGGCTGGCCGATCTTGTCGTACGCAGACGGGAGCGCCTGGGCTTTGGTCAGAAAAAGATCTGAGCCCATTCCAGAACCGGGGACAGCGGCAGGAGCCACGCAGAAAATCCAGGAAACGCCCACCATAGCGCCTTGCCGATTGCACACGCATCCCGCCGACCATCACGAAGCGGACGCATCGTGAAAGGAACGGGGCCAGGACGACAGCGTCCCCAGCCCCGCCCTTGGGCCATCGTTCCTCAGAGCGTTTTCGTGGAACGTGCCATGGCTGCAGTGATTTCTTCCGGACTCAGGTCTCCCGCAATATGGATTTGGGTGCCGTTCTCTCCCTGAACCACCTCCATACCCGTCACCTTGGCTTTGGTTTCAGCGCTCATGCAGTCGCACTGACCTGTCTGACAGTTTTCCACGATGGCAAAGACCTTTTTGGCCTCTACCGAGTTGTCGACGTGTACGGCTACACCCTCGGCCGTTTTTTGCACGGTGCTGACATCTTTGATTGTGCGATCACAGCAGGACATGGAATGCTCCTTTTCAGTTAAAGAAATAAAGAATGGTGTGGGGGTAGGTACACTTGGTAGCCGCCGTTCCCGACATCACCGTAGGCCGCCATTACAGAAATCCCCCGACCTTCGCCGCTCTGCCAAGGTGAAAGCCGGCTGCTACACCGGCGCCCGTTGGGCGCCGAGCGTATTCAGGGCCAAGGTATCCCGATCCAATACCGGTTTACCCTGCTTCCTCCTTGAGGTTAAACAATGTTTATATAATATACGTACTTTCGTTGATTCATTGCAATAGCGCCCCTCATGGAACGACGTCAATTTCTCATCGCCGGGGCCTTCACCGCGGTCGGCGCCCTCGGCACCCGCTGCCAAGCACGGCAGACGGTGTGGGACATGCCGAACTTCTACCTCTGGCTGATGGTGGTGTATGCCAGCGTCGTGGCGGGTACCGTGGTCAGCCATATCATGGTGCCGGACGATGTCCACGGTATGGTAAGAGACATGTCGGCGTCAGGCGCCGAGCAATTTCAAAACGTCACCTAACGGCTGGACGCCCACCGCTTTCAAGGCGCCATCCACCACCACCGCAGGGACGGTTTTGATGCGCAGTCGGCTGACGACTTCGCGACCATCCCGCTCAGCGACATCCAGAATCTGCAGGTCCATGGGTAATTTTTGTGCGGCTTCTGTCCAGATTTTTTCTGCCTGTGGGCAGGTGGGGCACCATTTCGACACCAACAGTTGCACTTTCATTTCCGACCTCCCTAGCGACATTGGGCTATGATTATAGGTGCAGTATGAAAAGCTCCCCCATTCAGCCTTGGTAACCGTTTTACCCATTCCTCGCTCAAAAGGAGAGTGCCGTGAATAGCATAGATCAGATCATGCAACACGACCATGAACGGCTGGACGCATTTCTGGAAGCCTGCGCTACAGCCGTGCAGGAGAGTCGATGGCAAGATGCTGCGGGGCTTTTGGAAGAGTTTCGTCGCGGCATCGTGGAGGGACATATGTTCGTGGAGGAAACGATGCTGTTTCCCGCATTCGAAGCGCTGGAGGGCGACGACGAGCACTCCCTGACGGCCTTGCTGCGCAAAGGGCATCAGGACCTGCGGGTGTTCTTTCAAGAGATGGCCGAGGCCATAGAGGCGCAGGATGCCGAGGAGTTCAACGACTTCCTGAGCACGGTGCAGACCATTCTCAAGCAGCATGACGCCAAGGAGGAGGCGGAACTCTATCCCCATCTGGCGGACGCCATGCCGGATCACGGCGCCGCCGCAGCGCGGCGCATGGCGGATGGACAAAGGGAGAAAGGGCATGAGTGAGTTTCAAGGCTGCCAGTTGCCGGAAGACCTCCATTATGATCTGGACTATGTCTGGGCACGTCCCGAGGAGGACGGTACCTTCACAATCGGCGTCACCGACCCGGCCCAGACGATGTCGGGGCGCTTGCAAAAGGCCCGCATCAAAAAGGTGGGCACCCACCTGGAGGCTGGTCGGCACGTGGCCACCCTGGAGAGCGGCAAATGGGCCGGCGGCGTGCCGGTGCCTTTTGCCGGGACGGTGATGGCGCGCAACGACACGTTGCTGGAAAATCCCCATCTCATCAACATCGACCCCTACGGCGATGCCTGGATCGCACGGGTGCGGCCTGATGATCCGGTCACGGCCCTGGAGCGCCTCCATACTGGTCCGGATGCCGTCGCGGCGCTCCAAGCCTGGATCAAGCGCTATGGCGTGCAATGCATGCGCTGTTCCGACTAAGGCGCCGACGCTCGTTCGTTGACGGATTTTCTGCAAACACTTCCGTCCGACGATGTGCGGAAGCTTACGAACCGACTGCCCAGAATTGGCTCATGGGGACACGCCCTTGCGGTGCCGACGCTGCCAATGATCGATGATGCTGAACGCCAGATGCAGTACCCACAACAATAACAGAAAAGCGGCCAGGGTGCGGTGCCAGGGCAGGATATCTCCCGCTCCCCGCCACAGCAGGATACCTAAAATCACAGTGACACTCGCCAGGAGCAGAAAGATCCCCGCCACTGCGGCGTCCAGCCCCTCGCGCAGGGGAGTGCCGTCGCGCCCCACATTGCGCCACTGGCGAGCGACCCGCCGCCGTGTCGTCGCCGAAAGTAGAAAGATCCGCACCGCACTCCGCCGACCAGCCCCATAGCCAAGGAGCCAAGACCATTCACCGGCGAGGAAAAGCGCGGCAACCAGGCCGTCGATGATGTGGAAGGGCAGAAGCCAGATCCAGCCCAAGGCCAGGAGCAAACCCGAGGCGAGTTGCAGAGTCACCGTCAACACCACGCCGAGGAGCAGGAATATGGCCCAGGTCGGTCGACGCTCATCCCTCGCCATTGCGCTAGATCCTGCCCACGCGGCGCTCGGCGTCATACAGAAGACTTTCGGCCACGGGGAACGCATTGGCACGCGGGCATTGGTGTAAGACGGCATACATGGCACAGGTCCCCAATCAAGCTAACATCCGTGCATTATTGGACAATTTTTACGGCAATTCCTTGATCTTGAGCAAGAAAAGGCACTCCGCGATCCCCGGCGTCCAGCGACCGTCTTCACGGGCACGATACAGGTCCGCACAGAATACCAGAAAGGCCCTGCCGTACGGATGTTTACCCGATTGCCCGCCGTTTGCGCGGCGTACCGACCGCAGGCCACGATTTCCTATATCCGCGTCGTCGACCCTCCGATCCGTGAAGCAACGGAATCCCGTTGCACACCTCTGGCCTATTCAAATCAGTCAAGGCCATAATTATGCAGCTCGCCACATAAGACACTGTCCCGAAAGCACCCCATGACGTTCAATGCCGCCCGACGCCACCTCCAGCGTCATGCGGGCGCCCCGGCAGGATTTGAACTGCCATGGCCTGACACGCGAATGGCACGCCAATACCTTCAGATCGGCATCCAGGAAAATGATATCGATGGGGAAACGCATGCCCACGGTGTGTACACTTCCACAGGCAGTCAATAATAACCCCTGCTGATCAGAGAGCCCGGCCTTGCCCAGCAAGCCCTGCAAACGGTCGAGAAAACTGGCCGCCATCCGCACCTCAGACCAGAGCACCTGATCACCCCGACAAACTACGCCTTGTTGTGTCAAAAGCCGCCTTCCTGAAGAAACTTCATGTAGATGACAAAAGCTAGCATCAAAAAGGTGATGGGAAAAATGAAGACGAGCAGTGGCGCCAGCAACTTGACCGGCGCCTCCAGCGCCATTTTTTCGGCGCGCAGGAAACGCTCTTCGCGCCGCTGTTCCGCCTGCGCCCGCAACGCTGGCCCCAGATCACCACCCCGATCTTCCGACTGAATCAGCGCACTGACCAGACTCCGGACCTCCGGCAACGGAACTCGCTCGCCAAAGCGCCGGAAAATGTCTGTCTTCGATGTCCCCGCGCGCAAATCGCGGATCATGACACTGAACTCATTACGCAACGGACCGGGGGGCCCCTTATCCACCGCCACCTGCATGGCGCCGGTCAAATTTAGCCCGCCCTCGATCATCAGGGTGATAAAATCGAGATACACGGGCAGATCCTTCAGAATCAGCCGCCCCCGCCGCCGGGATTGCTCAACAAGCCACAGATCGGGATAAAAACTGCCGATAAACACGGCCATCAGGCTCGGCCAGATATTAAAAAATCCTAACGCCATGTAGAATAAAAAGATAAAAATCAATGGGACCAGAGTGGCGATCCATTTGAGCGCCACGAACTCTCCAGCATTGAGCATATAATTAACGCCCGCTCGCTGTAATCGCTGGTGGATACGCAGCAGAACGCGGTCCGGAATAAAAATAATCACCGTGGACCGGATGAATTGCACAAGGGGCCAGAACAGGCGTAACCCCTTTGGCAGGGGATCCATATAATCCCGCAATGAAGGCTCCATCTGCCGCACCAGCACACCCAGCGCATAGACCAAAAGCCCGATGGAAATCCCGGTGACGAGGGCTACTAACAGTGTCCACGGGGTACTCATACTTCAATGCTCACGATTTTTCGAATCCAGAAATAGCCGAGCACTTCAAACAGGATGGCGATGGCAAGCACTGCCCAGCCCCGTATCGTATTGAACAGCGCACCCATAGCCTGCGGCTCGATCTGCAGGAGTGCAATAACAATCAAAGCCGGTAATGCGGTCATCACCATACCCTGAAGGCGGCCTTGTGCCGTCAATGCTTGAATCTTCTGCTCCATCATCAATCGTTTGCGGATGGTATTTCCCAGTCGCGCCACCGTCTCGGCAAGATTGCCCCCCACCTCTCGGCTGATGCGCAGCGCCGAGGATAGCAGTTGCACATCCTGCGATGGCACCCGTCGCGCCAGATGGTCGATGGCGTCCTCAAAGGCAACCCCCAGACGTTGCTCCCTCACCACCAGAGCCAGCTCCTGACTGATGGGCGGGCTCAGATCGCGGGAAAGACCCTCCATGGCTTGCTGCAAATTGGCGCCACCGCGCAAGCTGCTAGCCAGCATCATGAGGGCATCCGGCAGTTGGACATGCAGACGATCCAAACGCTGCTTCCGCAGCCAGCGCAACACAAAACGCGGCAACAGTGCGGCGAGGGTAGCTGCTGCAATGACCAACACCGGCGAACCCAGCAACAGCCAGGCCGTGAGCGGTAAAATCAGCACCAGCGCTACGTTCAGCTTCCATAACAGATCAGGGTCCGCAAAGATGAACAACTCCGCCAACCTGACCTGCCCATCGCGGGCGAAGGTCGTCCGCCCCTTCACCAAAGCCTGCCGGGTTGCCTCCAGAGCCATAAAAACAAATCCGGCCACCGCAGCGAACACCAGAATACCAAGTGCATTTTGGTCTACCATCCGCTCCTCCACCCATTTTTCGGTCCGATTACCGATTCCCAACGAATCGCACCAACACCTGTATGTTACGTCGGTTTCCGCCCATTACCTCGGGCGCTATTGTGTTTTCTGCATTAAAACACAATTCATAGATCAGCAACAGATATTCAGCAATCACGTGCTATAAATTATATTTCATTGTATTTGTTTATTATTTTAACATCAAATCAAAAATAATAGATTCACAATAGCCATTATAGTGAGATGCTTCAGTACATATTGACATCGGCACCGATGGCGGTACTATCGCACCATAGTATAAATTAATCTCCATATCGGAGGGAGCGAATATGTGGCTGAACCTACTGGCCCAACCTGCGGCGTGCGGCACGGGCCCTGCACTGAAATGCTACGCATTGGGAAGATCACCCACGGATATCGCCAGAGGATGGCGAGAGCAGGGCTGGTTCCGACAAATCAAGGTCTATCGCCTGCACCGTCATTGCAAAGGCTGGCAGACGACTTCCTGGTGGCGCTACCCCGCCGGACGCTGGCCTGCCCTGCCCCGGGAATTGATCGTCCGGGCGCAGCGCGAGGTCACAGCCGGGAATCCACACCCCTACTGCATCACTACGTCCTCGCAACTCGCGATGAGTATCCTCTGCAACCTCACGCCCACGCAGATTGCGTTATGCCACCTGGAGATCACCAGAGAACTGAGCCATACGGAACTGAGGGATATCCAGGCAGAGTTACTAATTCTCTACACTTCCCTCGAAACCAAAGAACCTTTTCACCCGGAACTCACTCCGACGGACTTACGTATTGCCCAAATGCTCGTGGAGGGAATCGGTCAAAATGAGATTGCAACCCAGATTGGCCAAAGTGAAAGCACCATCCGCTCCCGGATCGCCGTCATGTGCAGACGGCATGGGGTGCCCAACCGGAGGATGCTCTTGGCCCGCCTGCTCAAAACCATCGAAAACAAAAGATCTGGCGGCAAACGATCGTTCCTGAACCAATTGTCACAATCGGAGTGAAAAACATGCGCACGTTTATCTTGCGACTCAGCCTGGTACCGCTCTTGTTCACCGGCCCCGCCCTTGCACTGGACGAGCCAGGACAGGATTTGCCCTATCTGGGACGTTACCCTGGCAGCGTCATTGACGGTTACAAAACCGCCCATTATGACGAGATCACCGTTCCTCTCGGCCCGTTGGGCAAAAATGGTTTGACCCGTTCAGAGACCGTAGAGGGTCAGGTGACGTACATTCGTTACAACGTACCCGAAGACCGTTCCCCCCTGGAATTCATCCGCAACTATCAACAGGCCCTGCGGCATGCGGGGTTTCATATCCTGTGGCAATGTGCCAACCTTGACTGTAGAACCAATAACGACGCCCCCGTAAACACACTCCTGTGGCGCGGCGCTCCAACCAATTACCAGGGGAATGTAGAGAACTTTTTGTTTGAGAACGGCCGGATGCTGACCGCCGAGCATCACGCCACCGATGGCGTACGCACCCTGATTTTCATTAATGACAACACGTTGTTTGGACACTCCCAGATAGCCTCAGTGTATTCGGTGCAAACCAGACCCATGCAAGGCGGTGTGGTCAGCAGCGATGCCGGACCATTGACCAGTGCGGGCATGGCCGACGCCTTGGCTCAACGTGGTCGCTTCACCATGCACCTGCCCTTCGATTTCAATCAGGCGACCTTGCGCGCGGACGCCCAGCCCACCATCAGGGCGTTGTTTCAGCTTATGCAGCAGCATTCTTCCCTGCGGGTACGCCTGGACGGGCATACCGATCCGGTGGGCACCGCCACCTATAACCAGAAGCTGTCGCTGAATCGCGCTCTAGCCGTAAAATCAGCGTTGACAGCGCAAGGTATAGAGGGCCGGCGTATTGAGGTCACCGGATACGGGGCCTCACGTCCTGTAGCATCCAACAGTACCGACGACGGCCGGGCAAAAAACCGCAGGGTCGAAGTGGTCGAACTGGCTCCCGCCACCACACCGTACTCCGGCCCGCAAGCGTGCCACCGCCCCAAACCATAGCACCTGTTACAACCGAGATCCCCGGCGCCGCAATGGCGACTAATGCCGTGGATACTGGTTCGCAGCGAAACCAACCATCAGATACAACAGGGCGTGCGCAACCTGGTCCAGGGCGTACTTGGTAACTGACTGCACCTTCCGAACCACCATCACCAGAAGCGCCGAAACGTTTCTCCGGCGCTTTTTTACGCCGTAATGCCTGGCATTTTTAGCAGCGCCCCCAAGTTGCAGAATGTAACACGGATACGTTTACACCAATGTTACACACAGTCATATATTATGATTACCATGAATATATATATTGGCGGGCTTCATACGTGGATCGCCATGGCCTCATCCCGCATCATGGCTCCGGAACCGTACCATTTTTATCACATCACAGGAGTGCCGAAGATAATCATTATATTCATATAATTACAAAATATATTCAGTGATTTTTGACCATATTGCGCAACTATTTTGCCTATGCTTGAATGAACTCGTGGTAGTCGCCAATTCATTCAGGAGAACCCATGAAACCAAACTTTACTATTTCAACATTTCATACAGAAAGTGGTCAAGGCATGACAGAATATCTGATTATCGTTGCCCTTATCGCTATCACCGGCATTGCCGTATATTCGTTCTTCGGTCAGACCTTGCGTCATCAGATGGCGGGTATATCTCAAGAATTATCGGGTAAAAAGGCAGACTCTGAGATTGGATTGGCCCAAGGTACCGCCGGAGAGGCGACAAACAACGCAGGCAAGCAGAAAAACATGAGCGATTACAAGTCAGATATGGGTAAGTAGTTTTCTCTTCGCAGGACGGGGCATGCCCCGTCTGCGATCCGAGGCGATTCCTACCGGTATGCCTGAAATATAACATATACTTTGGGGAGATGCGGTGTTTCCTTTTCTTCGATCACGAGGCGGTTCTCCTGCCGCAGTAACGCATGCAGAATCCGGACAGATCGCGTTATTCTCTGCCCTTCTGATTCCCGCGATATTATTGGCAGCACTCTTCGTATTCAACACCGGACAACTATCCGCCGTCAAACTAAAAACCCAGAATGCCGCCGATGCTGCCGCTTTCTCCGCCATGCAGATGGAAGCACGCGAACTCAATTTTATCTCCTACACCAACCGTGCAATGATTGCCAATCAGGTGGCTATCGGACAAACCATCAGCTTGGTTTCCTGGACACATTATGTAAAAAGTCTTGGCCTGAGTATTCAGAGAGCCGGCACAATTGCCTCTTTCATACCTTACATTGGTCAGGCAATAATGATGGTTACCAATGGTATTGCCAAAGCCACAAATCTGCTAGATCAAGGCGTTTCCACCGCTGCCAAGGTGGCTCTTCCCGCTCTGGATATAGCCGATGCCGCGCTTAGCGGTGCGCAAGAAATCTATCATCTATCCAACGGCGCTTTCGATCCTGGAACAGACAACAGCAAACCAGGAGGCGCGATGACCGCAGTAGCTGAACAGATAATCAAAATCAATGATCCGGATGCCCGCTTAAACGCCTTTCTTTTAGCAAGCAATATTGGACAGTATTTCAAAAATCGCAGCGACCTCATCCAGCGTTGGGGAGGAGATAAAAATAGCGCGCAGGCACGCATGGCTTATATGATCAACGCCTCACGGGATGGGTTTACGGCGGCCCGGAATGATTTGCCGACACCGTTGCGCCTTTTTAGCTCACAAAATTTGTGGACTTTTGGGTGGGAATTTCGCCGTGCAGGTGGAACGCAATTAGCCCCTAACCGAGATGGACATTATGTCTGGTCTGGGATGGATACGCTGTCTTTTCACTACTGGCAGAGGGAAGCGGGATTTTTTGGCGGAAAAAATTGGTCTGAAGTACCTTTAGGTTACGGTGCCTCTCAGACCGGTAACGGCAACAATTTTCCATACCCCAGCAACTACACCGAAACCCGGGCACAACCGCAAATGCGCTTTCCCGCCAATGACCGCAATGTGCTTTTACCGGCCTATCAAAATGCCTGGGATGCCAATCCTGGCGCCTCTCGCATCGCCGCCAGCCTGTACCAGGACGACCAGAACAGCATGGCTAGCACGCCGATTAAACGCTCCGGCGCTGATAGTAGTCGCGCGACAGCAGGTGGGATTACCCGTTACTGGGACTTCAATCGTCGCAACCAAAAACTCGTGGATGCCAACGGCGATCCGTCAGATATCATGCCTTTCTACACGGTGGTCGTGGAACATGCACGGAAAAGTGTGCGGGATGCAGCAAACGCCCTGCGCATCAATCAAATGCCATCCCGCCAGAATATCAACTTGGTATTGCCGCAAAAGGCGCTAGAAGGTCAGGTACGCGCAGTTGCAAAAGCACAGGCCTACTTCCGTCGTCCTGCCTCAATCTGGCAACGGAACGACAGATACTACGAAGGAGGCAACCTGTTCAGCCCTTTCTGGGAAGCCCGTCTCGTCGACTTAGATGCGGCTGACCGCATGCAATACGCCACCATGCTCGGTCTGCACTAACCTGAGGACAACCTATGATCAAAGATAGAAATGTAATCCGCATCGGCCTGCAAATCAGCATGGCAGTTGCCAGCCTTACCCTCACCACCTACGCCGATGCGGAAAAAGTGACGGAACCAGTTCCGGATTCGCCCCATGCGAACCCTGCATTAAGCGCGAAGATTCGCTCGGGCCAGATCGGTATCACTTTGGAAGAAAAATTGGAAACATTGCGTGAAGCGGCGGACTACGCCAACGCGCCGGGCGACTTCACGAGAAATGGAGATGTTCCTGAGTACGATGTTGTCGTTGCCGGTTTGAACAATTTTAGAAAATTCTTTACAGACTATACAAACCCATCGATAACGGACTGGGAACGTGATTTAAAGTTGCCAGAAGGATGCCGATGGATTCCCAATCCTCCAGCGCTCTCTCCTATCATCATTCGGAATGCTTCAGTGAATGCGCCAACACATACCAGCAAATGGCAGGTTATTTCCTGTGTGGCAAAAATTAAGTCCACAAAAAAGATAAAATCTGTGACATATTTTTACCATCTTTATGCCAGCATAACTAGCGGTTTGGCAGACGAAGCCATCTCTATCGCGCGAAAAAATATACAAAAATACGGATACGAGGAAATGAAACTTCCTAGTTATTCTCATGATCAAAATTATAGATCCGCCATATTTTCAAATAAAGGCGGCACAGCGATAGCTGTTGCCGGAGCGGCTCCTGAAACTATGCCAGCCGCATACATAAGCCACCCAGAAAAACTAACTAAATATACACCAATGTTCCATAATTTGAATGATTATTTACATAAATATGGAAAAATCACAGTCATAAACATATATGAGGTTTCCTTGACCCCGCTGGATGCCCCACTAAAACCCATCCGCGGACTGGACACCGCCGTCAGCGGAATTCCTAAGAATCATTAATCAAAAAGACATGACATATCGGTCACTCATAAGCCTGCCACATACATGTAACGAACGCGGTCAATCCCTTACCGAGTTCGCCGTGGTGGCTGCGTTCGCGCTTATTCCGCTTTTTTTGCTGGTGATCTACACCGGAAAATGGAGCTTCACCCAGTTACGGACTATCGAAGCGGCACGCTACGTGGCATGGGAGCGCACGGTGTGGCGCAGTCAGCCACTGCAGGGACGGGGGTGGGTGGCCATTAAACCTGATGCCGATCTACGGAATGAGGCGGCCGTGAGATTTTTCGGGCAACACGGTATGGCATTAACCAATACCGGGAACGGAATAATTATAGACCCGATTCTGACCCGTCATGATGGTCGGCCTTTGTTACGTGACCTCGCCAATATTCATGTGGCTACCCATGAGGAAACCATCTCCAGTGGAGTTTCCATGAATTTTTTGGGAACTCTCATGAAAATTACAGACATTCCGCTGCGCATGACCGGACCCACAGTGGCCACCGTCAACGTTGAACTCGAAGGACTGCCGGGGTATCGCTATTTACCGGACAATCAGCTCGCCAGCGGGCCCCTGTTTACCGCGCAGGCCGCCGTACTCACAGATGCTTGGACAGCCAACGGCCCTGCAGAGGAAGCGCAGATGGTTAAAAAATTCCTGCCAACCGCGTATCTGGATGACGGAGCGATAAAAGTGGTACCAACCGTGGGAGGCACCCTTTTTCCTGAACTCAAACGGCTGGATTTCGGGCATGTCGATCCGGAAGTGCAATATGGCGACCGCCTGCAACCTTATCCCAGTGGAGGCAAATAATCATGAACATCCGATCGATCATGTTCTGTATCATTGCGATTCTCAGCGCCCCGACTTTGGCCGTGGCAGATGATAAGGGACCACTCCTGTCCCCTCCAGACAACGCGGTCACCGAACCACTGGCAAGTCACCTTCGTATCAACGGCGTGGATATGCGTGCCGTACAATTTCATGTGGGCGCGGAGGAAGAACAGCTACGCTCCTATTTTGTAGAGGCGTGCGCAAAACTGGGCGGATCCTATACAGAAAATCAACTTCGCAATGAACATGTTCAAGGGTGCATCACACCACCTTATTCGTTGACCACCCAGTGGCACATGGAGGGCGATTCAGCCTATGGCAGCCTCTCCAGTCTGCGTATGGATCAAAAAATGGAGCGCGACCCGCTACCCGCCGATTTGCCGTTACCGTCCAACGCCTCAGTGTTGCAGGATGTGGAGACTACTGACGCAGGCATTCACGGGCGGGTTTTGCATGTACGTGCCGACAGTCCTGCGGGAACACTGCGCAGCACGCTCAAAAACGCATTAATGGTACAACAATGGCAACCGGCTCCGGCGATGCGCAACAACCCATCCGTGATCTCCATGAATAAAGGGAACCGCCATCTGGACATTGTAATTGGCGAAGACGGTACCGATAACAGCCGCCTGGTGGTAGTTCTGGATCAACGTTAGGGGCGTGCCATGAACGAAAAAGGCCAGTCCAGCATCGAGTACATTATCGCTACGGTTTTCGCCCTGGGGTTGATATTTGTCGGCAATCCCAGCCCCATTGCCCGGCTCATGGAAGCACTGCGGACATTTTCCAGCGATTTCTCCTGGGCTGCGTCCATTGCCACTTTGCCATTCTGAGGAAGCGCATGTCGACCCCGATTAAACCTGATCCCGTAATGCGGCAGACTCTGCAAAAGAAAAGTCGCGCCATCACCGGATGGATTCTCCTGGCATTCGCGGTGCTGGCCGGGCTTGGCGCAGCGTATCTTGCTGTGCATATCCTCAATGCCAAGGAGTCCGCCTTGAAACACCGCCTGCTAAGTGAACTGTCTTCCAAAAAGGAAATCACCGTTGCCGTGGTTGTACCGATTGAGAATCTGCCAGCGAACACCATCCTCACGTTGTCTATGGTCGCGCGGCGAAGAATCCCGGTCGACAGCGCGCCGGCCGGAATCATACTGGATTCCGATTTCAACAAAATTGAAAATAAAAGACTCCTGTTCCCGGCAGAAGGCGGCAAACCGCTGACACTGTCGATGTTCAGCGGCATGGGCAGCCCAGCAGATATTCTCGACGCTCATCACATCGCCCTGACTATTTCGGTCAATTCGGAAAACTCCATCAACAAAATGCTCCGTCCTGGAGATCACATCGACATGCTGTGGATCACACCGGCCGATGTTCGCGCCAATGCAGCCGCAAGCACCATCACCAACCTGCAGACCGCTTCTGCAGCGGCAGACGGGTCCTTGGTGCGATTTTTAGGGCAGAACCTGAAAGTCCTCGCGACTGGGCGGGAGATGTCCCCCAATAACCCTGGTGGAGCAGAAGGCTATAGCACCATTACCCTCGAAGTCACACCGCAGCAGGCGCAAAAAATTTTGGTCGCTCAGAAAAGCGGGGAAATCCGTCTGGGTTTAAGAGGTAACACCAATACTGGTGCCTGGCCAAAGCATACGATATCGCTGCACGATATTATCGGATATCCGCGCACCCTGCCTGCTGGGGTGGAATATATTGTCGGTGGTGCATCGAAGAGTGGTAGCACGAGCATCCGTGACGTGCAAACAGCCGGAAATGCAACGCCGCACGCGACCCCCGAGAGCGGGGATATGACGCTGCGGAATGAGGCTCAGAACCGCGAGCTCACCTCTCTGCCGTTTCCCTATGTACCATCATTACCCAAGCCCTGACAGGACATTTTCCGATGAAATACATCCGTAACTCCCTGGCTGTGGCCATAGCAACCTGCGTCCTGCCCGCTCTGACCTATGCTGGCGACATCCTCAGCCTGGAGCAGCAATCTAATATTTCCATGTACGCAGGGCAGGTAAAAATTATCCCTACCAATACCGTGAAACGGGTCGCCGTCGGTAATGGTAAAATACTCAGCGTTACCCTTGTTGACAATAAAGAATTGCTTCTTCTAGCTGAGGGGTCTGGTGAAACAAATTTACACCTTTGGTATAAAAATGGGGAAGAAAGCGCTTCGCGAGTCGTCATAGCGCCCAAAGATGTAGGTCGCGCCGCCGAGGAAATATCTACTTTACTGGGGAGTGGCGCTCATATACAGGTCAAGGTGGTCGGCGACAAAGTCATTATTGATGGCAAAAATCTATCTGACGAAACTCTAAACAGAATAGAGAAACTCAAGGTGATTTATCCAAATGTTGTCAACCTCGCAGAAAAAGAACCGATACGAATGGAAAAAGTGGTGCTTCTGGATGTAAAAATATTGAAGATGAAAAATGATTTTTTCCGCAGTCTTGGAGTTAACTGGAACCAATCAATTTCCGGACCACAAGCTGGCATCGTCGGAGATTTCAGTTCTAATCCATACTTCCGCATGGATGTACCATCTACAAACGGAACTGGCGGCCCCCTTGCCAATTTTTCCTTCCCCAGTTCTGGGGTGCAAAATCTTCCCCTTAAGGTTGCCCCATTTGCGACCAATTTTGGTATGATCGCCTCAGCGGCTTCCCGCATCAACTACGCACTTCAAAACGGTGATGCGTACGAAATCGCCAATCCCAAACTCAGCGCCAAAAGTGGCAGTAAGGAGCCAGCAGAGTTTCTGGCAGGCGGACAGATTCCCATTCCCCTAGCGATTGGATTTGGGCAAACATCTGTCATTTTTAAGGACTTTGGCATTCGCCTGAAGTTTTCTCCGGTTGCAGATGACAGAAACAATATCAGCCTGAAGATATTCTCCGAGGTAAGTAACATTGACCCAGCATTAAGCGTTGGTGGCGTACCTGGATTTTTTACTACCAGGACTCAGGAGGAAATCAACCTGAAAGATGGCGATACACTGGTAATGTCTGGACTTATAGATCACAGTATGGCCAATAATAGCAGCAAAATTCCAGGGCTCGGAAATATCCCTATTCTTGGCTACCTATTTAAATCTGACGATTTCCGTAACAACGAGTCAGATTTGGTTTTTCTCGTTACCCCCAAGGTGATCACTGCTGATTCCATAGAGAATATCGATGCGGAATCCCATGGTCGTTATCTGGAAAATCTATACAAGATGCATTCTGAAAAAGGGCTGATCCGCTAGGAGAACCTCTATGTTTACCGTTCGTGTGTCACATCCCAAAATCGGCACCCAGGTCATATCACCGAGTGATGGCGTTTGTCTTCTTGGCAAGGCGGAACATGCTCATCTACGCATGGAGGGCTGGAACGTCGGCAAGGAACACGCGCGGATTTACGCCGAACAAGGTGGCGTTTATATTGAAGGATTAGGCGGGTTTGGTGCAGTGCTGGTCAACGGCGAACGCATGCGAGCCTATGGCCCGGTGGAGGCGCACGACGAAATATTTATCGCCGGATACCGCCTGCAAATCATGCCGCGCTTTGATAACGTGACGGCATCCATCGAGGAATCTGCCCACCTTTCCCTTTCGGGTACCAAGCCACCCGGTGATGCGCCCGTTATTAAGCAATCACCATATTGGAACCAGCGGCTGACCGAGGAGGTTACCTGGCCAACCCGCCCCGTTTACGACGCTCACTGGCTGGTATTGGTGCGCGAGGTCCACGAAGCCGTGCGCAGCCAGATGGATTTGCGACGTGTCGACCTCGGTGCGCTATCGCCGGAGGAGCTGCGCCGTATCGTCGGCGAGTTGGTGCGGGAAGTCGTGTGGCGGATGAATTCGCCCCCGGAATTCGACCGGCAGCGTCTCGTAAAAGAGGTGCTGGATGAAACCGTCGGACTTGGCCCGCTGGAAGACTTTCTAGCGGATGAAAGCATTACGGAAATCATGGTGAACCGATATGACGAAGTGTTTATCGAGCGCCAAGGCAGATTGCTGGCCGCCCCGGCGCTATTCAGCAGTGAGATGGCGGTGCGGCACATTATCGACCGTATCGTTGCGCCCATCGGTCGGCGCATTGATGAAAGCGCACCGCTGGTGGATGCCCGCCTGTCCGATGGTTCCCGCGTTAATGCGGTCATTCCGCCGCTATCGTTGAAAGGCGCGTGCATCACTATCCGTAAGTTTTCCAAAAAGCGGCTACAAATGGAAGATTTGATAGCTTACGACTCCATTGCGGCGCGCATGGCACATTTCATCCAGGTCTGCGTGCAGCAACGCAAAAACATCATCATCTCCGGGGGTACCGGCTCCGGCAAAACCACCCTGCTCAATGTACTTTCCAACTATATTCCCGACCATGAACGCATTGTAACCATTGAGGATGCGGCGGAACTGCGCCTATATCAGCCCAATCTGGTCTCACTGGAGGCGCGCCCGGCCAACATGGAGGGAAAAGGCCAGATTTCTATCCGCGAACTGGTGCGCAACGCCCTGCGTATGCGCCCTGACCGCATTGTAGTGGGCGAATGTCGCGGCGGCGAAGCACTGGATATGCTGCAGGCCATGAATACCGGCCATGACGGCTCCCTCACCACCGCTCACGCCAACACGGCGCGGGATATGCTGTCCCGTCTGGAAGTCATGGTACTGATGGCGGGAATGGACATCCCCCTTATCGCCATTCGGGAGCAAGTCGCCTCAGCGGTAGACATTATCGTTCAGATCACGCGCTTTTCCTGCGGCTCGCGCAAGGTGACCAGCGTCTGCGAGGTAACCGGCATCGAGAGCGGCACCATCCAGTTGCAGGAGCTATTCGCCTATAAGCAGCAGGGCTATGATGCCGAAGGCACGGTGCGGGGCGTCTTTCGGGCAACCGGTGCGGTACCGGAATTTTATGAGGCCATGCGTGAGCGTGGTCTACCGGTAGATTTATCCATCTTCCGGACCGAAGACACTTTGCGCGGGCGGGAAGAGGTACATCATGAGGTGTAAGCTCAGAAACACGCTGCGCCTCTGGACGCCATCAGGAACCATGTGCAATCCGATGCCACCGGCGAAAACCTCTCACCCGGCCCGAGAGGGCTTTGCTCTCAGCCGGGAACAGGGCGCCAGCGCCGTCGAATTCGCCATCGCAACACCTGTGCTGCTGTTGGCGTTGCTTGGAACTTTTCAAGGGGCCCTGCTCTACCAGGCCCGCGCTCAACTGGAAGTCGCCACTCAAGAGGCAGTGCGGGCCGGCACCCTGCACAGTGCCGGCGTTGCCTCCATGCGCGACGCCCTCGCCCGCGGTCTGACGCCACTCTACACCCACGGCCAGAATCTCCAAGCCCTCGCCCAAGGTCACGTCATCGCCAAAGTTGCTGCAGGACAAGCATTGATCCGGATATTGAATCCTACCCGCGAGGCCTTTGACGATTTTGCCGAACAGACCCGCGATGCCTCCGGCACCTGGGTCAGAGCCATACCCGTAGATCATCTGGGTTACCGCCAAACCAGTGTCGGCGCCGCCAGCAAGCTGTCCGTACAGGACGCAACCCTGCTCAAGGTACAGGTCACCATCGTCCAGCCACTGATCGTGCCCTTCATCGATCAACTGGGCAGGGGGCTTTACCGGTTGGATAACAGCTTGAATAACATCGGATTACCCACCCTCTTCGGTATCCGCCTGCGCCCGGTAGTGGGCGCGGATGGTCAAACCCGCTGGGGTATCCCTCTGCAGGTCGAAGCGGTAATGCGCATGCAGAGCCCGGTGCTGGCAGAGGGGTTGCCGAGCAGCCGGAGTGTAGCGCAGGGGCAGGCTGGAAATAGCAACGACCCCGGGTCGACGGGGAACCCGCCGCCCCCGGAACCCACACCGGGCCCCGATATTGGCGACTATACACCGCCACCAGATCCCGAATTTTGTGCGCGCTAAATGGAATATCGCCCATATTGTATCAGGAACCGAAATGCTGCGAGGCCGACCTCCAGTCGTCTCTCCCGTAAACGTCCTGACGCTGGCCGTGGGTGCCCTGTTGGCTGGCGCCGGCGACGCCGACGCCATGGATTGCAGCCGGGCGTCAACGCCTGCCGAGCGGACCATTGGCGGAGACAAGAAGCTCCTCTTTTTGGACCGTGACTTGACGATTGTTTACCGTAAATTCATCAAGGTCTTCTCCGACACCGGGCACTACACCCATCTGGTCGCCGACACGCGAACCGGCCAAAAGGAATGGCTTCGGAAGAGAAATGCCTGTGGCACCGACGCTGCCTGCATCAGAGCCGCCCATGAAAACGCCTCGCGCTTCTGCAGAGTCATGTCTGTTATCCGCGAGACGACAGCCCCATCTATGAACAATCAACTCCAACGCCGAAACCTGCGCCACCCGGACGCAACCCAGGGAAACAACCTCAGCATGTTCGCCGACTGATCGGGTGGACTACGGTTTTATAAAAAAGAGCGAAGGCGCCATGCTCGACTTCTATGTTTCAGAAGCATTCAAGGCCAATGTCAAAACGGGAAAACCTGAACAAAAGGCCACCGATGCCAGCGGGGTTACCGTCGGGGAGGGAGTGGATCTCGGGCAGCAAACCATCGCTAACTTGGGGCGCTATATGCATATCGAAGCGCAGAAATATGGAAATCTTGAGAAAGTTGATATCGAATCTGTTATCAATACCGTACAGCCATTCGTTGGTTTGAGAAAATCTGCTGCTGTGAATGCACTCAATGATTATTATGAACACAATGATAAAAGATATCCTAACCTCGCAAGGGCGGAAGCCGATTTCATTTCCTCGGCTGTTACGTCTTTCGCTATTTGAGAAGGACCCGAGGGTTTTATCCCGCGGTCCGTTAGAGCGGTTGGAAGAATCAATTCCCGGATAAGGTGGGACAAGCAGGGGGGTAGGAAGGGCAGATTCCCCTTGGGTATGGTAGGAAGCTTCGACACTTTCCAACCTGCTCAACCTGATGGAGGACCTGCCCTTGAACCGCATCGTAGCCGGTATCTTGTCCCTGCAACAACATTGGGAGACCCTTGCCTTGGACCCTGATCGATATCGCCCGGAGTGCTGCCCTCATTGTGGGTTCGGCTCTCCCTGGCATCATGGCCACTATGAGCGCAAGACAGACCGCTCTCCCAAAGGACCAGAAAACCCCGTTTGGATCCCTCGCTTCTATTGCCGACACTGCCGCCACACTTGCTCCCGTCTGCCTTCTTGCGTGGCTCCCCGGCGCTGGTATGGCTGGGCCATCCAGCAGTGCGTATTGATGTACTTGTGGCTGAACTTCTCCTTGTCGTTCACCAGCCTGCGCTTTGGACCCAGCCGAGATACTTGCCGCCGCTGGTTGCGCTGGCTCCAAGACCGGCATCTTCTTTGGCAGTTCCGCTTGTGCACCGATCACCCGGACTGGGGTCGCACCCCGGAATGGCCGCAGTTCTGGTCACGGGTCTTGGGTGAGCAAGCTCTCTCGGAGCTGGTAGCCTGGCTGGATGGCCATGGCGTCAGCGTCCCCTGATCTACCGATCTCTCTGCTCGGCGAAACGGAGGAAAACCCACCCGCAGATCCAACCCACAGACTTTACCATCTCCCCAGAGACGGGAGGTTCTGGTGGCATGGGGCCTCGTTTTGTCCTGTGAGGAATTGCCATGTCCCAACCGATCGATCCCGTTGCCTTGTTCCGCTTGTCGGTACTCGGCCCGTTGTTGCACCGCCCCTTGAACCGGGGAGAGTTCCAGCGCCTGATCCGGGAGTTAGCCGAGCGCCATTACGAGATCCCCGGTTCCCGCCGGACCCTGCTCAGCCCCAAGACCATCGCCGCCTGGTATTACGCCTACCGAGATCACGGGATCGACGGCCTCGCACCCCGTCCCCGTCGGGACCGCGGCCTGTCCCAGATCGCCGCCGAGATTCAGGAACAGATCCTGGTGCTCAAGCGGGAGAATCCCCGCCGCTCTTTGGGGCAGATCCTGCTGCTCTTGGAAAGCAGCGGCCAAGTCCCATTGGGGAGCGTGTCCCGCTCGGCCATCCACCGCCTGTTGCAACACCACGGCTTGTCGCGACCTGCTGGAGCGGCCAGCGAACCCGAGGAGAAACGCAGCTTCGTTGCCGCTCATGCCGGGGACCTCTGGTATGGCGATGTGCTGCATGGCCCCCGGCTCTCCTTCCACGGGAAGCAGCGCAAGGTCTATCTCGTCTCCCTGATGGACGACGCCTCCCGGCTCCTCACCCACAGCGCTTTCTGCCTGGGCGAGACGGCCCTCGATATCGAAGGTGTCCTCAAGCAGGCTTTGCTCAAGCGGGGCGTGCCCCGGAAACTGGTGGTGGATAACGGCGCCGCCTACCGCTCGGCCTCTTTGCAAGGCATCTGCGCCCGCCTGGGCATCGCGTTGATCTACTGCCGCCCTTACGCCCCAGAAGGCAAGGGCAAGCTCGAGCGCTGGCACCGCACCTTCCGCGACCAGTTCCTCAGCGAACTGGATTTACGGGCCATTCGCGGTCTCGACGACTTCAACGCCCGCCTCTGGGCCTGGTTGGAGCAGGTCTATCACCAGCGGCCCCATGGCGGGTTGGCCGGGCTCACACCGCTGCAGCGCTACCAGCAGGATTTGCCTCATATCCGCAGCCTGGGCATCCAGGCTCCCCGGATCGATGATCTCTTCTATCACCGGCTCCCCCGGAAGGTGCGCAAGGATGGCACCGTCTCCTGGGAGGGGCGGCGCTTCGAAGTCCCCTACGAACTTGCCGGCAAAGCCGTCACCCTGGTCGTGGACCCCCACGGCGAGCGCGTCCTTCGCGTAGAGAAGGAAACCGGCGAGGATCTGGGCCCGGCTACCCCCTTGGATCTGGAAGCCAACGCCCAGCGTCGCCGCCACAAGCCCAGTCCGGCCCCAGATGCCCCCGAAAAAACTGGCAGCAGCCTGGTGGAGATCGCCCATCGGCAGTATTACGGCAAGAAGGAGGATGGACGATGATTCTCCAACACTTCGGCCTGAAGCATCTGCCCCTGAGCAAGGAATCTCCAGAGATCTGGGACGATGGCAGCCTTACCAGCCTGCGCGAATCCTTCCAATGGCTCCTGCACACCCCTGGCCTCGGGCTGCTTACTGGCGACCCCGGGGTGGGCAAGACCGCCACCCTGCGCCTGCTCACCGAGCCACTCAATCCCCATCGCTACCGCGTCATCTACCAGTCCGACACCGACTTCGGCCGGGTCGATATCTACCGCGCTCTGGGCCGCGCACTGGGCGTCGAGCCCCACTACCGCCGCGCCCACCTCTGGAAGGATCTCAAGGAACGCATCCAGGACCTGGTCGAGAACAAGCAGGTCCTACCCGTTTGGATCCTGGATGAAGCCCAGAACCTCCCCCCGGACTTCTTCCGGGACTTCCCGGCCTTCCTCAACTTCGCCTTCGACTCTCGGGATCTGCTGACCGTCTGGCTGGTGGGCCATCCGAGCCTCGCGCAAACCCTGGATCGGGTACCCTATGCCGCCCTGGCCAGTCGCATCCGTGTCCGCTATCACCTGCGCCCGATCCTGGAGCGAGAGCGCTTCGCCGCCCTGATCACCCATGCCTTCCGCTCCGCCGGCTGTCAGCACACCCTGCTGTCCGACTCCGGCCTGGAGCTGCTCCACCAAGCCTCCAAGGGTTGCCCACGACAGGCCGGCAACGTCCTCCACACCGCCCTGCGCCTGGCCGTGCCCAAAGGGTTGAACCACCTCCCCGACGACCTGATCCAGGCCGCCATCGAGGCCTTGCGATGAATACCTGGCCCACCGAAGAATCCGATGCCTTGCTGGAGGATTGGGACCGGCTGTTCCCGGCGGGCCTGTCCGATGAGGCCGCAGCGGCGCTGCTCCGCTTCGTCGACGCCTTGATGAGCCTGCTGGAGAGCCGCTACGGCGCACAGGCCAGGGCCCATCGGATCCGGTCCGCTGACCCCCACCCACCGTTCTGAACCCATCGCACGGGATGACGCCGTCCCGTGCTCTTCTGGGTACGCGTACCTTCTAAAACCGCGTGGGACGCGCCCGCTTGTTCGCCCTCAAATAGCGCGGGACGTTACGCCTAAATTATCGCGGGACGTAACATCGGCAGTCAAGCATGGTTATACCGAATGTGCCGCAGTGCTATTCAACAAGAATGCCAATCCAAAAATGAATTTCTGGGCCTTGCCCAGCGCGGTACAGACCACCCTCACCGATATGAAATACCATTCCTATATTCCGAGCGTTGCCCGGCATTACTATCGGGCGGACTGGGAGGGCGCCGCAGATGAATTCGAGAACCTTTCTTCTGGGAAACATTCCAAATACAAGTCACGTTTTCACGCGCGCCCAAATGTTGCGCGATGCTATCAAGGATCAACCCCTGCCCAAACAGGGCGATCCCTGTGCCCCCCAAAAATGTCTGTCGCCTTCAATCGTTCCATATGGTGGGAGAGCCAGCAGCGTCCCCGTTGGGCATGATTTTTTAACCTACTTCATTTTATGAAATTCAATATGTTACGATCATTCACTTTCTGCATAGATGCTTGCATAATCTTAAGCTTCAGTTTAAGTGTGAATGCAGCGGACGCGCCTCTCAACTGTCCGGCCATCGCGGCAAACACTCCGGAAGAATTCGTTTCTGGTTGCCACAACGGCCCACTAAGCCCTCTTCAGAGTGCTATTTGCCACTACAACCCCAAGATATGGTGAGATAATCTGCTTCTGCTGGATAGTACTTTAGGTGTCGACTATATCCGCGCTCTGCGCGCTCTTTGGACGACGCAGCCCTGAAAAAATTCGCCGGTGAAATCCAATTCCAGGAGGGGCAGCATCCTGTTTCCCTACTGAAGCGTCTGGAACAAGGCATGGATCTGTACCCCCTGCCCCAGATGACTTTGTCCAATGGCAACGTCCTCGTCTGGGGTTTCCAACCCCACAATGCGCAGGTGCAGTCGCTGGCCGTCGTCCATCGCCAAGGCGCGGTGCAACTCCTCGGCATCGTGGATGGACTTTATCTGGCCCTGCCTTCTGGCAAAACCCGATGGGAACCCGGAAAAGACGCCAGGATTGCGCTTTTTGTCCGTGACCCCGCCGCGCTGAGCCAGAATTTATCGGCTATCCACGCCTGGGCGGCGGCGGATGTCCTGGGTTTCAACCAAGGCTGTCCGGGCAAAGATCAGGCCCGTTGTCAGGCGGCGGCACAGACCCCTCTGCCCATTCTGGCCTATAACCTGAATTGCAAGGCGGCCAACGGCAAAATCATCCACCAGCACTGTACCATTCCCCTGCCGCAAGTGCCGAATAACGTCTCCCCAGGGTTATTTGGGCAATGAATTAAAGCCATGCTCGGCAGCGCCCAAAATCTCAAAGCATCAGGAACACGTATCCCAATGGTAGAATTGGCGCCCGCGTTGCTGCTGTCTGCCTTTATAGTTAACTCTGCCGGGCAAGGCCGACCCCATTGGAGCGAAAAACGGCAGATCTCCCTCAACGAATCTGGAACAATCCAGAGGATATTAAGGCGGTGCGCGCCCTTTTGACCGGGCAGCAGTCCGTTAAATAGGGGGTGCCTGCTCCGCAAATATCCCCAACGCCCGCTTCAGATCCTCCCAGACCTTGCGCTTGTCGATGGGATTACGCAGCAGATAGGCAGGGTGATAGGTAACAATCAGAGGGATACCCTGATACTGCCGGATCGTACCGCGCAATTGGCTGAGCGGGGTATCCACCTGAAGCAAGCCCTGCGCAGCAAAGCGTCCCAGGGCAACGATCACACGCGGCTGCAAAAGCGCGATCTGGCGCTGCAGGTAGGGCATGCAGGCATGCACTTCCGGACCCAGCGGATCGCGGTTATTGGGAGGGCGGCATTTGAGGATATTGGCAATGTAGGCGTCTTTGTCGCGACTCAGGCCCATGGCGTGGAGCATGTTATCGAGGAGTTGACCGGCGCGACCCACAAAGGCTTCGCCGCGGCGGTCTTCTTCCGCGCCCGGCGCCTCGCCGACAAAAAGCCAAGACCCGCGCGGGTTGCCCGCACCGAATACGGCATGTTTGCGGGTTTCGCCCAAGGGACAGGCCTGACAGGTATTGACCATGTTGTTGAGGTCACCCCAGTCCAGAGTGGCGATGCGGGTGATCCGTTGCAGCTCAACAGCAGTGACGCTGGCTTGGGTAGCAGGTACCGGCGGAGGTGGAAGGGGTTCGGCAGTGGGCGGCGACGGTGTGCCGCTCCCCGGAATGGGGGCTGCCACTGTGAATGAGGGGGTCTGTTCTTCGGCGGAGATCGGGAGTGGCTCCGGGCGCGGCACGGACGTCTCGACAAGGGGCGACGGAACAGACTCCGACGCCGATGGCGCAGGTATAGATCGGTTCGCTACGGCGCCAGCGCCGGTTACCGTCGTTTTGTCCTGCGCCAACTCCGGCGGCGGGTCGCCGGGCACGGGCATACGCAAAAGTTGCAGGAACTGGCGTTGTTCGTCGCTGAGGATGTCGGGCATGAGTCTATGCTAAAGGTCCGGCCCATCGGTGGCAATCCTCCTGCCGTCCGGAAAAAGCCCATCAGAAGGCTATTCTTTGACAAAAAATTCAGTATGATAGTGGGCATGGGCCACACAGACTGGAACGCCATCCGGCAGCCCCGTGCAAAATCCATCATCCTAAAGGGAGCGTGAACATGGACAGCAATGACCTCGTTGAATCAGTCAGTAAGGACGATCGTAATATCGCCGCGCTCACCCATGCCGGCGGCATCATCTTCGGGTTTATCCCGTCGCTCATCGTCTATCTCCTCAAAAAGGACAGCGGCTCCGCCTGGCTGGTGCAGCAAAGCAGAGAGGCGCTGAATTTCCAGATCACGGTGCTGATTGCCTGTGTGGTAGCCAGCATTCTCAGCGCATTGCTGATAGGTCTGTTCATTTTTCCGCTGATTTTTATAATGAACCTGATATTCTGCGTCGTCGCAGCCATCAAGGCCAGTAACGGCGAGGTCTACCGCTACCCGCTCACCCTGCGCTTGCTGAATTGACCCGCAGAACCCGAGAACACCCTTTCGGCTTGCGCCACTGCAGCGCGCCCCGTACCCTACGCCTTTATTTTGCATAACAAGGATGGGGTCGGCTGAATGTCTATTCTGCGGCTGGAGGCAGGGCAAGTGGAATGGGGTGGCCGGGCGCTGCTGGACCATGCCGAGTTGAACCTGGAGGCAGGCGAGCGGGTCGGCCTGATCGGCCGCAACGGTGAAGGGAAGTCTACCCTGCTGCAAGTGCTGGCGGGCCTCTGTCCCCTCGATGCGGGAACGCTGTGGGTGGCGCCCGGCATACGCCGGGCCTACCTGGCGCAGGAGCCGGAACTGGCCGGTGAGCACGACCTGCTCACCGCCATCAAATCCGGACATCCTGCCTGGCGGCACTTGCAGAATGCCGATGCGGACGATGCCCATGCCCATGCCCTTGCCGACCATCACGATGCCTGGCAGATCGACTACAAGGCAGAGGCCCTGCGCGACAGCCTGGGGCTGCCCGCTGAAGGCGTGGTCAGCGCCCTTTCCGGCGGCCAGCGCAAGCGGGTGGCCATCGCCGCCACCCTGGTCGCCGAGCCGGACCTGCTCTTTCTCGACGAACCCACCAACCATCTCGACCTGCCCGCAATCCTGGCGCTGGAACAATCCCTGCTGCGCCATCGCGGCACGCTGGTCTTCGTCACCCATGACCGGCGTTTTCTCGACCGCCTGGCGACCCGCATCGTCGAACTGGATCGTGGGATACTGCGCAGTTTTCCCGGCACTTTTGCGGCTTATCAAAGCCGCAAGGCCGAAGTCCTCGCTGCTGAGGCTGCCGCCGACAGCCGTCTGGAAGGGCAACTGGCGGAAGAGGAGGCTTGGCTGCGCCAGGGGGTCAAGGCCCGCGCCAAGCGCAACCAGGGCCGCCTGCGCCGTCTGGAGGGGCTGCGTGAGGAACGCGCCAGCCGTCGCCAGCAGCAGGGGCAGGCCACCCTGCAAATCAGCACGGCGGATCGTTCCGGCGTACTCATTGCCGAGCTGGATCATGTGTCTTTTGCCTATGGTGGGCGTCCGGTCATCCGCGATTTTTCCACCCGC
>DAIEIW010000198.1:0-6237 GCA_027351205.1 Acidithiobacillus sp.
GGGCGATAAAAGTTCAAGGGCTGAGAATTTTCTTGCGCTACCGCACTCATGGAAGTTCCTCCTGTCATTCCGCCTCAGGCGGCGTAGTATTCATCAAAGGCGATCCAGCCGGACCGCATTACCCCGTCTTCCTGGGCCGCAGGTTGTCGCCACACGGCTTCCAAAGATTTTCTTCGCTGCACGGCCCGCGCCAGGGCCGGACCAAACTGATCCTGCATATCTTCTGCGTAGCTCTCTAACGCGTCCCCGTCGCCCGCCAGATAATCAGCAGCGGCCAATCCTGCGCCCTCACCACTGATTACCGCAGCGGGGATACCCGCCCCCGTAATGGGATGGGTAAGCCCGGCCGCGTCTCCGGCAAGCACCACGTTGCCATGCACCATCGGCCGAATACCGCCCACCGGAATTGCTCCACCAGTACGCCCGAGAACGGCTTCGCCGATGATGCCGCGCTCTACCATCTGCCGATGCAACTGCTCCAACGGCAATTTAAGATTGTCCTCAAAACGCCGATCCGCACCCAGTCCGAGATTAGCCACCGGCCCGCGGGGAAACAACCAGCCATACCCTCCCGGAAAAGCATCCGAAAGAAAAATATCCGTATCCGCATAGGGGCGCAACAACGGCACTGTATATTGACGGGTATAAACGACCTCTTGATGCGGCAAGCCCATGGCCTCCGCCACCAGGCTGTGTGGCCCATCGGCGCCAATCAGTAGGCGGGGACGCACCGTGAACTCTTCCTCTGTGCCGCGCCGCAAGCGGGCCACTTCGCCATCCCAGGCGAGGAATTGGCAACGCGTTTCCATCTGAGCACCGGCTGCCTGCGCCAGTTTTGCCAAGCCCTGGTCGAAACGTGCCCGGTCAATCATGATGCCAGGGAACACGCTGTGATGCTGCAACCCGGATGGCAGTACCGTCAACATCCCCGCCACGTCCTGCACCCGCGAATCCGTTTCATGCACGGTACGCAAGAGCGGCATCGGGACAAACTCGGCGCATTGCACCGGAAGACCGACCTCGGCACGACGATCCACGCAGATCACCGTAAGGCCCTTGCCCGCGGCGGCACGCGCTGCCGCCGCGCCGGCCGGGCCGGCGCCAATCACCAGTACATCTATGGCTAAAGGGTTCACGCGCCTTTTGCCGCCATCCGCAATACCGTCGCGAAGTGCTCCGGCTGTAAGCCGAAGCCATCGACAGCCTGCTTCTCGAACAATCCCTCGATAACACCGTCCACGTCGTTCAGATGGACATTACGCAGCGCCGCCTCCAGATCGACGATAGCGCGCCGCGGCTGGACAAAATAATCACCGCTGAAGTGAACCTGCCGCACTCGGCTCCCATAACTGTCCCAGAGCATTTCCGCTTGCAGCGTGCCACCGGGGGCGCGTAAGGTCGCTTTGCGCAACGGCATGTCGTCGCGCGCGCGGCGGTTGATGCCGAGCCAGTCCGCGTCACGCACCTCCGCCAACGCCTCCGGCAACAGCGCGGCTACTGCATCCGGCAAGTCGCCCTGGACGAAAGACAGCCCCAAATGCGCGCGGAAACCATCCAGCAAGACCTTCTGCACCGCCGTCAACTCCGGCGCCTTACCCAACAAGGCCTTTAAGCTGGTCACCCGTTCCGCCACCGAAGAGATGGCATGGGCGTCCAGTTTCTCCAGTGGCACTCGCAGTACGCGCAACATCCGCGGAATGTCCAGATCGACCAGCACCGTCCCCTGAAAGAGCAGCACATTGCCATCCATAATCCCGCCGGTACCCGAAATTTTCCGCCCTTCCACCTCGATGTCGTTGCGCGGGCGAAACCGTGCGCTCACCCCCAGAAGCGATAAGCCAGCCGCCGCCGCTTCACAGATTCTCTGCGACAGCGAGGCCATATCGCCCTGGGGCAGCGCGTCCCGCTGACAAACCAGTTCCCAGCCTATCTGGGTGGGATCAAAAATCAGTGCACCGCCGCCGGTAAGACGACGCTGCACGGCGATCCCCTGCTCACGACAAAATTCCAGGTTGAGTTCCTGCTCCGGTGATTGGTGATAACCGACCAGCGCGGATTCCTCAAAGCGCAGGAAACGGAAAATGCTGGGAATCTGACCTTCGGACATTGCCAGGAGCAACGTCTTGTCTAAGGCCATATTTTCGTCGGCCGGGCGCAAGCCGGTATCGACCACAAGCCAGTCCTTAGCGTTACACGTTGTCATAACGCAAGCAACCGGACGAACGTGAAGCCCAGAAGAAACAATGCAGTCTCAGGCCGTAAACACGATCGGGATATCCCGCAGTTGGGTACGACGCTTCGGCGCGGCGGGGACATAATCCAGCGGCATAGTGGTCGTCTCGTCACCAAGTGCCAAGACTTCTTCACCGACAATCATGGAGCAGCAGGAAGGTGTCACAAAGACATCTCGTTCCAGGTGCTTGGCGAGGGCCAGCATGCCATCAGAGGGGAAGGCCACCCCGTTCAGTCCCGCCATGACCGCATAGGTATCGGTGATGGAACGATGCACGCCGGAAGGCCGCGCGCAGCCCAGCAATACTGGTGTTTCCGGCAACGCAGCCCGCGCATCCATAAAGAATTTACCGATTTCATCCGCCGCTGGCGTCGCGAAAGGCCGGCTCGAAGCGGCATATTGCGGCATGATCACCACCAGCACCAGGGCACTGGGCAGATGCCGCTGGATAATTTCGAGAGAGTTCCATTCACCAAGCAGCTCCCCGTAATGCAGCCCGATGACAATATGCGGCACCACTTTCATCCTGGTCGCCACCAAAGCTTCCAGCGCGGCCTCAAAATCATCCACCGAACGGCGCAAATGGTAAACCTGGTTGATGGTATCCTGGGCACCGATCACATCCATCATGGCCACATCGACGCCCGCATCCTCCATCCCGCGCGCGAACTCCGGGGTGGCGATACCCGTATGCATGGCGATCTGTAAATTCGGATAGCGGTCCTTGATCTTGCGCACCGTCGGAAAATAGGGTTCATAGTGGACCACGTTCTGATGGTCCGAACCCCCTGAAAGCAGCAGCCCACGGCCCCCATCCAAAACGATCCGGTCTACCAGACAATCCAGTTCTTCCGGCGTGCGAACCGGAATCATCGGCTCCAGAATCTTCGCCTTACAGTGGTCACACTGCAACTTGCAGTCACCACCGGTGATGGAAACGGCCGGGAAAGCATTCTTCCCGCAGGCGGAAACTTCCGATGTTTCATGGTGCTTGAAAGAAGGCGTATAGAAATTGATACGACCCACCTGACTACCGGACAGACCGGACCACCGTTCGCGCATAGAGTCCACCAGATCCGCATTGAGGACCAGATCCTCCAAAGCCTCTACTTGCGCAACAGCGTTCAACCATGGGTTCATATGAATTTCCATCCTTATATGCAGAGAGAAAGCCGGACGGCCGCGAAATGCGGCCGTCTTCCTGAATCATGACGGATTGCGCAAATCAGCAGCCGCCAAAACCATCGGCCGTCATCTTTGCTTCAAATGCCGCCAAAGCATCGGCACCGGTCTTGAGTTCGCCGGCATCGCCTGCAAAATCAGCGGGCGTCAGCTTGGCAATCCAGCCGCTGCCATAGGGATCCTTGTTGATGAGGCCCGGCTCCTTGGCCACATCGTCATTGCTCGACACCACCGTACCGCTGACGGGACTCTTCAATGGGCCAACCCACTTGCCGGACTCCACCGTTGCTGCCGACTTGTCCTTCTTGATCTCCTTGCCAGCGCCCTTGGGCGTATAAGAAACGATCTGTCCAGCCAACGCACAGGCATAGGAGGTCATGCCGATGGTCACAGTGCCATCGTCTTCCTTGCGCAGCCACACGTTATTCTCGACGTTGTACAGCAGATCTTCGGGGATTTCACAGCCACGTACAGTTCCCATCATTTTCTCCTTTGGTTTGCATTTCCAATAAACAGGCCCCGCTGCCAAGCAGGATTTTAAAAAAACAACAGTCGGTCAACCGACAGAATCAGATCGGCTAGATCACCGGCAGACGCCACCGCATCCACTTCATCGATCAGGTTGTCGGCCTCGATCTCATAGCCGGGAAGCGCCGGACGACAGACCTGGATTTCCACTCCGGCATTTTTTGCGTCACGAATGAAGTCGATAATCCGTTTACCGCCAGCCATCGCCGAAAGATTTTCCGCAACGCCCGTCTGCATCAGTCGAACCGCTTCCATCGTGCAAAAAATCTTAACCTCCGCATCCATGGAAGACAACAGGGCGCCCAGATAAAACGGCGTCGCGCAGCGATGTGCGGTGCTCGGCCCGCTGGTCATGACGATGACTACCGATTTTTCGCCCTGATCCTCCAGATAGTGGTAGTCGCTCATCGCATTCCTCGCTCACAATGAATGTCGTCACGCAGACAGCGCTGCCGGTACAACTCAAAGGCGGCGTCCCCAGTAGACAGCTTTTTGAGCGCAGCGTCCACCGAAGCCACCGGGCGTACCCGGGCGATCCAGGCTTCGTAGGGTTCAATATTGAGCAGATTGGGATCTTCCAGGACATCTTCGTTGGCCGATTCGATCACGCAATCAAAGACATTCGGAACCGGACCTGCCCATTTTCCGCTCTCGATAGTGGCAACCGGCTTACCCGGCGGACGACGTGTCCCCGGCCGGCGTACCCGGACATGCAGAATCTTTCCGGCAATCGACTGAGATATGTCGGTCATACCCACCGTAAGCGTGCCATCGCCTTCGCGTCGCACCCAGATCTGGCACTCCCGATCGTAATATAATTCGGCGCGGAATTCGCAACCGTTACATTCCATGGCCTTCCCCTGGTGTCAGCGACAGGTAAAAAAAAGCGCCCCGCAAAGGGGCGCTTCCCCACACCATTTCAGATAATGCCCTTAGCGGCAAGAAGATCCATCGAGTCGCTGACGTTGTCGGGAATGCCGACCTTGCGTGCAGACAGACCCATGGCCAAACCGAGCAACTGGGTGAAATAAATCACCTTGACGCTCGATTTGATGCCGAACTCCGTCTCCGCACGGACCTGATGCATTTCCAGACCGGAATGGCAGGTGGGACATTCGGTGGCGATCACTTCCGCACCGGCATCTTCCGCCGCCTGGAGGATATTCAGCACCAGCTGGGTGGACGTATCCGAATCCGACAACGTATGCGCCCCACCACAACATGCCGTCTTCAAGGGGAAATCCACGCTCACGGCACCGGCTGCTGCGAGCAGGTCATCCATGAAATGCGGCGCATAGCTCGATTCCGAACCGGGACCCTGATCTTTTTCCGGGAAAATCTGCCGGGGACGGGTGTACATGCAACCGTAGTAGTTGGCGATCTTCAGGCCGTTGAGACTCTTTTTGACTTTGCTTTTGATGCCATCGACGCCCACTTCCTCCATGAACCATTCCAGCGCGTGCAGGCTGCGCACGTCGCCTTCATAAACAGGGTCACCCGACTTGTTGGCAAGTTCCTGCACCGTCTTCATGGTTTCTTCTGAAGTGGCACACTCATATTCGGTCTGCTTCAGATTACGATAGCAGCCGTTACAAGGCGCCATCACCGTATCACAGCCCTGCAGCTTACTGGCGATGGCCAGATTCCGCGCCGACATATAGGTCTGCAACATGGGATGAATGTTCTTTACTTCCATCGCGCCACAGCAGTTGTAGTCCTCAAGGTTTTCCATCTCCAGACCCAGTTCTTTCACCAAAACGCGGGTGGATTTGTCATAGGGTCCGCCGGAACCTTCCAGCGCACAGCCCGGATAATATGCAACCTTAGCCATGATGCGCGGCCTCCTTCTGTGCCTTCACGTATTCAGCGAGGACTTCACCGGTTTTACCCCAGGATTTGGTCTTGGGACGGAACACCACATTCATGCCCATTTTGGTCAACTGACCCAAGGGCATGTGCTTGGTCAGGCGTTTGCCAAACTCCACGATCCAGGCCTGGACCAAGGGTTGCCCGACACGCTTGAAGAACCCTACCATGACTTCGGTATCCTCGATACGCCCAAATTCGATGCACTGATGGGTAAACTCCTCGTCGAAATGCGTCGAAAGCGTTTTCGGGGTCAGGCCGTTTTCTTCCAACCAATGCGCTGTCGCCTTCATCACCCCCTCGGGACGGACATCCTTGGGGCAGATATTGGTGCACTTGTTACACGAAACACACTGCCAGATGATGTCTTTATCTTTCATCAACTCGGCCTTCAGGCCCAAGCGAATCAGATAAATCCAGTAACGCGG
>DAIEIW010000241.1:0-2328 GCA_027351205.1 Acidithiobacillus sp.
TTCCACGTCGTCGCAATACTGCCGGGCGAGCCTCACCGCCGCCACCGCCCGCTCCAGGACCTCGTCGGGGGACATGCGCAACTTGGCCTGCATGTGCACCGGGCTGGTGGCGATGAAGGTATGGATGCGCCCCGCCGCCGCCCCGGCGATGGCGTCCCCGGCGCGGCGGATGTCCTCGTCCCGGGCCCGGGCCAGGGCGCAGATGCGGCTGTCCTTCACCGCCGCGGCGATGGCCTGCACGGCCGCGAAATCGCCGTTGCTGGCGGCGGGAAAGCCCGCCTCGATGACATCCACGCGCAAGCGCTCCAGGGCCTTGGCGATGCGCAATTTCTCATCGCGCGTCATGGCCGCGCCCGGCGACTGCTCGCCATCGCGCAAGGTGGTGTCAAAAATGATCAAGTGTTCTTTAGTTAGATGCATGAATCACCCTTCCCGGATTGTCGGATGGATTGTACCGCGTCGGCGGGTTTTCACGAAGGGTACGTCAGCGTCCCTTATCCAGCAGTCTGGCGCTGCAACCAGCGGTACACCGTTCGCTCACAAACTCCCAGCACGTCTGCCACCTGGCGCCTGTTACCATGATAACGACGCAACAATTCATCGAGGTTATCAGGGTGCAGCCCAGTCTTCCCGGACTCGGGGAGCGACGGTCGCTCTGCTGTCGGCAGGGCTGCTTTGCGCGATACCGCCCAATCCAGATGCCGGGGCTGAATGACCGGGCCATCCGCCAGCGCCGCCGCCTTTTGCAGAATATTGCGCAACTCCCGCACGTTGCCCGGAAAATCGTAGGCACACAGACGAATCTCCGCCTCCTTGGACAAGCTCCAACCCCCGCCCCAGTTCCTGCCAATGCGATCCAGCAAAACTTTGGCGATACCCGCAATATCTTCGCGGCGCTCACGCAACGGCGGCAAATCAATGGTAATGGCCGCCAAACGATAATAGAGATCTTCGCGAAAGGCCCGCTGCGTCGCCATCTCCAGCAGATTGCGATTGGTGGCGGCCACTACGCGCACGTCTGCATGCAGGGTTTCCGCTCCGCCCAGACGCCGAAAGCTACCCGTTTCCAGTACGCGCAGCAGCTTGGCCTGCATGGCAAGCGGTAGTTCACCGACCTCGTCCAGAAACAGAGTGCCGCCATGGGCCATTTCATACAGCCCGCATTTGCGCCCGAGACAACCGGTGAAGGCACCCCGCTCGTGGCCCAGTATCTCGCTTTCAAAAAGGGTTTCCGGCAAGGAGGCACAATCGACGGTGATGAAAGGACCACTCGCCCGCGCCGAGAACTGATGCAGAGCGTTGGCAGCCAGCTCCTTACCTACTCCACTCTCACCGGACAGCAGGATACTGGCATCCGTCCGCCCTGCCATTTCTATATGATGCAGACAGCGCATAAAGGCGGGTGAACGTCCTACCATACGCAACTCACCGCAGGTGATTTCCTCCTCCTGACGCGGGAGACGGATGATTTCCTCCCCCAGATAAGCGTTGCCGTCCTGATCCTTGATGGCATGGCCGCGAATCCGCACATGCTCGGCATGATTCTGATGGTCATAATGAATGTGACGCACCTCATGCGCTTCCCCGGTGTTGAACACCGCCTGATGAGGGCAATCTTCTCCACACATGTGACAAGGTACCGGGGAGTGATGGGAGATTTCATGGCAACACTTCCCTACCACCTCGTCCGCACGCACGCCATAGGCATCCTGATAGGCGCGGTTGGCGGCTATAATCCGATAGTCCCGATTGATCAGCACCATGGGGTTCTGCTGAATATTGAGCACACTGCCAACATCCAGCCCAATGGACATGTCATTCCGCCTAGCCGTGCCCTCCGATTTCCCAGATCGGGTTCTTTTCCTGTGGTTCATCATCCCCAAACCCTTCGATATTTCAGCTACGACCATTCTATAATACGTATTCTCCAGGCCACCGGATGCAAGAATATTCTTATCACCTCTGAATAATTACTTTTGTCGATAAGTTAGAATGTTATGTTTGACTTACCTGTCATGACTGGACTGTCATGACCTGCCATGACATGGCAGCCGTCAAAACCACGTAAAACTACATTACCATAATATTCAAGAAGTGTTATTTACCAGAAATAACAATGTGGTTATATAACTTACCATACAATAACCTGATCTGGCATGCTTTCTGCTTGCTGAGATTATCCGGTCACAGAGGAGGTTTTCATGTCGGGATTATATATCATTTGTTTAAGTGGAGTGAGGGAGAAGTTGCAGTTTGCGGCGATGGCGGCGTCGGTTGCGGCGGTTTCGGGGTCGGAGGTGCAGGTTTTCCTGTCCATGAACGCCTTTC
>DAIEIW010000116.1:0-9537 GCA_027351205.1 Acidithiobacillus sp.
GGCAGCACCGCCGATATCCATGTCTCCGCGCCCTTCTCCGGCCCGGCGGTACTGGTCATCGCCAACGACAAGATTTTGAAGGTGAAGAACTTTACCCTGCCCAAAGGGGGCCGCACCCTGCATGTGCAGGTCCGGAAGGACTGGGGCGCGGGCGCCTATGCGCTGGTGGATGTGTTCCGCCCCGCCAGTGCTACCGAGGCCCCGGAACGGGCCATCGGTCTGACTTGGCTCGGCCTCCAGCCCGGCCGCCGTGCCATTCCAGTCCGCTTTACCGTCGATCCGGTGTACCGCCCACGGCAGACCATCCGGATTCCGGTGAAAACCCGCCCCGGCGCCTATGTGACGCTGGCGGCGGTCGATGAAGGCATCCTCAACCTCACCCAATTCCCCAACCCCAATCCCCTGCACCATTTCTTTGGCAAGCGGCGGCTGGATATCAGCGTCTTTGACGACTACGGCGCCCTGCTGGCCCGCCCCACGGGATTTGAGGCCCTGCTGCAAAACGGCGCAGGTGCCAACTTCGGTCCGGCGGCGCGGCCCATTCCGCAGAAGGTGGTGGCGCTCTTCGCCGGTCCGGTGCAGGCCAACCATAACGGCATCGCCGAACTGCCCCTTACCGTGCCGGAATTCAACGGCGAACTGCACCTCATGGCCGTGACCTGGAAGGGCGACGCGGTCGGTGCCGGCGACACCAGCATCATCGTTCGTAACCGCCTCATCGCCAACCTGTTGCTGCCGCGCTTCCTGTCTCCCGGCGACAGCGTCCAGGCAACGGTCATGTTGCAGAACCTGAAGCTGCCAGCGGGCGTATATCACAGTCAGGTCACGGCGACCGGGCCAATCCGCGTCGGGAGCAATGGCCGTAGCGAGGCATCCCTGAAACCGCAGGCCATGCGTCTGTTGCCGGTGACACTGACTGGCACCGGAGAAGGCACGGCACACCTGACCCTGACCATAACGGGTCCCGGAGGCTACAGCCTGGTCCGCCACTGGAATATGGTGGTGCATTCCACCCAGCCGCCCATTTCCAAGAACCGCAACCTGACGCTGGGAGCAGGGGACCAACACACACTACAGCCGGATACCCAGGGCTTTATCCCCGGTTCCACCGTGAGCGCGGTGACGCTCGGCAATACCATGCCCTTCAATCCCAAGGCCTATGTACAGGCCCTGTATCAGGGATGGCACTGCGGTTCCCTGCTGGATGCCGCCAGCGAAGGCCTGCCGTTGACGGTGCTGAAACCGCCGCTGATCACGCCACTGCGTGCCGCCAAACTCCAGGATTACGTCAATCAGGTGCTGAATTATCAGCGTTACGATGGAGCCTTCGGTCTCTGGTCCAACAATGGCGACGCCCAACCCTGGCTCACAGCCTTTGCCACCGAGTTTCTGCTGCGCGCCCAGAAGGCCGGGGCTACCGTGCCGCAACCGACCATCGATCAAGCCTTGCACTGGTTGAGTCGAGAGGTCGAAAACGAAAATCACACTGCCTTTGACCGCATCTACGCCGTTTATGATCTGAGTCTGGCGGGCAAACCTCCGGCGGGGGCCATCCGCATGTTGGCACGGCACATGGATCAACTCACGATGCCTCTGGCGCTGGCGCAACTGGGTTCGGCCCTCAACACCATCGGCGAACAGCATCAGGCGCTACATGCCTTGCAGAAGGCCATCAAAACGCAGGAGCCGGTCAGTGGCGACTGGTGGTGGGGGCGTTCCGACTGGGATGCGGCCTTTGGCTCGCCGCTACGCGATGCCTGGGCCGTGCCCACCATCATCGCGCAGACCGGCCTGATGCCCGAGGCCGTGACCAAGCTGCGGCAGGACCTCCCCGGCGCAGGACTGGAACCCGACAACCTAACCACCCAGGAACTGGCTTGGGCCCTCTATGCCGATGGCGTGCTGGGCGGCGAGGGTCAGACCGTCCATGTCCAGTGGGGCAACCAGGTTATTCAGCGGACAGGGCCTGTGGTCCTGCCCCTGACCGGACCCATGGCGCTGCGCAATCTGGGTAAGGAAACCCTCCCCGTTTCGCTGTCGACCACAGGCATTACGCTGACGCCGCCGCCCGCCGCCACCCACGGGATGGAGGTCAGCCGGGCTTTTTATACGCTGGCCGGTAAGCCGTTGAAGCCGGAATCCCTTCCACAAAACACCGTCTTCGTAGTCGTGTTGAAAGGGGCGATCACCGACAATCTGCCGCACCGCGCACTGCTCGATATGGGTTTGCCGCCGGGCTGGGAACTGGCCGGTAGCGTAACACCGGGCAAGGTCCATGGCCTGTCCTGGCTGCATCATCTGACGGCGCCGGAAGCCACGGCCGCTACCGATGATCGCTACGAAGCGGCCTTTCAGATGGCACCCAAAAACAATGATGCGTTCAACGGCAACGGGGTTCCGGACTTCAAGACGGCCATTCTGCTGCGCGCCGTCACCCCCGGTCAGTACGTCCTGCCGGGGGTCACCGTCAGCGACCTTTTTCATCCCTCCATATTCGCGCGCACGACCGGGCGGAAGGTGGCCGTGACGCCGCCGGCCTCCTGAGCGACCCATGATCCGGCGCTGGTCTGGCTGGCTGGTGTGCGGCATGGCCCAGAGTGGGGCCTGGTTCTGGCCCCTGGGCAGATACCGCTGGTGGCGACGTGCCGGGCGCTGGCTGCTGACCGGCATCGTCGTGCTGGCTATCACAGCCTGGTTTATGCCACCCGGTATCGGGACCCTGGCGCAGGAAGGCCGCATCATCTACGACCGTCATGGCCATGTGCTGGCCCTGTTCCTCAACAAACAGCAGCAGTGGGCCTTCGCCACCCGTCCGCAACGAGTCAGCCCGGTGATGCGGCGGATACTGGTGGCCATTGAGGACCGGCATTTCCGCTGGGATCCCGGTGTCGACCCCCTCGCTATTCTTCGCGCCGTGGGACAGATGGTACTGGCGGGTCACATCGTATCCGGCGCCTCCACCATCACCATGCAGGTAACACGGATGCTCCATCCCCAGCCCCGCACCCTACCTGTAAAGATGCTGGAAGCCATGCAGGCCATTTCCCTCTTCGAACACCATTCCAAATCCGCAGTGCTGGGCATGTGGCTGTCCCTGGCCCCGGAGGGTGGCAATATCGAGGGGGTCGAGGCCGCAGCCCATGCCTGGTTCCACCAGTCGCCGCGCACCCTAGGGCTGGCGCAGGCGGCTTTTCTGGTGATGATGGTGCGCAACCCCAACCAGCTCAATCCGCTGATTCATCCGCGGGCCGCCCTCGCCACCCGCAATCAGATCCTGCGGGAATCCCGGCGGCAGGGCGTCATTTCCCAGGCAGCGCTGGAGCGCGCTTTGTCCACCCCCTTGCCCCATCGTCTCTACCCCATGCCGCTGCTCTCGCCCCAGGCGGTTTCGTCGCTGCCCAACGGCACCCGCACCACCCTGAATGCGCCCATGGATCGCGCCATCGCCGTCATCGCCCGGCAGGCTCTTCGCCACATGGAGCCGACGGAGAGCGCCGCCATCCTGGTGGTCAGCCTCAAGACCAAAGGCATACGCGCCATCTACAGTGGAGACTGGGGCAATGCGCAGCGCCATGGCTTCATCGACATGACCCGAGCCATACGCTCGCCGGGGTCGGCTCTCAAGCCTTTCCTCTACGGACTCAGCTTTGAAGCGGGGCTGATCCGTCCGACTACCGATGTGGCCGACTTCCCCAGCAACTTCGGGGCCTATGAACCCAATGATTACAATGATACCTACATGGGGGTCGTGACAGCGACCACCGCCCTGCGGCGCTCCCTGAATGTGCCCGCCATCGACCTCATCGAAGCCTTTGCGCTTTGCGGCACACCTGACGGCGGCGGGCACGCCGGTGATGTTGCCTTACGGGGCAGACCCGGCCTTGCCACTGGCCTTGGGCGGCGCCGGCATTTCCATGCGGCGGTTGGTGGCGCTCTATGCCGGGCTGGCGAATGGCGGGGTGGTGGAGCGCCTGCATCTGATCGCCGGCCAGCGCCGTAGACAACGACGCCTGCTCTCCCCCCATGCGGCAGAGGAGGTCACCGCCATCCTCAACCGTCCCTTTCCCTTCGGCGGTCCCACCGGCATCGCCTGGAAAACCGGCACCAGCGCCGGCAACCGCGACGACTGGGCTATTGGCTTCAACCACCGCTACGCCGCCGCCGTCTGGATCGGCCAGCCCAACGGCGCTGCCCTGCCCGGTGATACCGCCCTTGCCGCCATTCCGATTCTCGCCAAGGTCTTCAGTATCCTGCCGGGCCGCGCCCTGTCGGTGCACCCGCCCACCCGGCCACTGACCCTGCAGCGCCTGCCCATGGGCACCCTGCTGGAGATCGCCGCACCCGCACCGGGCGCACAACTGACCGCCGGTGAGCCGGTCAGTATTCGCGTGCTCGGCGGCAGCCGACCTTTTCATTTTCTGGTCGATGGCCGCCCCATTCCGTCCAACCCGGCCTTGAGAAGTGTGCGCTGGACGCCCTCTGTGGCCGGTTTCTACCGTCTCAGCATTCTGGATGCCAACGGCAAACTGGTGACGCGAGCGTTGCGAGCAGTACCTAAGACCAATGCCGCTAATGTGGAGTGGACAACACTACCCTAAATTATGAATATCCCATCCGCGGGGCGCTGTCCATGGTGCTGGCCCTGAGTCTTCCTAAGGTCTGCGGAACGGACACGCGCTGGAGCTGCTGGAGATAGAGTCTCGGCCAGGGACCATTATGGCGTGTTTATCAGCAATACAGAAATCTGCGGAGGACGCCTTCCACAGCGTGGTTTCTTAGCCCGGCTTGGGCAGCATGCTTATGACACAACTCTTTGGCCCAATGCAGATACCATACCGGGGACAGCTTTCGCCAAAGGACGCGTATCCGCATCTGCTGAGAGTACCAGCATCAGGAGCGCATCCGACCCCACTGGCACAAAGAGTGCCGCATGCCTGTCACAGCGAATGCTGATCTCCTGTGCCGGATATTCTGCAAGACCAGAGCTGATATGCTCCGCAAGACGCATAATGGCAGCCCCGGCGATACCAATCAGACGCTGGTCTGCTATCGTTTCTCCCTTCTGAAAAATCACCGCCCCTTCGTTGGAAATCAGCGCGGCGCCTTGTATTTCTGGCGACATGGCATCTAGCTGCACATTGAGATCGTCAAACATGTCCTGATTCAAGATGCACCTCTTTCAGAGATTCTCGGGAATAGGAAACTGAAAGTCCTTCTGGGTCAACAGATCAGGTCCCGATTCCAGCCCCTCGAACCAGTCGAGGAAAGCCAAGACCGTCTCCCGCCCTTTAAAGGAAGCGCCGTGTTGCGGCACAATCCATTCGATGTCCATGCCCCGCGCCATATTGGTCCAAAGCCTGCAGACTTTTTGGCCACCCATATAACGGCGGTGGAAGCCATCCATGGAGGTTGCCGCACGATGTGCCGCAAACGCTTCCGCACCTTCGATCACCTTGGAAGCATCATGCCCACTGACCAGGTTGGCACCCAGATCTCCGGAGAACAGAATCTTGCTCACTGGATCGTAAACCTGGAAATTGCCCACCGAATGCATATAATGCGCGGGCACGACAAAGAGTTCCTGCCCCGCCAGATTGACCCCCATGCCCTGCGGCGGAATGCCGATGACCCGTCCTGCGGTCATCCCCTTGGAGCAGAAGTGCGGCAGAAAACGGGTCCATTCATTGGCGATGAGAATCTTCGCGTCGGTGATCAGCAGCCAGCCGTTGGCAGAGGCGACGATATCCGGATCCTCATGAGAGGCAAACACATAATCGAGATGCGCCGGCAGGAAGTAGCTTGCCATCTCCGCCAGCAGATTTTTGTACGTAAGGTTACCGCCCGGGTCGAGCAGCATCCCTTCGCCATTGTTGACGATGAGGAACTGGTTGGCCTGAATCCCCTCACCTTCCACCAAGTCGGTGAAGGCTATGCATTTATGCGTTCCGTTGTCATAGAGCAACTGGGACATTATGAACTCCTGATGGAAGTGGCATCGGCAGACATTTGCGCAGCCCGATAGAATGTTAAAATACCCAAATCAAAATATTATAGCAGTTTGTCATTTCTTTTAAACGCCTCCAAGAATGGCTGATCTGTGAGCACACGGAGATGTCAGTTCAGGCGCCGCTGCATGACGATACCCAGGCCGAGCCCCATGGCGGCCAGCGTCAGGGTCAGTACGATGCCGTAGAGCCAGCCATCCTGGCTGGCGAAACGGGCGATCCAGGCCTGGAAGCCGGTCTGTTGTACCTCGATATGTTGCTCCTGTCTGGCCACCACCTGACCGTGACGGACCAGGAAAGTATCCAGGGTATAGCGCCCCAAAGGCAGGGAAGCCGGCAGGGTCATGCGGGCTGAAAAAAGTTGTCCACCCTCTATATGCACCCCTTGCGACTGTACCACATAGTCACGACGGCGCAGTTTATTCTTGAGAAAAGCCTGCTGCCAGGCAGCCACGTCCGCTGGCTCCGGCTGATAGCTGGCCTGCCGGGACAGATGGCCTGGGTCCAGACCCAGCAACTGCCGGGTCGCCAAGGGCAGCAACTGGTCTGCGGGCGCTGAGGAGAGCATCTCCCAGATACCGGGGGCACCCGTCACTGTCACCCTGGCGCCCGTCAGCCAGATGGGACCAGTCCGGGTTTTGCGTAACATGGCCTCGGTAGCCGCAGGAGAGCGCAGCAGGACAATCACCTGCCCCGGTTGGGAGAGAGCACCGTAAACCAGCAGTTCCCGCCCCGTAAAATGGCTGGTGACTTTCACCAGGTCGTTACTGGTGCCGACTACCAGAGGCTCCGCCGCCAGCACGGGTGTCACCCATGCCGTCACCAGCGCGGCGAGACCCATGAGGCAAAGGTTTACCAGGCGCACCTAAACCACTCGTGCCATGCTGTAGAGGTGCTCGGGCGCAATCACCAGCCCCAGACCCATCTTGATGGCGACGCCCAGAACCACCAGCGCCAGCACCAGACGCAACTGCTCCCCACGCATCAGCGCCCCCAGCCTGGCACCGAACTGTGTCCCGAATATGGAGCCCAGCACCAGCGCCAGGACCAGGTAAGGATCAACGGCGTGGTTCATGCCGGCCTGCAAAATGCCCACTTCCGCGCTGGTAAACAGCAACTGAAACAGCGAAGTCCCTACCACCACCCTGGTCGGCATCTTGAGCAGATACAGCATGATCGGGACCATGACGAAACCGCCACCCACTCCCATCAGCGCCGCCATGATTCCCACCGCAAAACCCAGCAGTACGGGTGCCAGAATGGAGAGGCGCAGTCCGGAAACGGGAAATTCCATCCGCCAAGGCAATCGATCCAGCCAGGAAATCCCTGCCCGCGCTTTCTTTTTGTTTTTACCGGGATGATGGCCCCAACGCATGGCGAGGGTCGACTCCACGAGCATGGAGATGCCGATAAATCCCAGCAGGCCGACGTAGAGGAAGGTCACCACCAGCCCGAAATACCCGGACGCATCCAGGATACGTGCCACATGCACACCCAGCAGTCCGCCCATCCAGCTCCCGGCGAGGAGGATGAAGGCCATGCGCATGTCTACATTGCCCATACGCCAGTGCGCATAACTGCCGACAGCCGACGCCCCAACGATTTGCGCCGCGCCGGTGCCCACCGCCACGAGGGGTGGCACACCGACAAAAATCAACAGCGGCGTGATCAGGAAACCGCCACCGACCCCCGTCAAACCGGAGAGAAAACCGACGATTAGACCAAAGCCGATGATCAGCCAGATATTCACCGCCATATGAGCGACCGGGAGGAAAAGCTCCAACTTACGCATCCCCGGAGGATCTGACAGAAACCATCACGCCGGCACAGATCTGATCCATCGGAGTGTCGGGCGGAACCATCAGGACCGGCACCTTCAACGTCAGACTCAGTCTGGCGCCCAGGCCACCCAGCAAATGCGGCAGACCAAGGGGCCTGCTCTCGGTGCCATAGCCACGCTGGCCCACCACCACCATGATGATATGCGGGTCCTGTTCGACCAGCCTGGGGATTTCCACCTCGGGAGCACCTTCGACCAGATAGTATTCCGGCAGGAGAATTCCGCAGTGTTCCTGTATGCGCTCTGCGACACCTCGCAGATTTTCTTCCGCCTCGATGCGAGCATCCGCCAGCAGCCGGTTTTTGAGATCGCTGGAAAAAAGCCCACCGCCAAACCCCAGGGGCACCGTCGGCACCTGCAAGGTCGTCACCAGACCCAGATGACCACCCAGCAGGTGGGTAAAGCGCGCAGCCACCGCTGCGGCCAACAGGGCATTTTCCGAACCATCAACGGCCGCCAGTATCACATGCTCGGACATAGCCAGCCTTCCATACTGAGGAGTCCAGGAAATATTAGATTATCCGCATAGATCTGTCGAGGACGACGTTGTCCGCAGCGCACTTGCATCCCAATGGAGGCTCTTTTACAATGGCCCCATTCCGCCGGTGCGTGCGTTTGCACGGGCGCGAGCAAAAACGCTCCCTCCATCAGGAGGTTTGGGTACGACAGGTCTCCTGATCGTACCTTTTTTAGTTTGGACTGCCACTTTTCAGAGGTTGTGGAATTTATGGGTGAGATTACCAGAGCGCTCATCAGCGTTTCCGACAAGCGGGGCGTTGTGGAATTTGCCCGGCGGTTGCAGGATTTTGGGGTGGAGATACTTTCTACCGGCGGCACCGCCAAGGTCTTGATGGCCGATGGTGTCGCGGTGCAGGAAGTGGGCGACTACACCGGTTTCCCGGAACTGCTGGAGGGCCGCCTCAAAACCCTGCATCCCAAAATCCACGGCGGACTGCTGGCGAAGCGCGACGACAGCGGCCACACCCGGCAGATGGCCAAGCATGGCATCCCCGCCATCGATCTCCTCTGCGTCAATCTTTATCCCTTCGCCGAGACCATCGCCAGCGCCGATTGTACACTGGAAGAAGCCATCGAAAACATTGATATCGGCGGCCCGACCATGCTCCGTGCGGCAGCGAAGAACTGGGAGGGCGTCACCGTCCTCGTCGACCCCGATGACTATGCCGCTGTGCTGCAGGAGATGGAACAGAGTTACGGCGGCGTCGGCGCGAGCACTCGTTTCCGTCTGGCCACCAAGGTCTTCGCCCACACCACGCAATATGACGGCGCTATTGCCAACTATCTCTCCAGCCTCTGTCCCGATGGCAGTCGGACCACTTTCCCGCAGACCCTGTCCTTGCAATTTGAGAAGGCGCAGGAACTGCGCTACGGCGAAAATCCCCATCAGGCCGCCGCCTTCTACCGCGATGGCAGCGGCGGCGGACTGGCGGACGCCCATCAGTTGCAGGGCAAGGAACTGTCTTATAACAATATCGGGGACGGTGATGCCGCCGTCGCGCTGGTGATGGAATTTGCCGAACCCGCCTGTTGCGTGGTGAAGCACGGCAATCCCTGCGGCGCAGCCGTGGGGCCGGATCTACTCGGCGCCTATCAGCGCGCATGGGCCGGCGATCCGGTATCCGCCTTCGGCGGCATCGTCGCCTGTAACCGGCCGCTGGATGCCCAGACTGC
>DAIEIW010000007.1:0-11505 GCA_027351205.1 Acidithiobacillus sp.
GGCGAGGCCCAGCAAACCGGCGGGAATGGACGCGATGAAGAGAATCCATAACAGCCGGGAGTCAGGATTGTCGGGGCGTCCCCGCGCACGAATGAAACCGCCGAGCAGTGCCGCCCAGTCGCGCCAGAAGAACAGGAGCAACGCCGTGGCCGTGGCCAGGTGGAGCACGACCACAAAAGGCAGAAACCACCCCGCGTCCCGGTTGATGGGCCAATGCAGGAGCGCTGGCACCAAAATGATATGCCCCAGGCTGGAGATGGGAAACAACTCCGTAACGCCCTGTAGTATGGCCAGGAACAGCAGGTAGATATGGTGTGTCATGCGATCATGATCTATATGTAACGCACGGCAAGAATGGTGTATTCCCGTGTTCCGCCGGGGGCGCGCACTTCAACCGGATCGCCTTCGTGCTTGCCGATGAGCGCGCGGGCAATGGGGGAACTGATGGATATCTTGTTTTCCTTGAGGTCGGCCTCGGCATCACCCACGATCTGGTAGGTCACTTCGTTGCCTTCCGCATCTTCCAGTTCCACGGTGGCCGCAAAAACGATTTTACCGCCGGTATTCAGTTGCTTGGGGTCGATGACCTGGGCACGGGCCAGATAATCCTCCACCTCACGGATACGTCCCTCAATAAAAGCCTGCTGTTCCTTGGCGGCGTCATATTCGGCATTTTCCGACAGATCACCCTTGGCGCGCGCCTCGGCAATGGCTTCAATCACGGTAGGGCGGTCAACGGTTTTGAGGCGATGCAACTCGTCGCGCAGCCGCTGGGCACCAATAACGGTCATGGGAATTTTATCATTCATATCTGCCTCGTGCTGGTACTTTTCTGGTTCAGATCCTGGAGCCGGAGTACGCTGCATTCTTCCGTCATCAGGGCGTGAATGGCAGCGGCGCCTGCGGTGGCGCCCGCCAGGGTAGTGTAATAGGTCAATCCCATCTGCAGAGCAGCGCGGCGGATACTGAAAGAATCCCGCACCGACTGGCGTTCGTCCACGGTGTTGATGATGATCTGCACTTTGCCGTTCTTGATTGCATCGACGATATGGGGACGGCCTTCGGTCACCTTGTTGACCGGGGCGACTTCCAGACCTTCCTTCTGCAGGAAGGCGGCGGTGCCCCCGGTGGCGATCAGTTTGAACCCTAGTTCGGACAGTATCCGTGCGGCCGGAGTGAGTCCCTTTTTATCGGCATCGCGAACACTGAGAAAGACCGTACCGGAGCTTGGAAAGTGCTCGCCCGCACCAACCTGCGCCTTCAGAAAGGCTTCACCAAAACTGGCGCCGATGCCCATCACTTCGCCCGTAGACTTCATTTCCGGCCCCAGCAGTATATCCACGCCCGGAAATTTGATAAAGGGGAAGACCGCTTCCTTGACGCTGAAATGGGGCGGGTTGGGAATCTGTGGAACGCCCTGCGCGGCCAAAGACTTTCCGGTCATGCAGCGGGAGGCGATTTTGGCCAGGGGCCATCCCGTAGCCTTGGAGACGAAAGGTACCGTCCGTGAGGCGCGCGGGTTGACCTCCAGCACATAGATGCGTTCGTTCTGGACGGCGAACTGACAGTTCATCAGGCCCACCACCCCGAGCGCCAGGGCCAGTTCCACGGTCTGCCGCCGGATTTCATCTTGAATGGCCGGGGACAGGGAGTAGGGCGGCAGGCAGCAGGCCGAGTCGCCGCTGTGGACTCCCGCCTGCTCGATGTGCTCCATGATCCCGGCCACGATCACCTGTTGCCCGCTGTCGGCGACGGCATCGACGTCCACTTCCAGGGCGTCGTTCAGGAAACGGTCCAGGAGAATGGGCTGGTCATTGGAGATGCGCACCGCCTCCACCATGTAGCGTTGCAGGTCGTCTTCCCCATAGACGATGCGCATGGCGCGACCGCCCAGCACATAGGAGGGGCGTACCACCAGCGGATAGCCCAGCGCTCGCGCCTTGCTCAGGGCTTCCGGGGCGCTCCGGGCAATGGCGTTTTCCGGTTGCCGCAGGTCGAGGCGTTGCAAAAGCTGCTGGAAGCGCTCGCGATCCTCCGCCAGATCGATGGAATCCGGTGTGGTGCCGATGATGGGCACACCTGCCGCCTCCAGATCATTGGCGAGCTTCAGCGGTGTCTGGCCGCCAAACTGGACGATCACACCATGCGGCTTTTCGACGGCGACGATCTCGAGGACGTCTTCCAGGGTGAGCGGCTCAAAATACAGGCGATCGGAAGTGTCATAGTCGGTGGACACCGTTTCCGGGTTGCAGTTGACCATGATGGTCTCAAAGCCGTCCTCATGCAGAGCCATGGCCGCATGCACGCAACAGTAGTCAAACTCGATGCCCTGTCCGATCCGGTTGGGACCGCCGCCCAGAATCATGATCTTGGGTTTATCACCCGGTTCCGCCTCGCACTCCGTCTCATAGGTGGAGTAGAGATACGGAGTCGGTGAGCGGAACTCGGCGGCACAGGTGTCCACCCGTTTATAGACGGGTCGGACACCCAGCTTCTGGCGCTGCTCACGCAACTGCTGCTCGTGGCAACCCAACAGGCGGGACAGTCGCCGGTCCGAGAAACCCATGCCTTTGAGCGTGCGGAGCCGGGTGTCGTCGAGGCCCGCCAGGGAAAGACCGCGCAGGCTTTCCTCGTTCTGAATGATCTCGAAAATCTGCTCCAGAAACCAGGGGTCGATGCGGGTGATGCGTTGCAGGCTGTCCTGATCCCAGCCGCGCCGTACGGCGTCTGCCAGGTACCAGAGGCGATCGGCACCGGGAACCCGTAACTCCTGTTCCAGTTTTTGCAGGGTGTCCGGATCATTGCCGATAAGTTTCTCATCCAGGCCATCCACACCCGTCTCCAGGCCACGCAGCGCCTTTTGCAGCGACTCCTGGAAGCTGCGGCCAATGGCCATCACTTCACCCACCGACTTCATCTGGGTGGTCAGGTGGGCATCGGCCTCGGGAAATTTCTCGAAGGCGAAGCGGGGGATTTTGGTGACCACATAATCGATGGTTGGCTCAAAACTCGCCGGTGTCGCCTGGGTGATGTCATTGCGCAGCTCATCCAGGGTGTAGCCCAGTGCGAGCTTGGCGGCAATTCTGGCAATGGGAAACCCCGTGGCCTTGGAGGCCAGCGCCGAAGAACGCGACACCCGCGGGTTCATCTCGATGACGATCAGTCGACCATCTTCGGGATTGACGGCGAATTGCACATTGGAGCCGCCGGTATCCACCCCGATACGCCGCAACACGGCGATGGAGGCATCCCGCATGCGCTGGTATTCACGGTCGGTAAGGGTCTGGGCGGGGGCCACGGTGATAGAGTCCCCGGTGTGGATGCCCATGGGATCGAAGTTCTCGATAGAGCAAACGATGATACAGTTATCCGCCCGGTCGCGGACCACTTCCATCTCGAATTCCTTCCAGCCGATGATGGATTCTTCGATGAGGATTTCGTGGGTAGGACTGGCCTCCAGGCCGCGCGCGGCGATGTCCTCAAATTCCTCACGGTTGTAGGCAATGCCGCCGCCGGTACCGCCCAGGGTGAAGGACGGCCGGATGATGACCGGAAAGCCGATATCCTCCGCGATCTGGCGCGCGCCTTCCATATCATGACCGAAAGCGGAACGGGCCACTTCCAGGCCGATTTCTTCCATGGCCTTTTTGAAGAGGCCGCGATCTTCGGCCTCACGGATGGCTTCCACGGAAGCGCCAATCAGTTTGACACCATACTGCTCCAACACCCCCTCCCGGTGTAGGTCCAGGGCACAGTTCAGTGCGGTCTGACCGCCCATAGTGGGGAGAATGGCATCGGGGCGTTCCATAGCGATGATGCGCGCCACGGTTTGCCACTCGACGGGTTCGATATAGGTGGCGTCCGCCGTCTGCGCATCGGTCATGATGGTGGCAGGGTTGGAGTTGACCAGAATGACCCGGCAACCCTCTTCCCGCAGCGCCTTGCAGGCCTGTACGCCGGAATAATCGAATTCACAGGCCTGGCCGATGATGATGGGTCCGGCGCCGATGAGGAGGACGCTTTTGATGTCCTGGTGTTTAGGCATGGTGACGGCCTCCGTGCTGGTTCATGGCGTGAACGAAGTCGTCAAAAATTACACTGGCGTCATGGGGGCCGGGTCCGGCCTCAGGGTGCCCCTGAAAGGAAAACACGGGCAGCTCCCGATGCGCCATGCCCTGCAGACTGCCGTCAAACAATGAGGCATGGGTCGCCACCAGGCACTCTGGCAGGGTGTCCGCGTCCACCGCGAAACCGTGGTTCTGACTGGTGATCAACACCCGACCGCTGCGCAGGTCTTTGACCGGATGGTTGGCACCGTGGTGCCCGAACTTCATCTTGACGGTTTTGGCGCCCAGGGCCAGTCCCAGCAACTGATGCCCCAGACAGAGCCCGAAGGTGGGAATACCCGTGGCGATGATCTGCCGCATGGCCTCTTCCGCATAGTCGAGGGCTGCCGGGTCACCGGGACCATTGGAGAAGAGCACACCGTCCGGGCGCAGGGCGATCACCTCGGCGGCTGCGGTGCGGGCCGGAACCACCGTGATCTGGCAGGCCCGATCCGCCAGCAGGCGCAGGATATTCCGTTTGGTGCCGAAATCGTAGACCACCACACGGCACTGTGTCCGGGTGACGGGCCGTGCGTGATAGCCCTGTTCGGGGGCGCCGCTGGCGAGATCCCAGGTGTATGCCTCCCGGCAGCCCACATCCTGCACCAGATCACGGCCGAGGAGACCTGGGAAAGCGCGCGCCGCAGCCAGGGCCTCATCCTCGCTGGCCGCCTCTCCGACGAGGACGGCAGCATTCTGAGCGCCGCTATCCCGCAGTCTGCGGGTGAGGGCGCGGGTGTCGATTTCCGCGATGCCCGGAATTCGATGGGTCTGCAGGAAGGAGGACAGGTCCTGAGTGCTGCGCCAACTGCTGGGTTGCCGTGGCAGATTGCGCACGACGAGAGCGGAGCAGAATATCCGGGTACCCTCCATGTCATCCGGGTTGACCCCGGTATTGCCGATATGGGGATAAGTGAGCGTAACGATCTGCCCCTGATACGAGGGATCAGAAAGGATCTCCTGGTAACCACTCATGGCGGTGTTAAAACAGATTTCACCTGCTGCCAATCCGGTGGCACCAAAGCCTTTACCGCGATAGATGCTGCCGTCTGCCAATGCCAAGACCGCCTGCATGCCCCACCTCGCCAACAAGAGGATGCAAAAAAAGGGAGGGGGTCCCCTCCCACGTAGATATCGCCTATTCTAAGGACCGGAACGGGAGTGGTCAACGCACGGCGGCCAGATCGTGCGTGGTGGCAGCCTTCCGACGCGGGTTTCCAGGGGCATGCCATGGATGAAGCTCTTGAGCAGTCATGCCCTGATGTTAGACTCGAACGCTACTTTATGATTTGACGAAGGGGTGCTTTATGGGTTGGATGCGATGGTCCGTGCTCGCCACGGGTGGCATGCTGATGCTGGCGGGGTGTGCGACGACTACGACGAACGGTATGGCGCCGCAGTCGCAAGGCATGGTGGGCAACTACCCGGCCGTTACCGCAGCCCCATTGCCGCCTGCCTCCGCCCCATTGCCACCGGTGCGCAATGCGCCGGCCGTTGCTTCCCGCCCGGCCGGGCCTTCCGCAACACCGCCCCCGGTTAGTTATTCGTCCACTGCGCTGCCCTTGACCACCGCAGCGCCAGCCCTTCCCGCCGCACCGGCTATTCCGGCAGCGCCCTCCGTGGCGCAGACGCTGAGCGACGCCGGCACATCCTTTTCCGGTGCGTGGCAGGGGGATATGACCAAAGCACGTCAGGACAGTGCCCGGTGTGCGGCGATGTCGTCCGTTGCGCGGACGTCGTGCTGGCAGCACGTCTCCGCTTGGGCGGAGAAGCGCGCGGCGTATTATCAGGCACTCAGCACCCGGGCCACGGGCGCCCAGTCCCAGCAAATGCAATCCGCAGCAAAGTTTTTCGGGGTAACCGGGGAGTGGGCCAGTGCCTGCGGTTCGATTACCTCACAGCAATGCGCCGAATCGCCACTCATCGGCAAGATGCAGCAATGGAAGGCCTCTGTAGGGATACCGGGGGCGACGGTGACCATACCTACGCCCTGAACATGGGGTTATTCGTCATTGACGCGATCGTCCGGGATCTCTGCACCACGCGGGCGGGCGCATTCGCTTGACGCTCTTCCGGTGAGGTTCTAGCATCGCTATCATGCAGATTCTGGTGAATGGTGTGGCCCGCGAGGTGCCTGAGCAGATAACGGTGCGGGCGCTGCTGGCCGAGTTGGGCTGGGCGGAGCGCCGTGTAGCCGTTGAATGCAATGGTGAAATCGTACCACGCAGTACCCACGCCACGGCGACGCTGGCGGCCGGTGACCGCCTGGAGATCATCCAGGCGGTAGGCGGCGGCTGAGTGCCCCGCGCTAACCCCTTTTTTGAGGCGAAAGACAAACACAATGCGTAAAGATCCTTTGGTGATTGCAGGGCGGGAGTACCAGTCCCGTCTGCTGGTGGGTACGGGAAAATATAAGGATTTTGCTGAGACGCGGGCGGCCATCGATGCGGCTGGCGCGGAGATCGTCACCGTGGCGCTGCGCCGGATGAATCTGGGGCAGAGCAAAGATGCGCCTAATCTGTTGGAGTTTCTCCCGGCGGACCGTTTTACCATCCTGCCGAACACGGCAGGATGCTACACCGCCGAGGATGCGGTGCGCACCTGCCGTTTGGCTCGGGAACTGGGTGACTGGAAACTGGTCAAGCTGGAAGTCATCGGTGACCCTCAGACTCTATACCCGGATATGCGACAGACCTACGACGCCGCCAAAACCCTCATCGCCGAGGGCTTCGAGGTGATGGTCTACAGTGTGGATGATCCGGTGGCCTGCAAGGCCTTTGCGGAGATGGGCTGTGTGGCGGTGATGCCGCTGGCGGCTCCCATCGGTTCCGGTCTGGGTATTCGTAATCCTTACAATCTGCGCATCATTCTGGAGCAGGCGACAGTACCGATTCTGGTGGATGCGGGCGTGGGCACGGCGTCTGACGTGGCGGTAGCGCTGGAGCTGGGGTGTGATGGTGTTTTGTTGAATACCGCCATTGCCGCCGCCAAAGACCCCATTCTCATGGCGGAGGCGATGCGTCAGGGAGTGGAGGCGGGGCGTAAGGCTTTTCTGGCGGGACGCATGCCACGCAAGCTGTATGCCAGCGCCAGCAGCCCTGTGGATGGTCTCTTTTTTGAGTAGCAATGATGCCTTGGAATACGCGCGTACCGCCCCCCTTGACGAGGAATTTGTCGAGGCAGTAGAGCGCCTGGTCATGGGCGCAGTGCCCGGTGGGGCAGTGCCAGACTACGCGGAAGACTGGGACGAGGCGGAGCGGCTGATTGCCCGGCTGGGCGATCAGGGGGTGGGGGTGCGCCTCGAGTTCGTGGCGGATGAGAACGGCCAGCGCTGGCACACCTATCTGGATTGGCAGGAGCCGGTCAGCCACGAATGGCAATTGACGGAGGCGGAGGAGATGACGGCGGCGCAGGCGGTAACGCGGGCGGCTCTGGTCTGGTACTACCAGCAGGAGATCGCAGCGGCCAGCGCCCAGCCGCCGGACGGCTGGGCCTATTTTGAGGTAGTGGAGCGTCTGGGTATGGCCCGGGATATGCTGGCGCGCTCCCTGGACGATCATCCTGTGCTGGCTGAAGAGGCGGAGATGATGGCCCGTTATCAGGAGCTTCTGGAAAAATTCAACGCGCTCTATGAACTCGCCAATCAGGCGCTGGATCAACGCCTCGGCGCACCGGCGCGCAGTACCATGCACTAGGTCCGCCGTACCATGCATATCCACGTCCTCGGCGTCTGCGGGACTTTCATGGGGGGTATCGCGCTGCTGGCGCGGGCGGCGGGGCATCAGGTAACGGGTTCGGATGCACACACCTATCCCCCCATGAGTGATCTGCTGGCCCGCGAAGGGGTTGCGGTTCATGAAGGCTATGATCCCGCTCAACTGAATCCTGTCCCCGACCTGGTACTCATCGGCAACGCCCTGTCGCGGGGCAACCCCTGTGTGGAGGCTGTTCTGGACCGGCAGATGCCCTATGATTCCGGTCCCGCCTGGCTGTCCCGGGAGATACTGCAAAGCCGCTGGGTGCTGGCCGTGGCGGGTACCCACGGCAAGACCACGACGACCTCCATCCTGACCTGGATATTGCAGGAGGCAGGACTCGATCCGGGGTTTCTCATCGGCGGGGAGGCGCGCAATTTCGGTGTATCGGCGCGGCTGACGGACAGCCCTTTTTTTGTGATCGAGGCGGATGAGTATGACACCGCCTTTTTCGATAAGCGTTCCAAGTTCATGCACTATCACCCGCGGTCGCTGATACTCAATAATCTGGAATACGATCATGCCGATATATTTCCGGATATAGAGGCGATCATCACTCAGTTTCACCACCTGCTGCGCACCGTACCCGGCGCGGGCGCGGTTATCGTGAATGATGGAGTACCAGCGCTGAAACGGGTGCTGGAGCGCGGTTGCTGGACGCCCCTGCAACGCTTTGCCGGTACGGGCGAGTGGCAGGTGCGGCTGGACGCTGTGGATGGCAGCCGTTTTACCGTGCTGGAGCAGGGCGTCGAGCGCGGGCAAGTCGGTTGGGAGATGGCCGGGGCCTTCAATGCCGAGAATGCACTGGCGGCTTTGCTGGCGGCGCGGCATGCCGGGGTGCCGCTGGCGGTCGGATGTGCAGCATTGCGCAGCTTTCAGGGGGTGCGGCGACGCCTGGAGCTGCGCGGGCTGGCTGGCGGCGTCGCGGTGTATGACGACTTTGCCCATCACCCCACGGCCATCGCTGCCACCATCACGGCCCTGCGCGGGCGGATGGCGGGGACGGGGCGTCTGATTGCCGTACTGGAACCACGCTCCAATACCATGAAGATGGGGGTGCACCGGCAGACGCTGGGACCAAGTTTGCAAGGCGCGGATCAAGCGTTTGTCTATGCTCCGGCGGATCTGGGTTGGGATGTGGCGGCCGCCCTGGATTCCGCCGCGCAGGTTCACGTCGATATGGACGCGCTCTTGCGGGCGCTGGACGCAGAATTGCGCCCGGGGGATCATGTGCTCATCATGAGCAACGGTGCCTTCGGCGGGATTCACGGACGCCTGCTCGAACGTCTCGCCCGCCGGGATCTACCGGCAGGGTCGTAATCCCGGATTCCATCCGGGTCAAGGAGCGGTAATGGAAGATCGGCGACGACAGGATCGGGTTTGTGTGGCGATTAGCGGCGCTTCCGGTGCCGCTTATGGGTTGCGGCTGGTGGAGGTGCTACTGACTGCCGGGGTGCGGGTCTATCTGCTGATATCGGACGCGGCGCGGGTGGTTTGCCGTGAGGAGTTGAGTCTGGAGCTCCCGGATACGGCTGAGGCGGTGACCCGTTTTCTCAATGAACGGTTCGGCGCCGATCCGGACCTGTTATCGGTTTATGCCCAGGATGACTGGCTGTCTCCTGTGGCTTCCGGCTCTAATGCGGCTCAGGCCATGGTGGTCTGTCCTTGTTCCGGGGGGACACTGGCCGCCATTGCCCACGGGCTGTCCGAGAATCTGATCGAGCGCGCCGCCGATGTGATGCTGAAAGAAGGCCTGAAACTCATTCTGGTGCCCCGCGAAAGCCCCGTCTCGACGATTCATCTGGAAAATATGCTGAAGCTGGCACAGATGGGGGTACGCATTCTGCCGGCGAGCCCCGGTTTTTACCACCACCCCCAAAAAATCGAAGATTTGGTGGATTTCATCGTGGCGCGGATTCTGGACCAACTGGGGTTGCCGAACCGGATTGTGCAGCGCTGGGGAGAGTAGGGCATTTTTCTGCAGCGCGGAGGCTGGTCAGCAGGCGTTCGCCTCGTTCCCCATGGAAGAATGCACGGATGTAGGGGAAGTCCACCTGTTGAACCTCGGTCAGTGAACCGACCGTCAGCACCTTGCCGTCGGCCAGCACCGCGACACGATCAGCGGTGGCGGCGAGACTGTCCAGGTCGTGACTGACCATGACCACGGTAAAGCCGATATCGCCGTGGACCTGCCGGAGCAGGGCGTCAAATTCCGCGGCGGCGATAGGGTCGAGTCCAGAAGTGGGTTCGTCGAGAAAGAGAATCTCCGCCTCCATGGCCAGAGCGCGGGCGAGGGCGACCCGTTTGACCATTCCTCCCGACAACTCCGCCGGCAGTTTCCAGGCGTCGCTGGGCTTCAGGCCCACCATTTGCAACTTCAGAGCCACCAGATCGCTGATTTCGGAACGGCTGAGATGTCCCCATTCCAGTAGCGGAAAGGCGATGTTTTCATAAACCGTCAGGGCGCTGAACAGGGCGCCCTGCTGAAAGAGCACTCCCCAGCGCTGGCGCAGGGCAATCAGTTCGCGCAGATTAAGCGTTTGCGGATTTTCGCCAAGAATGGTCATCCGTCCTTCAGCGATGGGGACGAGGCCCATCATGGCGCGCAGCAGCGTGGTCTTACCGGTGCCGCTGCCGCCGACGATGGCGAGTATCTCCCCGCACCGAACGGTCAGATCGAGGTGCCGCTGAATCCAGTGGGTTCCAAACCGGGTGGCGATATCGGTCAGGACAATGGCGTCGGAGCGGACCATCAGTTGGCGATTCCCGTATTGGCAAAGATCAGGGCAAGAATGGCATCAATAAGAATCACCACGGTGATGGACATGACTACCGAGTTGGTGGTTTCCCGGCTCAGGCTGGTGGTGTTGGGCTTTACCTTGAGGCCATGAAAGCCCGCGATCCACGCAATGAGGATGCCGAAGATGGCTCCTTTGACAACGCCCAGCCACAAATTGAAACTGGGGACTACGACGGGCATTTGTTCGATAAAGAAACGGTTGCTGATGCCGAGTTCCACTTTGGCCACGAGCATGGCTCCGTATAGTCCGACCATGTCGGTCCACAGGACGAGCAGTGGCATCACCAGCGCCAGACCAATGACCTTGGGCAAAATCAGACGGCGGATCGGGGGGATACCGAAAGTGCGCAGGGCATCCAGTTCTTCGGTTACGCACATGCCGCCGATTTGCGCGGTGAACGCCGAGCCGGAACGCCCCGAGAGAATGATGGCGGTGATCAGCGGCCCGAACTCGCGCAGTATGCTCAGGCCGGCAATGTTGATGATGTAAATGTTGGCGCCGTATTGGGCGAGCGTCGAGGCCGACTGAAAGGAAATCACCACGCCGATGAGGAAGCCGATCAGGGTGAGGATGGGTAGTGAGTTCGGCCCGGTATTGACGATGGTGGCGGAGATTTCGCGCCAGGGAAAGCTTCGCGGGTGGCGCAGGCCACGCCCGAACTCCAGCAGCAGAGCGCCCAGGAGCAGAAAAAGTCCCCAGAGGTCGCGCCCGGTTTCGATCAGGAAGGCGCCGAGTTGGTCGAAAAAATGCCAGGGACGCCGGGGCCGTGCCGTGACGGGTTGGATATCCGCCAGACGGGCGAAGATGTTGTGATGCTGGTCGGCCATCCGGATGCTTTTGGGC
>DAIEIW010000035.1:0-24751 GCA_027351205.1 Acidithiobacillus sp.
ACCTCATTTTCGCCGCACAGCGGCCGGATGCCAACGTTATGCCGATGCAGCTGCGTTCGAATTTGGGCAATCGTCTGATTCTCCGTGTCGACTCAGAAGGAACATCCGAAATTGCTCTTGGCGAAAAAGGCGCGGAACGTCTGCTGGGCAAAGGCCACCTATTAGCGAAACTCGAAGGTGAAAGGGGGTTGATCTACGCCCAGGTTCCATTTGTCGACACCGAGTTCGTCGAGATGCTCATCAGGAAAATGTTCAAAGAGCGTACGATCGCCTAGGTTGGCCCATCCTATCAGTATCGAGTGCGCAGCGTCTGTCCGGGGCGCCAGGATGATACTTTTTTGTCTGGGAAAGGCGTTATATAATTTTTGACATAATGATCCAGGATGAAACATTAATTCTTATGTAAAATCCAGTGATAATAAAATCAATGGGTTACTGTGGTTTCAGGATGAAACTTTTTTGTCGCTGAACAGGTATTTGTTAACGGACAAAAAAGTATCATCCCGAAAATGGCTGCATTTTATCTCTGAGATCACGCCGTGCGCATAGACCGCCTGGATCATATTGTCCTGACCGTGGTGGATATATCTGCTACGATCGCCTTCTATTCACGGGTATTGGGCATGCAGGAAATTACCTTTGGTGACCAACGGAAGGCATTGGCCTTTGGCCAGCAAAAAATCAACCTGCATCCGGCGGGGCGCCCCATCGCCCCCCATGCGGCCAGTCCCACTCCCGGATCGGCCGATTTGTGCTTCATCGTCACCGGTGGTATCCAAGAGGTGCTCGCCCATCTGCAGACCTGCGGAGTCGCCCTCGAAGCCGGTCCGATACCACGCACTGGAGCCACGGGGCCGATCATTTCTGTCTACTTTCGGGATCCCGATGGCAATTTGCTGGAGGTGGCCACTTATGATCACTCGGGCCATGGGTCATGACCGATAATCCTCGCGTCGCGCTGGTCACCGGCGCCACCTCCGGCATTGGTCTGGCTATCGCGCAGCGTTTGACGCAGGCGGGATATTGGGTGGCCCTGCATTCCCGCGCGTCCTCTGCTGCGGGTTTACAAGCGGCAGCAACGCTGGCGGGTGCCCACTATTTTCAGGCAGATCTGCTCAATGAAGGTGCGCGTAAGGATCTTATCACCCAGGTGTATACGCACTACGGTCGGCTTGACGTGCTGGTCAATAACGCAGGTGAGTCCAGCGTGATTCCGCATGACGATCTACTGGCCGCGACACCTGATCTTTGGCATCGCCTCTACGAACTCCATGTGGTGGCGCCCTGGCAACTCGTCGCGCTGAGCGAACCCTATCTGCAGGCGGCATCGACGGCCGAACACCCGGCATCGGTGTTAAATATCAGCTCCCATGCCGGCGTGCGGCCCAAGGGGGCTTCCATACCTTACGCCGCCAGCAAGGCCGCATTGATTCATGTCACCCGCTTACTCGCCAAAACCCTGGGACCCGATATCCGGGTGAATGCTATCGCCCCGGGGCTGGTGGATACGCCTCTGACCGAAGATTGGGTGACCATTCGCGAGCCATGGATTCGCGATGCCCCCATGGGTCGGAGTGCACGGCCTAGTGATATTGCGGATGTTGCCATGATGCTGACCGAATCGAGCTATCTGACGGGAGAGGTGATTCTTGTGGATGGCGGGATGAACCTGCTTTAAGGCGTTGTGGTTTAAGGCGTTGTGGCGAATGGAGGGATTTTTTTCATAACGACGAAGGATAGCCATGCATCAGATCGTGACACAGATGGATATTGCGGCATCACCGGAGCGTGTGTGGTCCATCCTCATGGATTTTCCCGCCTATCCGCAATGGAATCCCTTCATTCGCTCGCTTTCCGGAGTGGCAAAACAGGGAGAGAAACTGCGCGCGACCATTCAACTTTCATCTCACCACGCTCAGTAATGTGGGCACGCGGTTCGCTCAAGGAGAGCAGTTCTCAGGTATTCTGGTGGGGCTGTTTATGTCCCGCATGGAAACAGCAACCAAGGCCGGCTTCCATGCGATGAACCAGGCATTGAAGGCTCGTGCGGAATCGCAGTATCGGAGCCATCCCATTGACGCCTGCCCACCCGCCGCTGACCTGCGCGTAAGCGAACCTACGGCACCGAACATTGAATAGCGCGGAGACCGACCATGTACTGTCCTGACCCGTTTGCAGAAACCCGCCCCGAAATCCTGCGGGCACTGATTCAGCGTTATCTCCTCGCGACATTGGTCAGCATGGGCGGTAATGGTCTGGAGGCGAATCATATTCCCTTGATCCACGAGCCCAACTGACGGCATGACGGAAGTGATGATGAGAATGGGGCACCAGCGGCCTTGATTTTTCCTTTGGCAGGCACCACTTTTAGCCTGCTTACATTCAACCGTTCGCTCTCTGCGCGAACCCTGTTACTTCATCAGGAGAGATCATGGCCGCCAGCAAGGAAACCATGCAATTTCAAACCGAGATCAATCAACTATTGCAGTTGATGATCCATTCGCTTTACTCCAACAAAGAGATCTTTCTGCGCGAGTTGATCTCCAATGCCTCTGACGCCTGCGACAAGCTACGTTTCGAGGCATTGGCCGACCCTGCCCTCTTAACAGGTGACAGCGAACTCAAGGTTGAGGTGGACTTCGATCCCGAGATCGGCACCATTACCGTGCGAGACAACGGTATTGGCATGAACCGCGACGAGGTGATTGCCAATATCGGCACTATCGCTAAATCCGGGACGCGAGAATTCTTTGAACGCCTCAGCGGCGATCAGACCAAAGACGCCAAGCTGATCGGCCAGTTCGGAGTAGGTTTTTATTCGGCATTCATCGTTGCAGATCGCGTCAGCCTGAACACTCGTCGCGCCGGCATGGAGGCCGAGCATGGTGTTCGCTGGGAGTCGGACGGTACCGGAACCTACACTCTGGAAACCCTGGATTTGCCTGCGCGAGGTACCGAAATCGTCTTGCACCTGCGCGAGGAAGAACGCCAGGACCTGCTCAGCGCATGGCGCTTACGCAGCATTATTAACAAGTATTCGGACCACATACCCCTGTCGATCCGTATGCGCAAAATGGGCGAAGATGGCAAGTCTGGTGACGAATGGGAAACGGTCAATAAGGCCTCCGCTCTCTGGCAACGATCCAAGTCCGAGATCAGCGACGACGAGTACAAGGAGTTTTATCGCTACGTCAGTCACGACTATGGCGACCCTCTGACCTGGAGCCACAATCATGTTGAAGGACGACTGGAATACACCTCCTTACTCTTCATTCCTGCCAAAGCACCCTTTGATCTCTGGGATCACAACCATTCCCACGGCATCAAGCTCTATGTGCAGCGCGTCTTCATCATGGACGATGCCGAGCAGCTCCTTCCCCGCTACCTGCGCTTTGTGCGCGGTGTGATCGATTCCAGCGATTTGCCTCTTAACGTCTCCCGCGAGATTCTGCAAGGTAACCGAGTCATTGATCAGATGCGCTCCGGCTCGGTGAAACGAATACTGGGTCTCCTCGAGGAAATGGCGGGGAAAGAGCCCGAAAAATATCAGACGTTTTGGAATGAGTTCGGACGGGTACTCAAGGAAGGACCGGGCGAGGACTACAGCAACCGCGAACAGATCGCCAAGCTGCTACGCTTCGCCAGCACCCACACGGACACGGACACGCAAAATGTATCGCTGGCCGATTACCTCGCGCGTATGGCCGAGGGTCAAGACAAAATTTACTACATCACCGCGGACTCCTTCCTTGCCGCCAAGAACAGCCCGCAGTTGGAGTTGCTGCGCAAAAAAGGCGTCGAAGTATTGCTGCTCAGTGATCGCGTAGATGAATGGCTGACCAGCCATCTGCCCGAATTTGAGGGTAAGGCACTGACATCCGTCGCCAAAGGTGCACTTGACCTGGGCGCGATCGAAACCGAAGAAGAACGCAAGTCGCAGGAAGAAACGGAAAAGGGCGCTGAAGGTTTGGTGGAACGCATCAAAAACGCCTTAGGCGAGCGGGTGGAGGCTGTGCGCGTCTCCCATCGTCTGACCAGCTCTCCGGCTTGTATCGTCCTGGGCGAGCGGGACATGGCCCTGTACATGCAGCAATTGCTCAAGCAGGCCGGCCACGAAGTATCCAGCACCAAACCTGTCCTGGAGATCAACCCCACCCATCCCATGCTGGTACGCATAGAAGGCGAAAAAGACGATACTCGCTTCGCCGAATGGTCAGCGCTGCTGCTGGATCAAGCGATTCTGGCCGAGGGGGGGCAATTGGAAGATCCCGCCGGTTTCGTCGCCCGCATCAATCAGTTGATGCTTGCGCTGGCAGGCTGAGCTTGCTTAACCAAAAAGTGGAGCCCAAAAGCAGCTCGCCTTCGGTGATGGCAGAGATGCAAAGGGACGCCGCTGGTACCGCCGCTATGTGCTTGGTTAGAGAACGAAAAATACATTGGTTACGCCGTTTTCAGGATGACACTTTTTGTCCGTCAAAATCTACCGGCTCATGGTCGCCGCCAGCAGGGGCCGCAACTCCTTGAGCGTTCTCGCATTGAGCACGTCTTTCTTCTCCAGCCAGCCGCGCTGCGCCTGCTGCAGGCCAAAACGCAGATTGTCGAACTCGTGAACACTGTGGGCGTCGGAATCGACGGCCAGCAGCACCCCTTCTTCCTTGGCCGTCCGCGCATGGATGTCGTCGAGATCCAGCCGCTCGGGCTGAGCGTTGATCTCCAGAAAACATCCCCGCTCGCGCGCATGGCGGATGATGCGGGGCATGTCCACATCCATGGGTTCCCGGCTGCCGATGAGCCGCCCGCTGGGGTGGGCGAGGATGGTGAAATGGGGGCTGTCCATGGCCTTGAGGATGCGTGCGGTCTGTTTGCTCCTGGGCAGATCGAAGCGGTAATGCACCGCAGCCACCACCAGGTCCAGATCAGACAGGATGCCGTCGGGTAAATCCAGGCTGCCGTCTTCCAGAATGTCTACCTCTATGCCCTTGAGGAGCGTGATACCATCGAGTTCGGTATTGAGGGCATCAATCTCGTCCATCTGCCGACGCAGACGCACAGGCTCGAGGCCATGGGCGACGGTCAGGTGGCGGCTGTGCTCGGTGATGGCCAGATATTCCAGACCCGCGGTTCGGGCCGCCGCAGCCATGTCCCGCATACTATGGTGGCCATCGCTGGCCTTGCTGTGGGCGTGGAGGTCACCGCGTAAATCGCCCATCGCCACCAGTTTCGGCAGATGTCCGGCGCGAGCGGCCTGGATCTCGCCGCGGTTCTCCCGCAATTCCGGCTCGATATAGGGCAGGCCGACAGCGGCGTAGACCGACTCCTCCGTATCGCCGGCAATCCGTTCCTTCCCGCGAAAAAGCCCATATTCGTTGACTTTCAGACCCATATCCTGACCCATGCGGCGGATGGCGATGTTGTGGGACTTGGAGCCGGTAAAATAATGCAGGGCGGCACCATAGGCGGATTCGTCCACGGCGCGCAGGTCCACCTGGAGCTTGTTTCGCAGGATCACGGTGGCCCGGGTGGTACCCTGGGAGAAAACTTCCGCCACATCCTCATAGGCGGTGAAGCGCTCCATGACCGGGCTATCCGCAGTGGCCGTAACCAGTATATCCAGGTCGCCCACCGTATCCCTGCCGCGTCGAAAACTGCCGGCCACCACCACCCGCCGCACACCGGGTACGTTCTGCAGATAGCGGACCAGGGCGGCGGCGTACGGGGCGGCGACGGCGATGGGAAAACGGGGAACGGCGGCGATCTGGGCCTGGAGGGCTTCCAGGATGCGCGCTTCGGTTTTCTCGCCAAAACCGGGGACACTGCGAATGCGCCCCTCTCTGGCAGCGCGGGTGAGCTGATCCACGGTTTCCACGTCCAGTTCGTGCCAAAGCGCCTTGACCCGCTTGGGTCCAAGGCCCGGCACCTTGAGCAGCTCCGTCAGCGCTGGCGGGGTCTGTTTTTCCAGTTTTTCGAGGAAGGAGCAGTGTCCCGTGGTGACGATCTCGATAATTTTTTTGGCTAGATCCTCGCCGATGCCGGGCAGCTCGGTGAGGTCCTCTCCAGCCTCCACCATGGTCTTGAGGTCGCTGCTCAGTCCCAGCACGAGGCGGGCGGCGGTGCGGTATGCCCGCACCCGGAAAGGGTTGGCGTCCTCGATCTCCAAAAGATCAGCGATTTCGTCGAATGCGCGCGCGATGTCGGGGTTGAGAACGGGCATGGCTTACGGATGCGGCGGTTTTTGTGGTGGCGGTGCTTTGCGCAATATCTCCAGCACCTCTTCGTCCTTGACTTCCCGGAAATCCGTAAAGAACTCTCCTACCGCATGAAACGGCTCCGGGGCCGACAGGTAAACCAGATCATCTGCGAGGGGATGCAAGCGCGCGATGGTGTCGGGAGGGGCCACGGCAAAGGCGGCGATCAGGCGTGCGGGCCGCTGCTGGCGAAGGAGACGCAGTGCAGCCCCCAGGGTGGCGCCGGTGGCGACGCCGTCGTCAACCACAATGACGATCCGGCCACGGGGGTCGATGGCCGGGTGAATCGGCGTGTATTGCGCCCGTCTCGCCTTGATCACCTCCAGTTGCCGGGCGGCTTCGTCGCGAATGTACTGCTCGCCGATGCCCAGGCGGCCGGCAATGGGATCCATCCATACCCGCCCGTTTTCATCGACGGCGCCTACGGCATATTCGGGATTGCCGGGCGCTCCGATTTTGCGCACCAGGACCACGTCAAGGTCACCGTTCAGCGCGTTGGCGATGATGCGCCCCATGGGCAGTGCCCCGCGGGGAATGGCGAGCACCAGGGGATCTTTGCCATCATAAGCGGCCAAGCTGCGCGCCAGTAATTCTGCTGCCGCTTCACGGTTGGCATAATGTGGGGGGAAAGTAGTCATAGTTGGAACCCCCTTAGCCGCTCCAGCAAGTCCACCGCCAGCGCGGCACCTGCCATATCAATCTCCAGGTCGCGGCTGAGGCGGCGGCTGAGGCGGGCGCGATAGAGATCGAGACTGCGGAAGCGCCAGTGCTGCGGGCCGCTGCCTTCGGGATGAATGACGCCGTAATGCACCAGTTGCACGGCTTCGCCCTCGGCGCAGTGGAGCAGGGTGCAAAAGTGCGGAAAATCGAAGCAGAAATCGCCCTCTTCCAGCAACTCCGCTTCGATGACGGTGATCGGTGGTGAAACCATGGCGCATTCTCCTCGGTCTTCTGATCAGCGGCGGGGATGGAAGTCGGACATCTCTGCCAGTTGGTTCCATAGGGCTTTTTCCGGTTCGCTGATTTTTTTGGGGACGACAATCTGGATTACGGCATACAAATCTCCAGGTGGTTTACTGCCGGCGCCCGGCAGTCCCTTTTGACTGAGTCGCAGCTTCTGCCCGCTGGTGCTGCCGGCCGGAATCTTCATGCGCACGTCGCCATCCAGGGTGGGAACTTCGATGCTGGCGCCGAGCACCGCCTCCCACGGAGTGATGTGCAGGTCATGATATAAATCACTGCCCGCTATCCGAAACCTGGGGTGTGGCTGAAACTGGATGTGCAGGTATAGATCCCCATTGGGACCGCCACCCATACCCGGCGCACCCTGCCCGGCCATACGCAGTCGCTGTCCTTCGCGGATGCCTTTGGGGATCTTGACGGTCAGGCGCCGCGCTTCACGGCGCATACGGCCGTCGGGGCCCATGGTCGGCACTTCCAGGCTGATCTCACGCTGGGCGCCGTGGGCCGCATCCTCCAGACTGACGCGGATCGTGGCCTCGCTATCTTCGCCCTGGCTGCGGAATCCGCCCGCCCCGCCGCTACCGAAGCCACCACCCTGCTGCTGGCGGAATATGGACTCGAAAAAGTCGCTGAACCCGCCGCCACCTCCGCCAAAGCCACCCCCGGCCTGCTGACCCCAACCGGGCGGGGGCCGGAACTCCTGGCCGGCGCGCCAGTTGCTGCCCAACTGGTCATAGGCGGCGCGTTTCTCCGGATCCTTGAGTACCTCATAGGCTTCCTGGAGATCCTTGAAGCGTTCCTCAGCATCCCTTTCCTTGCTCACATCCGGGTGATATTTGCGCGCCATTTTGCGATAAGACGCTTTGATGGCGTCGGCGTCGGCGCTGCGTTCGACTCCCAGAATTTTGTAGTAGTCCTTGTATTCCAACTCGTCCCCCTTATCATTGGTTATAGCAGACAGCGGCCCGACTGCAAGTCTGCCTGCCACAATGCGGTCATTACGCCGTATTTTCAAGCCTGGGCGCGTGTGCGCAAGGAGTTATCGTGTCTGAATGGTCTGCTCTCAATCCCCGCCAGATGGAGGCGGTAACCCTGCCGCCCGGTCCGGCGCTGGTGCTGGCGGGGGCAGGATCGGGAAAAACACGGGTGCTGACCAGCCGTATCGCCCACCTGCTGGAAGGGGACGTACACCCTGGAGGAATTCTTGCGGTGACCTTCACCAACAAGGCGGCGCGCGCCATGCGCGGGCGATTGGATGGCATGGTGGCCATGGACTTGCGGGCCTTGTGGATGGGCACCTTCCACGGCATCGCCCACCGTCTGTTGCGCATGCATCACGAAGCGCTGGGCCTGCCCGCAGACTTTCAGGTCCTGGATGCCGACGATAGCCAGCGCCTGCTGCGGCGGATCATGCGTGAAGCGCAGATGGATGAGAAGCAGTGGCCGCCGCGCGCCATGGCCGGGCGTATCGGCCGCTGGAAAGACGAGGGTTGGGGGCCGGAGCAGGTACAACAATATGAAGGTCCGGCAGCCGCGCCCTTCATTCCCATCTACAGCGCCTATGAAGCGGCTAAAAAGCGCTCCGGGCTGGTGGACTTCGGTGATCTCCTGCTCTACGCCCTGCGTCTCTGGAACTCGCCGGAAATTCTGGACCATTACAGGGCCGCTTTCAGCATATTCTGGTGGATGAGTTTCAGGACACCAACGCGGTGCAGTACGCATGGCTGAAGGGGCTGGCCCGGCATGGGCAGATTTTTGCGGTCGGCGATGATGACCAGTCCATTTATGCCTGGCGGGGCGCACGGGTGGAGAATCTACTCCGCTTTGGCGAAGACTTTGCCGGGGCGCAGGTGGTGCGCCTGGAGCAGAACTACCGTTCTACGGCCCCCATCCTGCAGGCGGCGAATGCCGTTATCGCCCACAATTCCGATCGCCTCGGCAAAACCCTGTGGACGGCGGAGCCCGGCGGTGAATCCGTTCAACTCTACACCGCCTACAACGAATTTGACGAGGCGCGCTATGTGGTGGGCCGCGTTCAGCAATGGCTGGACGATGGTGGGCGGCGTGCGGACTGCGCCATCCTCTATCGCTCCAATGCCCAGTCGCGGGCCTTTGAAGAAGTGCTGGTGCGTGAAGGGATGCCCTATCGGGTATATGGCGGCCTGCGCTTTTTCGAGCGAGCGGAGATCAAGGATACTCTGGCCTATCTACGCCTTACCGCCAACCGCCATGATGATGCGTCTTTCGAACGGGTGGTGAATGTGCCGGCGCGGGGCATTGGTGCGGTCAGTGTCGAGCGTCTGCGGAATCTGGCCCGCAAGCGCGGCCTCTCGTTCTGGCAGGCCGCCGGCGAGCTCGGTCAGCCGAAAATCAGTGCGTTCCTCAATCTGGTGGATGATCTCGCCGCACGAACGGCGGAGGCGAATCTCGGCGAGCGGGTAGAGGCGGTACTGGCCCGCACCGGCCTACGTGAGTGGCACGGTCGCGAGGGCGACCGCGCCGAAGGCCGCCTGGAGAATCTGGATGAGCTGATCAATGCCGCACGCGGCTATGCCCAGGACTGGTCTGCCGACCCCAATCTCGGTGATCTTGCGCCGCAACCGGGGAATATGCTCTCGGAGTTCCTGACCCATGCTGCTCTGGAAGCCGGGGATGGTGCCGGAGACGCCTGGGAGGACTGTGTGCAGTTGATGAGCCTGCACAGCGCCAAGGGCCTGGAGTTCCCGCTGGTGTTTCTGGTGGGGCTGGAAGAGGGGCTGTTTCCCCATCAGCGCTCTCTGGAAGACCCTCAGGGGCTGGCTGAGGAGCGGCGCCTGTGTTACGTCGGCATGACCCGGGCCATGCGCCTGCTGGTCATCAGCCATGCCGAGAGCCGCCGCCTGCACGGCAGTGAGCGGATGACCATACCCTCGCGCTTTCTGCGGGAGATTCCCCGGGAACTGCTGCGGGAGCTGAGGCCACGGGCACGGATCAGCCGACCTGTTATGCCAGTGCGAGTACAGGCACTGGAAATGCCCTATCCTCTGGGGTCGCGCCTCCAGCACCCGGTCTTTGGCGAGGGAATGGTGCTGGATTATGAGGCTGGCGGCCGCCAGGGCCGGATTCAGGTGCAGTTTGCCTCGGGAAGCAAATGGCTGGCGCTGGGGGTGGTGGCTTTGGAGCGGTTACCTTAAAACAAGGAGCGGAGCGTGATGGAAATGAAACTACAGGGCGTTTTGTGCGTACTATTTCTGCTGTTTGCACCCGCCGTCTGGGCGTCGGTGAATATCAATACGGCTGATGCTGCGGCACTGGATGCGCTGCCGGGCATTGGTCCGGCCAAGGCCCAGGCGGTGCTGGAATACCGGCAGGCACACGGGCCTTTCAGGAGTGTGGATGAGCTCGCCAGTGTCCATGGTATCGGTCCCAGGCTCCTGGAGCGATTGCGCCCAGTGCTGAGTCTCGATGGCGCCACGACCTTGCCGCCAACCGCAGCCAGACACACCGGCCATTCCCATACCGCCGTGCCGACCGGCGAGGAGCGCGTTGTCCGACACGGCAGTCACGGGTACATCCTGGAAAGTGGTCCGCAGACGAACGCTTTCTCGCTGAAGGACTAAGCGATCTGCCTCAGTCCATCAGGCGGAAAACCCTCCAGATCGGTTCGCGATGCCAGGCATGCAGGGTCGCCATGCCGACATGCCCGGTCCAGTAGACCCAGACCACAGTACCCAGGAATTCGTGCAGGGGAACCAGCATGTGCAGGGTGCCCCCCGGCGGGGTCCCGCCCTGGGGCAGGAAAAAGAAAATGATGGAGCCGATGACCCCTGTGCAGGTCACCGCCAGCAGTCCCAGGCCATGCATCAGGCCGGCCAGCCCGCAACGGGGTCCGGTTGGCGGCAGGCGGGCACGCAGCAGCATGCGGGCATCCGCCAGGATGGGCGCCCACGGCCCTCGCCAAGGAAAGATCTCACGGCGGATCTGCGGTTCGCTGGCAATCCATAACCACTGCCAGAGAATGAACAGCACCGTCATCAGGCCAATCCAGGAATGGAGGCTGAAGAGGATGCCGCCGATACTGCTATAGTTGGCATGTTTCCAGTTGGGCTCCATCCACAGCGAGGACCAGAGCTGCCAAGTGACGCCAAAGGCAATCCCTGCATGCAGCCAACGGCCCTCCCGGGGCCAGATATTGCGGGGCGGTTTCTGGTTGGCTTCTGCATGCATGATCATTGGTCGACGCCTCTATGTCATAAACGGACCGGACTCAGGGTGGATCGGAGCACTCTAACCCAGGCCGGCCAGACCGCCAAGATGATGCTTGAATCCCGACCCCGGCAGGATTATAAGAACACTCTGATGTCCTATAAACCTGGGACCCGGTGCGAGCGTTAAAGGTCGCTTGATATCGGCTGGTGCAGATAAGGGAGGGGCGCATGATCTGGCTGTACGTCATCAACACCGGCATCGCAGTAGGTATCGTCCTGGCTGTGCTCTTTCCGCGCCAGACCCAACGGCTGCTGCGCTTGCTGGGTTTGTGGAACCTGGTCAGTTCGGTCGATACCATACGGTTTCAAAAAATCATGCAGAGTCTGGGAATTTTTCTGATGGTGGCGGCGGTTGCACTTTTCGCCTCGATCCTTGCCGGTGGTCATCCGCTGGATTGGGCCTTACCCGCCAGCGAGGGCCTGTTTTTCGGGCTCGCGCTGGTGGTGCTCGCACACTGGTCGGGGAAGAAGCCGCCCGATGATCAATCGTGATACCAATGGCGTGTCTCCGAGCAGCATCAGGCTGGAGGCTAAGCGCCTCGCTGGCGCATGAGGAGAATCCGCCGGTATTCCTCCGGGTCTTTGCATTGGGTGATGGTCCCGGGGCGGCGAAAGTGCACGGCATCCAGGCGCAGGAGCCAGAAGCGCAGGGCCGCTGCGCGTAGCAGTGGAAACCACAATACTTCCTCGCCGGTCTGCAGAGGTCGGGTAGCCACATAGGCATCCCACAACGCCGTAACCAATGCCCGGTCGAAACGACCATCGGCTTCCGAGCACCAGGCATTGGCCACCACCGCCAGATCGTAAAGCCAGGCATCGTCCCCGGCATAGTAAAAATCGATGGTGCCGGAGATCTGGCCGTTCTCGAACAGGACATTATCGGGAAAAAGATCCGCATGGACGACGCCACCGGGGAGATTCCTGCGATTCAGTGCGCTCTGATAGACAATTTCATCCGCAATCACGGCGTTGTTTTCCCGGCTCAAGTGCGGCACCAGATATCTGGCCGTTTCCTGCCACCAGGGGAGTCCGGCGGGGTTGGGGTGCCGCTCCGGGAAGGCCTCTCCGGCCAGATGCATGCGCGCCAGCAAGGTGCCAAGCACGCCGATTTCGGCAACAGAGGGCGCCCGCCCCTCGATAGACGCACCACGCAGACGCTGAACGATGGCAGCGGGTTTGCCGCATAACGTACCGAGACTGTTTCCTGCGGTGGTGTGCACTGGGCGTGGGCAGGGAATGCCGCGTAGGCTCAGCCATTCGGTGAGATCCAGGAAATAAGGGATTTTATTACGCGGCAGACGTTCGAATATTGTCAGGACAAAATGACCCTTTTCGGTGTCGAGGAAATAGTTGCTGTTTTCCACACCGGCGGAGATGCCGATCAGCGCGCGGGCGCCGCCGAGGTCATAATCTCTGAGAAATTGCGCGAGTTCGGGTTCGCTGACATTGGTATAAACAGACATAAACGGCACTTTCGCTCGGAGATGGGAAGGAACAGGGCAGAATTACCAGCGGAAAATAACCCAATGCGGCACACTCAGGTGTTCAGCCGCCGTCTGCGGCACTTCGGTGAAGCGGCCAGTGCCACCCTTGTCTTCCAGATAGTAGGGTGGGAACGGTTTGGGTGGGATGACCTTGACCATGTACACTTTGCCATTGACCTTATATTCCTCGATCCGGGAGCCTTTCGGCACCTTGATTTCGGCTTTGGGTCCGGTTTTGGCCTCGGGGGCCAGCGTCGGCAGATGCAGTTTTTGGAGATTATCCGCAGCCCATGTGGAGAGGCTGGTGCCTAACGCAAAGCAGGTACCGACAACTAGGACGAAGATACGTATGGACATGGTAATACTCCCTGGGGTCCTTAAAGGTTGAGAAGGGCCTCTGTCTCAGCGGCGGACGGCGCAAAGCCGCGTTTTTCATAGTGATTAAAAATGGCCGATACCACTTCGTCGGTGTTGTCGATCATGGTGATGAGATCGAGATCTTCCTGCCTGATGGTGCCCGCGGCGAGCATGGAGCCCCGCCACCAGTCGATCAGCCCTTTCCAGAAGCTGGACTCCACCAGGATGATGGGCATTTTGCGGGTCTTGCCGGTCTGGACCAGGGTCAAGCACTCGGCCAGTTCGTCCAGGGTTCCGAAACCACCCGGCATCACCACGTAGGCGACCGCGTATTTTACGAACATGACCTTGCGTGAGTAGAAATGCTCGAAGGATATGGAGACATCCTGGTAAGGGTTGGTGTGTTGCTCATGGGGCAGTTCGATATTGAGCCCGATGCTGTAACCCGTGCCGCGAAAGGCGCCTTTGTTGGCGGCTTCCATCACGCCTGGACCGCCACCGCTGATGACGGAAAAACCGGCATTGGAGAGCTTCTCGGCAATTTCCTGGGCTTTCAGATACCAGGGATGTTCCGGCTCAATGCGGGCTGAACCGAAAATGCTGACACAGGGTTCGACGTCGGCCAGCTTTTCGTAACCATGTACAAACTCAGCTATGATCTGAAAAATTTTCCAGGCTTCACGGGTGAGGCGCCCCTCGCCCTTGTCGCGCAGTTTTTCCGCATCGAGATGTGCCCGCATCCGTCGTTCCAGTGTCAATGGTGGTGGTTTCTCGTATTATGACGGAAATCCGCGGAGAAGTCCCAGACCATGCCCCAAGATCCCCGTATCCTCGTCGATGCCTCCAGCTTCCTCTATCGTGCTTTTCACGCGCTGCCTGACCTGCGCGCCCCGGACAATCTTCCGACCGGAGCTATTTACGGCGTCGCCAACATGCTCCGCCGCCTGCAGAAAGAGTATCCGAGTGACGAAATCATCGTCATATTCGACGCCCCCGGCGGGACGTTTCGGGACAGACTTTATCCTGAGTATAAGGCACACCGGCCCTCCATGCCGGAGGAGTTACGAGTCCAGATTCCGCTGCTGCACGACTGGATCAGGGCCACCGGCCTGCCGCTCGTGATCGAGCCCGACGTGGAGGCGGATGACGTGATCGGCACCCTAGCCCGGGAGGCGGCGCCCGACCAGCAGGTGCTTATCGTCACCGGCGACAAGGATATGGCGCAATTGGTGAATTCGCGGGTGCGGCTTGTCGACACCATGAAAGGTATCGAAACGGATGTGGCCGGGGTTGAGGAGCGCTTTGGTGTGCCGCCGGAGCGTATTGCCGACCTGCTGGCGCTGATCGGCGACAAGGTGGATAACATCCCCGGCGTGCCTGGCGCCGGACCGAAAACGGCCGCCCGGTGGCTGACGCAATATGGCGATCTGGACGGTGTGCTGGCTCACGCCGGCGACATCGGCGGCAAGGTGGGTGAGGCGCTGCGTGCCTCCGCACATTATCTGCCTTTGGGCCGCGATCTGGCGACCATTCGCTGTGATCTGACGCTGCCTGTCGCGACTTACGCCCGCCGGGCGGCGGATGTGGTCGCCCTGCGGGCGTTGGCGCAGCGCCTGGGTTTTCATGCCTGGCTCAGAGACCTGCCTGCGGACGATGCGGGGAAAGTGCCGGAAAAGCGGAGCGGTGACATAGATCGCGCCGCCTACCAGGCCATCACCACGGCGGAAGCGCTGGATGCCTTGTTGTTTGCCCTAAAAGCCGCCGATGTGGTCGCTTTGGATACGGAAACCACGAGCCTTGATCCGCTGCATGCCGGTCTGGTGGGGATTTCCTGCGCCTGGCAGGCCGGTGGCGACTATCAGGCTGTCTACATTCCCGTTGGCCACCACGACGCTGGTTTGCAACTGGATCGACAGGGAGTCCTCACCGCCTTGCGCCCGTGGCTGGAAGACCCACAGGCCGCCAAGCTGGCGCAGAACGCTAAATACGATTGGCGGGTTTTCTGGCGGCATGGCATCCACCCCGCCGGCCTGGTCCGCGACACGTTGCTGGAAAGCTACGTCTTAAACAGCAGTCACAATGGTCACGATCTCGACACCCTCGCCGAGCGCTACCTGCAACATCAGAACATCCGCTACGAAGAGGTGGTCGGCAAAGGCAAGTCAGCGCGTAATTTTGCCGATGTGCCGGTAGCGGAGGCGCTGCCCTACGCGGCAGAGGATGCCGATGTCTGTCTGCGTGTGGACGCGCAGCTCTGGCCGCGGTTCGCCAGCGAGCCGGGCTTGCGGCGCGTGTTGATGGAAATAGAAATGCCGCTGGTGCTGGTGCTGGCGCGTATGGAGGAAGCGGGTGTCAAAATCGATCGTGCCCAGCTCGAAGTGCTGAGCACGGAACTGAGTAAAGACATGGCGGGCTGTGAACAGAAGGCCTTTGTTTTGGCGGGGCAGTCCTTCAACCTCAACTCCCCCAAGCAAATTCAGGAAGTTCTCTTCGACAAGATGCGGTTGCCGGTACTCAAGAAAACCCCCGGCGGTCAGCCGTCGACCAATGAAGATGTGCTCGCCCAGCTCGCTGTTCACGCCGATTTGCCGCGCCTGATTCTTGATTATCGTGGCATGGCCAAGCTCAAAAACACCTATGCGGATGCACTGCCGCAAATGATCAATCCCGACACCGGCCGGGTCCATACCCATTTTCAGCAGGCGGTGGCGGCCACCGGACGCCTCTCCTCCAGCGATCCGAATCTGCAAAATATCCCGGTGCGTACCGAACAGGGTCGGCGTATCCGCCAGGCTTTTGTCGCCGACGAGGGGCACTGGCTGCTGAGCGCCGATTACTCGCAGATCGAACTGCGTATCTTGGCCCATCTCTCCGGGGATGCCCGCCTGCTGCAAGCCTTTGCGGAGGGCGAGGACATTCATGCGGTTACCGCTGCCGAGGTCTTTGATCTGGCCCCGGAAGATGTGGACAGTGCCGCACGTCGTGCCGCCAAGGCTATCAACTTTGGTCTGATTTACGGGCAGACGCCCTACGGTCTCGCGCAACAGTTGGGCATTGATCAGGCGGCCGCGCGACAGTACATGGACCGTTACTTTGAGCGCTATCTGGGTGTTCTCGAATATATGGAGCAGACCCGCGCCCTGGCGAAAAAGCAGGGCTATGTGGAGACGCTCTTTGGCCGCCGTCTCTATGTACCGGAAATTCGCTCCAGCAACCCGGCCCGGCGTAATTATGCCGAGCGTGCGGCCATTAACGCACCTATGCAGGGCACTGCTGCGGATCTCATCAAGATGGCGATGATTGCCGTGGATGCCTGGTTGCAGGAACAGCCCGAGCGTGGTCGGATGATTCTCCAGGTACATGACGAACTGATTCTGGAGGTGCCGGAGGCCGGCCTGGAGGCTGCGAAGTCGGCACTAAAGGCGCGTATGGAAGGTGTAGCGGACTTGGCGGTGCCGCTCCTCGTGGGGTTGGGTATCGGCAAGCACTGGGATGAAGCGCACGGCTGAACTCAGTCTTTCCCGGCAGTCTCCGTTCCGCTGCTGAAGCGGAACATCTTCATCACCGCATCGCTGTCCAGTTGTTCGCCGTTGAGGGCCATGGCCAACAGTTCTCCGCCCAGCACCTGGGGGGCGATGATCATGTCCGGCTGCACCCGGCGAACGCGTCCGAGATTTTTGCTGTCGTTGACGGCAGCTACGGTTTTGGCGGAGCCCTCCATTTCTTTGACCGCCAGCACCACAAAGGCGTTTTCCGAGTCGTCGGCCCGTAGGGCAAGTACCGCCGCCGCCTGGTCGGCCCCGGCACTGCGCAGCACGTCCGTGTCGCTGGAGTCGCCGATAACGAGATCTTCCGGCTGATAGATGGAGTCATCAGGCTGGTGCCCCATAACCATTACCACGGGTAGATTGCGGCTCTTGAGTTCGCGATAGCTGTTGCGCGCCAGCGGGGTGTCGCCCGCAATAATATAATGGCCTTTGCGGATCATGTGGCGTTTTTCTCCTTGCAGGGCGGATTGCAGGCGGTTGTTCACTGCCGGAACGATAATGGCCGAAAGCGACGTGGCAAATACCGTTATCCCCAGCACGATTAAAGATACCACAAAAAGCCGCGCTTCGTTGCTGACCGGCAGGATATCGCCGTAGCCCACGGTAGCCATGGTGACCACCGAAAAATACAGCGCCGTAGGCAGGCTATGAATCTGCGGTCTGAACCCGTTCCCCAGAATATATGCGCCAAAGACGCCGTAGCTCATGACCATGATGGCGCCGACCAGCGCAAACAGCGTGCCGGTGGCCAGACTGCTGCGGTTAAAACGACCGCGAAATATCCAGAGGAAAAAGACCAGCGCGGCATTATAATAGAGCAGCACGGAAATCTGCTGAGGATGGCGGTAAATTCCAAAGGCGAGGATGGCCGTCGCCATGGTCAGGACGAGGGCCCAGGCAAAACGGGAGCGGAAGACCAGTCCCAGGGACATGATCAGCAAGATCACGCCCGCAGCACCCTGGGGAACGCCGCGAAAGGCATCCAGCACAAAGCTGTGCGAGACATCCGCCAGACTGCCGGCGTAGCTCAGACCCAGCAGATGCTCCAGCGCCGGGAGGATGTTGAATATTCCCAAAAAACCTACTGCCGCAGCGATGAGGAATTGCGGGTACCAGTCCTCCAGGTGGAGGACGTTCGTCCAGTGCTGCCTGCGCGCGCGCCAGCGGGCACGCCGGTCTGGCCGCAAAACGTGCCAGGGATGGTATTCACTGAACTTTTTTGGCACGCGTCACTCCAAGGCTATAGATGACCCGTTGGTTGTCTGGGTCCGGTCTACCCTCCCTGACCGGATCATGAGTTCTCCCCTCCCTTTGAGAACTCGCTATTAGCCCCGGCTTCGGCTGGGGTTTCTTTTTCTGCATCCGGTGTGAGCCATCTTGCTATACGTTCATGCAACTCATCTATACCCAACCCCGACTGGGCAGAAAATAGCTGCATGGCGACCCCCTGCAATTCCGGAATCCGCCGCAAGCGGGCCATTTCCTGAGTCGCCGCACCGCGGCTGAGTTTGTCTGCTTTGTTGAGCAAGACATGCACCGGTCTACCGCAGCCCTCCGCGAAGGCAATGAGGTCGGCATCGTGGGCAGTATAGGGGTGGCGGATATCCATGACCAGGATCAATCCACGCAAACTGCCGCGCCGCCGCAGATATTGTTCCAGCAGTGGCCCCCAGGAGCGCCGCAGTGCCTCGGGGACTTTGGCGTACCCATAGCCGGGCAGGTCCACGAGGCGTTGCCCCGGATCGAGATCGAAAATATTGATGGCCTGGGTACGGCCCGGGGTGCGACTGACCCGCGCCAGTGCCCGGCGCTCGGTCAGCATATTGAGGGTGGATGACTTGCCGACATTGGAACGGCCGGCAATGGCCACTTCGGCGCCATCATCGGCGGGTAACTGGCCAGCCTGGGTCACACTCAGGCGATAGGCCGCCCGTCGTAGCGGCGCGAAACGAAAGGAATGGGGGTTGGTATGGTCCATGCTCAGAGCATAGTCGCCACCTGCCCCGTCTGGCAATCGGAAGCCGTAAAATTATGCCTGTCACAGCTTGGGTCTGGCCCGGTGCGGCCGTAAGCGGCCCGATACGATGGTGGCCGCCGGTATCGCCTGACCATGTCCGGGGACGGACAGCGCCACCGGCTACGCGGTTTGGCCGTGGTCCTCTGCCCGGTTAAAAAACCGCTGGAAAAAATATAGATAAACGCCTTGCAGCGCTCCCGCAATCAAAAAAGGCGTTACCAGCATCTCTGCCTGAAAGAACAGGGCGGTAATGGTCGGGCCGATAGTGCGCGGTGCCTGTACAGACAGGCTGTTCACCGTCGCGGCCAAGCCACGTTGGCTCTTGTCCACCAGACCCAGAAAGAGGGCCTGCCGTGAGCCTATGCTCCCCTGATTCAAGGCCGCGCGGGCGATAAAGAGCAGCATCGCCATCCAGAAAAACGGTGCAAACGGCAGAGCCAGCAGCAGTGCCAGCCCGAGCAGACGCATACGCAAAACCGTTCCGACTAGGCCAAAGCGCCGAATGAGGCGCAGACCGATCAGCGACATGAAAGCGGCACTGACGAAGGCGAGGGCCATCGCGCCACCAATCGCCGCGGGCCCCACCCCAAAGCGCAGGTGAAACCAGTACGCCATCAACGGTCCCACCATGCCAATTCCCAGACCATTCAGCGCATTAATAGTGCCAAAAGTCAGCAACACCCGCCAGATGGGCTTGCGCACCTCCGGAGGAGCAGTCTGTGTCTGCTCACTTTGCACTGCGGATGCCGTATCGGCTGTCGATTCTTTTGCCGCACCCAAAAACAGCAGACAGACAAGCGAACCCAGCAAGACAACCAGGAAGAGCAGTCTGTAAGCCTCGGCACCCGGCAATACGCCCGCCAATATGCCGGGTAAGGCTGCCAGCGTAGCGCCGGCGGCCATCCCCAGGAGCCCGATGCTGGTGTTCAAATGGAACACCTTCCCCCATTGCCCGCGGGTTACACTCCGGGACATCCAGGATTGCTCCGCTGGTGCGAAGGGCCCTGCCCCGCCGTTGGCGCCGCGACCGAACCCGCCCAAAACGGCTGCCAGAGTGAGCCAGACGGGCTGGGCGGTACTCAGTGCGATGGATGCCGCGATGAGCTGAACTGCCTCGTAGCCCAGCAGAAAGCCTTTGGCACCAAAGTGATCGCTCAATGGACCCACCAACAGGGTCGCTACAGCGCCGACCAGCAGGCTGGCCGAGTACAGGAGGCCAATAGCCAATGCCGACCAATGCAGGGCATGCAGATAGAGTGCAAAGTCGACGACCAGCGCACCCTGCCCCACACTGCGCGCAGCGCGTGCGCCCATCAGCAGTCGCGCAGTACGGGGGACCCCTTTCAGCAAGGGGGGTGTCGTTCAGGCAGGGGCGGGGTCAATGTGCTGGCTGCGCCGTATGATGCGATTGTGCTCGTCTACATATACCAGTTGCGGCCGGAAACCGGCCACGGTATCTGCGGTGACCTGTGCGTAGGCGGCGATGATCAGCACATCTCCCAAGGACACCCTGCGCGCCGCCGCACCATTGACCGAAATGATACCCGACCCCGCTGACGCGCTGATTGCATAGGTACTGAATCGGTCACCGTTATTCACATCGTAAATGTGTATCTGCTCATAAGGATGAATGCCCGCCGCAGCCAACAGGTCGCTGTCGATCGCACAGGAACCCTCGTATTCCAGTTCGACAGCCGTGACCCGCACCCGATGCAGTTTGCCCTTCAGGAGGGTTAACAGAATCATCGCCGACCCTCTTCCCGGGGCGGGCGGCTGGTCAGCCGGTTTGCCCTCCGGGCGACGGACGCCAGGGCGACCGGCATCCCTGCCTTAATCACCACTTTTCCCAGAAGATTTAACATGACGCCATGCTCCCAATACAACGCGATCTGCGCAGTTTACTACCAGCATGGCCTGTGGGGGAATCTTCGCAGACCTCAGGGTTCTATACTTGGAAAAACGTAAAAGATATCGGGATAACGGAATATGGCGGAAAACACCTGTAGCGGACTGGGTAGCGATGAAGCGCGGCAACGGCTTGCCCAATATGGCCCCAATGCGGTCACCGAAGAAAAACCCAAAAACTGGCTACTCTTTCTCCACAAGTTCTGGGCACCGGTACCTTGGATGCTGGAAGGCACCCTGATTCTGGAAGCCATATTGGGTAGGTGGCCAGAAGCGATCATCATCACTTTGCTCCTCATTTTTAACGGGGTGCTCGGTTTCAGCCAGGAGCGCAAGGCGCAGAGCGCGCTGGAACTGCTGAAAGAGCGACTGCGGATTCAGGCCCGCGTCTGTCGCGATGGACAATGGCAAAGTATCCCGGCCGCTGACCTTGTGCCGGGCGATCTGGTTCATGTGCGAGTCGGGGATATGGTTCCCGCCGACCTGCGTCTCAGCGACGGCGGCATATTGGTGGACCAATCCGCCCTGACGGGGGAATCCATGCCCGTGGAGCGGGCGGCGGGCGACACCCTCTATTCCGCCTCGGTCATCCGTCGCGGCGAAGCTTCCGGGGAAGTTACGGCCACGGGAGCCAAAAGTTATTTTGGCAAAACCGCTGAGCTGGTGCGCGGCGCCGGTGCCAAAAGTCACCTGGAAGAACTGGTTCTCTCCATCGTCCGTTATCTGGTAATGATGGACGTCATTCTCGTCGCCGCGATCCTGATTTACGCAGCCGCCAGCCACGTCCCTCTTGCGGAAATATTGCCTTTTGCGCTCATCCTGCTGGTTGCTTCGGTACCGGTGGCGCTGCCCGCCACTTTCACCCTGGCTACTGCCATCTCCTCTCTGCATCTGGTGCATCGGGGTGTGCTGGTCACCCGCTTGGCCGCCGTGGAAGAAGCCGCTGCCATGAGTGATCTCTGTAGTGACAAAACCGGCACTCTCACCCAGAACCGTCTCAGCCTCAGTCAGGCAAAGGGTTGGCCCGGCGTGGAAGAGCCGGAGCTTCTGAAGATGGCGGCCATCGCCAGTGACAGCGCTACTCAGGATCCCATTGATCTTGCCATTCTCCAGGCGTCGGTAGCGCCGACCGCACACCTCCCTGATCGTCAGCAGTTCGTGCCCTTTGATCCCGCTACCAAGCGTTCGGAGGGGGTTTTCATGCAGAACGGAGCATCCTGGCGCGCACTCAAAGGCTCACCTCAGATCATCGCCAAACTCTGCGGCAACACGGACTGGGAACCGGCGACAACGGATCTCGCCGCCGGTGGCGCAAGGGTGCTCGCCGTGGCAGCGGGCCCGGATGGCCAACCACGATTTTTCGGTCTGCTTGCGCTCGCTGATCCGATCCGCCCAGATGCGGCCCAAGTCGTTCAACAATTGAAGGAACTGGGCGTGCAGGTGCGCATGGTCACCGGTGACGGTCCGCAGACCGCAAAAAATGTTGCCACAGCGCTGGGTATCATAGGCAGCGTTTGTGACGGCAACGCCCTGGCGGAGGACTGTGGCGTGTATGCTGGGGTTTTCCCCGCTGATAAGTTTCATCTGGTGCAAGGTTTGCAGAAAAAAGGCCGGATTGTCGGAATGACGGGCGATGGAGTCAACGACGCCCCCGCTCTCAAACAGGCAGAGATGGGCGTGGCCGTGGAAAGCGCCACCGATGTTGCCAAGGCGGCGGCCAGCCTCGTGCTCACCACGCCCGGTCTGCAGGGGGTGCTTGATGCGGTGGTCACCGGTCGGCGCGTCTATCAGCGCATGCTCACCTATACCCTCAATAAAATTGTCAAGGTCTTTCAGGTCGCCCTGTTCCTGAGCCTGGGCTTCCTGCTGTTCCGCAGCTTTGTGGTTACCCCGCTGCTGGTTCTTCTGCTGCTCTTCGCCAACGATTTCGTGACCATGTCCCTGGCGGAGGACAACGTGCGTCCCTCGCCAAAACCGGATCGCTGGGACATACATACCCTGGTATTTTCCTCGTTGGTCGTTGCCTTCGCCTGGCTGATTTATATCTTCGCCGTATATGGAGTGGGCCGGTCGCTGGGGCTGCCGTTGGCATCCGTGCAGACCCTGGATTTCCTTGGACTGGTATTTTCCGGCCTGGCCAATGTCTTTTTGGTGCGGGAGCGCGGCCATCTCTGGGCGTCAGTCCCCGGTCGCTTCCTGCTCTGGGCCAGTCTCGCGGATATTCTGGTGGTGGGCGGTCTGGCTGCGATGGGCTGGTTGATGGCGCCCTTACCGATACCGCTTATCGCTGGCCTGCTCCTGGCGACGATGGTCTACACCCTGATCCTCGACCAGATCAAGGTGCCTTTGTTGCGGCGACTAACCAGTGCCTGACTGTGACCCATGGCGCCAATCCCGGTGCCGGCAAAGAGCATTCAGCCGGGAGCCCGCCAATGCTAATATGCAGCCTCATCACAAAACACCGGCCAATTTATGACTATGAAGCATCAGGATGCATTCGAACAAATCGCGCTTGGCACCGTCGACATGCTGCCCGAAGGCGAAATGCTGGCGAGGCTCGCAGCGGCACAGCGCGATAACAGCCCCCTACGGATCAAGCTGGGCATGGATCCCACCGCCCCGGATCTGCACCTGGGGCATACAGTACTACTCCATAAGGCCCGTCAATTCCAGGATCTCGGCCATCGCCTGCTGTTCGTTATCGGCGATTTTACCGCCATGATCGGCGACCCCACGGGCAAGAGCGTTACCCGCAAAGCGTTGAGTCGCGAAGAGGTGGTGGCCAATGCCGCGACTTATCGGCGCCAGGTATTCAAGATACTGGATCCCGAGCGTACCGAAGTGATGTTCAACTCGGAGTGGTTGGGCGCCCTGCGTCCTGAGGAGCTGATCCAGATTGCCGCGCGTTATACCGTGGCGCGCATGCTGGAACGCGATGACTTCAACAAGCGTTACAGTGCGAATCAGCCCATCGCCATTCACGAGTTTCTCTATCCTTTGCTACAAGGCTATGACTCGGTCGCCATCAAAGCGGACGTGGAACTGGGCGGCACGGACCAGCGCTTCAACCTGCTGGTGGGTCGGGAATTACAACGTGAGTATGGCCAGAAACCGCAGTTAGTGCTCACTATGCCCATTCTCGAGGGTCTGGACGGTGTGCAAAAGATGTCCAAATCCCTGGGCAATTTCATCGCAGTCGAAGACCCGCCCGCAGAGATGTTCGGCAAGATCATGTCCATCTCGGACTTCCTGATGTGGCGTTACTACGCGTTACTTTCCCGTGTGCCTGCGGTAGAGCAGGCGCGCCTACAGAAAGAGGCGGCCAGTGGGGCGCGTAATCCGCGCGATATCAAACTGGATCTGGCTGCTGAGTTGGTGCGTCGTTTTCACGGCACCGCGGCGGCTCAGGAAGCGCATATCGCCTTCCTTGCCCGGTTTCAGCGCCACGAAACTCCTGAAGATCTGCCGCTGCAAGCCATAAAGCTGTCCGAGGCCCCTCGCCTCAGTCAGCTATTGGTGCAGGTACACCTTGCTGCCAGTACCAGTGAGGCCATGCGCAAGATGAAGGAGGGCGCTGTGCGGGTCGATGGCGAACGGGTTGTCGACACTGCGACAATTCTAGCTCTGGATGCGGTATATCTGCTGCAATTTGGTAAACGCCACTTCGCCCGCGTCGCTCTGCAAAAAGGCGAATGACGCCCTGACTGCTGGCTCCATATGGGATGCCGCCACATAACCACGGTGCGAGGACAGGAAAATCGAAATTGGCTGTTGACACCCTTCGGGACCTCCGTATAATGCGCCCTCACGACGCGGCGCTGAGCCGCACCGGACTCCGGTCCGAATTGTTCTTTTCCAGCCGAGTGGAGATGTGTGGGGTTTAGGCCCAGGGGTATTATGAGCGCTTAGGTGCGGATAATAACCCTGAGCAGTATTGTTTTAATGGATTGAACTTAAGAGTTTGATCCTGGCTCAGATTGAACGC
>DAIEIW010000046.1:0-2890 GCA_027351205.1 Acidithiobacillus sp.
GTATCGCATGCCGGTTACATCCATTACTTCCGCCTTCCAAGAGAGAGAGTCCAGCGTACTCATCGGCCATTATCACCGCGTGCAGCAATTCATCGCCGCACTTCGAGGAGAGGAACCTTTTCCCGAACACGTCCTTGAGCCCGACGCCTACCAGAAATGCCATTTGGGACTATGGTTGCAGAGGGAAGGCTTTGCGCAATTCGGCGACGATCCCGCATATCCCATCATCACAGCACGACACCAACGGTTACATCATTGGGCCATGGAGGCCAAGGTGGCGTTGGATGCCGGACAGAAAGACGAGGCATTGCGCAAGGGGCGTCGACTCGAAATGGAAAACGACGCTCTTCTGGCTGAAATCAGGGTGTTGATGGCAGATCAGGCAGGGCGTTCTGAGCATGAAACAAAGCCGCCAGAATGAGGGTGTCAGCCCAAACCATGAGAGCGGTCAGTGATATTGATGGAGTTGGGAGCCTTTTTGGTCACGTAGCGTAAGGAACGGTGGTGCATAACGGCGTTACATTTAGCGTAAGCCATAACGCCCATTCCACGCAGAGAAGTTGACAGCCTTGCCTCATGCTTGTATACATGATTAATTACATGTAACCATTGAGGGCAGCATGTCCAAGACCTTATCCAGTACAGAAAAAGTACAGCACTATCGCCAAGGGTTGCGGGCAGCCGGGATGAAGCCCGTTCAGTTTTGGGTCCCGGATCCACATGCGCCACACTTTGCCGAAGCGATCGAGCGCCAATGCCAGGCGATTAATGCCAGCGCCGAAGAACAGGAGATCCTCGATTTTTGTGATGCGGCCGCAGCGGATATCGAAGGCTGGGTGTGAAGCGGGGAGATCTGGTGACGGTTTCACTTCCTGGGGATTACGGAAAACCTCGACCAGCCATTATTATTCAGTCCAATCTGCTGAGCACCCTGGATAGCGTGCTGGTATGCCCGGTAACCACGGTCATCGTGGACGCGTCGGCGGTGAGAATCACCGTAGAGCCTTCCCCAACGAATGGCCTGCGGCATCTGTCCCAAATCATGGTAGACAAAATCACAGCTCTTCGTAGGGACAAGGTGGGCACGCCCTTTGGCTACCTGACGGCGCGTCAAATGACTTCCGTAAACCGGGCCCTCCTTTTGGTCGTCGGTCTGGTGGAATAGCAAACCTGCCGAATTGAGGCCGAAAGCGTCCAGAAACAGAATGTCGATTAAACCTTCCGTTGTGCGGGGCTGCTGACAGGATATTACCGCTGGCTATTCACCCGTGAACAGCCCCAAAAACACCTGACCCCCATTGTTTACTGACCCGCAGGAAGCTTATCGTACGATTTTTCCGTTTTCTCATAGGGACCCATAGGGCCTTATGCTCCATTGGGAAGATAACCGTGTCGTTTTCGGGCCTTGGCCACGGCTGCTGCGAGGATTTCGGCGTGTTCTGGTTCGGCAACACTCAGGGCGACTATCCGGGTAGGCCGTTGGCCGATGCGTCCCCAACTTTTGATGAGTTCCCACTCGCCCCAGAGATTCTGCCGGAGAGCCAGGCGGTAATAGCGATAGAGCCCTTCCTCCGACTGGATCTTCTGCCATTCCCGCACCCACCAGCGATCCATGTCGTAGATCAGATCGGTGGAGGAGGATGTTGTAGGCATGGCGCTACGCGATAACGTCCCGCTCGGGTACCACCGCCCCAGCGTGCTTGTAGATGGTGGAACGGGATACGCCATAACGCTTGGCCACATCCGTCACCCGCACCCGGGGATCTTTGAGGAGCTGCCGAATTTCCCGGATTTGCCGGACTTCCAATTTGGGCGGCCGTCCACCCTGGCGTCCCCGGGCACGGGCTGCATCGATGCCTGCGCGGGTACGCTCGCGGATCAGGTTGCGCTCGAACTCCGCCAGGGCGGCGAAGACATGAAACACCAGGCGACCGGTGGCGCTCACCGTTTCAATCTTCTCCGTGATGCTTTCAAAGCCGATTCCCCGGCTTTCCAGCTCCCCGACGATGCGCACCAGATCGGGCAAGCTACGGCCCAAGCGATCGAGGCGCCAGACCACCAGTACATCGCCCTCCCGCAGGGAGCGCAGACATTGAGTCAGCTCCGGCCGATCTGCCTGTTTGCCGCTGATCTTCTCCTCGTAAATATCCTGGCACCCTGCCTTCTCCAAAGCATCGCGCTGCAGGTCCAGATGCTGGTCGTCGGTGGAGACGCGGGCATAGCCGATCTTTGTGGGCAAGGTATTTTGTTTGTCGGTCATAGTCCAGACACAGATTGATAAATGAGTTAAATGACACTTTAAGCGCAAAAACAGCAGTCGGCAAGCCTGATTTACAGGGCCTGCCGAAACTGTTCAGAAAACCTTCGTTTTGCAGACAAGGATTGACCATTATAAAAAACGGGCGGGGTATCGGCCCGCCCGTTCAAGACTTCAGAGGATGAAGTCACCACATGCTCGTAGATAGATGAATACTGCTATTTGCGTGGAACCGTCCCTTCACCAGAAGAACATGCATTATCGTTCGCAGCAATCATCTCTCTTAAGAATGATCTGGTCGCTGTCAATATATCCTCTTTTTGAGCATCAGAAAAACTCCGGTATTTATCCCAGGTCTTCTCATCCATCCTAATCCCGATGGTCTTTAACAGCGGATTTGGTTTTTTAAATGACATAGATGCTCCCCCATGAAGGGGTGAGTCGCAAATATTTCAGTGAGTAGATCCATTTCCCTGTCTCTAGTACAGATTCAGGAAGGTTTGCATCTGCTGCTGGTTGCCGTTGGCGTTGGTGAAGGTGTCCGTGGGCACCAGCTCCAGGCCGTAGGGATAGGTGTTCGTCGCCGTCACCGATTGCAGGAAGTCGATCTGCGGCATCAGATTCGTTGTGGAC
>DAIEIW010000063.1:0-2658 GCA_027351205.1 Acidithiobacillus sp.
AGCGCCGGTCAATCTCCGTTCAGCAAACTCATTGCCGGGGACTCCGGTATCGATCCCTATACGCGCGAGGTGTCCGACGTCTACCAGGACATTTTCGGTGAGGGCTCTTTCATCGGCAAAGGCATCTACGACGTGGATGCCTTTCGCCAGGCTATCGATGGGCGTTTCCCGGAAAATCTCGTTCTCAGCCACGACTTGCTGGAGGGTGGGTACGCCCGTGCAGCACTGGCGACGGATGTCGTCCTGATCGAGGAATTACCTGGGAGTTTTACCGAAGAAGCCTCCCGCCGCCACCGCTGGATTCGCGGCGACTGGCAGATCGCCGGCTGGCTGCTGCCGTCGGTACCCGCTGCTCCAGGGGCCACCGGTATGCGGGTGCCGCGCCAGGCCAATCCGCTGTCCAGTTTGTCGCGGTGGAAGATCTTTGACAATCTCCGCCGCAGCCTGGTGCCACCAGCCCTGTTACTCCTGCTGGTGGGGGGGTGGCTCTTTGATCCGGTGTTCACCTGGTTATGGAGCACGTTGGTAATCGGAATCCTCCTCCTGCCCGCCCTGCTTTCGCCCTTCATCGATCTCTTCCATAAGCCGGAAGACCTCGATTGGGCAGCGCATCTCTCCCTGACCAGGGGGTCCGCAGGTCGCCCGCTGCTATCCGCGCTTCTGACCGTCGCATTTCTGCCCTATGACGCGGTGATGAGCCTGGATGCCATCATGCGCTCAGGGTTGCGAATGCCCTTCACGCGCCGTGGCTTGTTACTCTGGCAGTTGCCCTCCTATGCGAGCCGCAATGCATGCCAGACCCTCAGCGACTTTCTTGGCGAGATCTGGGGTGCTCCACTTCTCGCGGTCCTCCTCGGAATGGCCTTGTTAGCAGCGACAAATCTGGGGATCAGTCCGCCCACGGCGTTGCTGTTCAGTATGCCCATTCTAGTGTTGTGGCTGTTGTCGCCGGTGATTGCATGGCGGATCAGCCGGCCCCTGCGCTCCGGCGTTACCGGTCTGAGTGATGCACAGGCGCGCTTCCTGCGGATGTCGGCACGGCGCACTTGGCGTTTCTTTGATGATTTTGTAGGCCCTGCGGACCACTGGTTACCCCCCGATAATTTCCAGGAGCATCCCTTGACGGTCATTGCTCCGCGTACTTCACCGACCAACATGGGCATGTCCCTGCTGGCGAACCTTGCTGCCTATGATTTTGGCTATATTTCTGCCGGTAGGCTTCTGCAACTGACCGAAAACACCGTGGCCACGATGGAACGGCTGGAACGTCACAACGGCCATTTTTACAACTGGTACGACACGCGCACCCTGCAAATACTGAGTCCGCAATACATCTCGGCGGTGGACAGCGGTAATCTCGGTGGCTGCCTGCTCACCCTCCAGGCCGGACTGAACGAGCTCAAAAATCATCCCGTGCTGCGGAGCAACGACTTTGCGGGCTTGCAGGATACGTTGCACATCCTGTCAGAGTGCATTCACGACGCCAGCGCGTCAGACCTGGCTGAGAAAATCCGCGCGCTGAAAGGCGCGCTGCATGCCGCGACGCTCACCGAGCCTCCCTTATCCCGCGTAGATGCCCATAAGCTGCTCGCGGATATTCAACGTGTCAGCGGGGATATCGTGAACGGGCTTCCCGTCGAGCCCCCGGTGGATGGTGAATTGGCCTACTGGGCGCAGGCGTTTGATCAGCAGTCCCGCGCCCTGGTTGCCGATCTCAAAGACCTCGTCCCTGGGCCGTGGCCCCTCGGAGATGTCCCGACACTGGCGGAACTGGCCGGTGAAAACGCCTTTGGGACGGCAGCGGTGGAGCGATTAAGCGTCATTGATCATTTGCTGGAGCGTTGTCGTGCGTTGGCGGTGATGGACTTTGAATTTCTTTATGATCACGCGCGTGACCTGCTGGCGATTGGCTACGACGTCGGGGAACGACGCCGCGATCCATCCTGTTATGACCTGCTGGCATCAGAAGCGCGCCTCGCCAGTTTTCTGCTCATCGCCCAAGGACAAGCTCCACAGAAACATTGGTTCTCGCTGGGCCGTCTGTTGACAAGTTACGGCGGCGATCTGTGTTTGATTTCGTGGAGCGGTTCGATGTTCGAGTACCTCATGCCCCAATTGATCATGCCCGATTATCCCGGCACGCTGCTCAACCAGACCTGCAAAGCGGCTGTATCCCGCCAGATGGAATATGGTCGCCAACGCGCCGTGCCCTGGGGCATATCGGAGTCCTGCTATAATGCCACCGACATCCATCAGGTCTATCAGTATCGGGCCTTCGGCGTCCCCGGTCTGGGTTTCCTGCGCGGCCTCGGCGATGATCTGGTCATTGCGCCCTATGCCAGCGCGCTAGCGCTGACCGTGATGCCGGCGGAGGCCTGCCGCAACCTGCAGATTCTTGCTGCCCAAGGGTTTCTCGGTACCTATGGTTTTTACGAGGCGATCGACTACACGCCGTCACGTGTGCCACCGGGCAAAAGCCAGGTCGTCGTCCGCAATTTCATGGCGCATCATCAGGGTATGAGTCTCCTGGCTTTTGCCCATGTGCTCCTCCATCAACCGATGCAGCGCCGGTTTTTGTCGGACCCCGGCATTCAGGCCACCGAATTGTTGTTGCAGGAGCGTTTGCCCAAGCAAGCGGCCACATTGCATCCGCATGCT
>DAIEIW010000069.1:0-39774 GCA_027351205.1 Acidithiobacillus sp.
TATCGGTACCTCGGATGTTCCCCAGGTAATGCTGACTGATCGAACGTTTAAGCCATTGACGGACAAAGCTAAGTTCCCTCTGTGCAGACGCCTTTCTGGGTAGGACTTCCGTGATGTAACGCTGCAATGCTGCAGCCAATAGTAGCGATTTTTCCGTACTGCGATCACGCCAGGATCCACGGACCATTTCGGATTCAATGACCTTTGCCCAGTCTTCCGCTTCCCGCTTGGATCGAAAGGTTTTGGTTTGAGTCGGGTAGCCCTTTTTACGAATCACGGTTTGCCAGCCGATGATCGTACCGTCGGCGTCCCGACGGGGAAGAATCGACGCCATATTTACGCTCCATGCGGCCTTTGATTGGATGCCTAGTGCAGCAGAAATGCAGCAAATATTCAATATTTATTTTAGGATATTTTATAACTTATTGTTTTGTATGGTGCTGGCGACCGGAATCGAACCGATGACCCTCTGATTACAAATCAGTAGCTCTACCGACTGAGCTACGCCAGCAAGACGCGCAGTTTAACGCGAGGAGGGCGGTATTTTCAAATCTGGCGGAGCCTGATGGTGGCGATGCAGCCCAATCCAGAGCAACGCACCCGGCAGGCTGGTCAGCACGACTGTAAAGCCCAGCAAAAGTGAGAGCGCCAGGGCCTGTTCATGCCCCATGTGCAGGTAAGACAGATAAAACACCATCAGCCCCTCACGCAGCCCCCAGCCCGCAAAAGAGATGGGTAAGGCCAGAAAAAGGCTGATCACTGGCCAGACCACCCAGACCGCCACGGCGTCAGGGGCTTCACCCAGGGCACGGGCGAGCAGCCAGAAAGTTAGGATCGAAAAAAATTGCACCACAAAGGAGAGAACAATGGTTCCGCTGAGGGCTAGGCGATGGCGCAGCAGCGCGCCCATGCCGAGACGAATGTCGTGCAGCTTTTCACCCAGTTTACCCGCAAATTTTTCCAGAAAGTTGAGCAATGGGCTCAGAATCAAAAATACAATCAGGACGTAAGCAAAGACCAGAATCCCAATCGTCCAACCCATCTGCGGCAACAATCCCACCCGCGCACCGCCCAGCACAAAGGCGACGGCGGCGATGGCAATCAGCGCCCCCAAACCCATGAAGCGGTCTCCGAATACTGCGGCCAGCGCCAGCGGCATGGAGTGAGTCTGGTGGCGGGTGTACCAGGCGCGGATCACATCACCGGATACAGACCCCGGCAGTATCTGATTGAAATACGCACCCACCCAGTTCAGCCGCAGCAGCCAGAGCATGGGTGCGGAGCGCTCCATTGCCGTGAGAATGATGCGCCAGCGTATGGCGGACACCGACAGATTCATGGCGTAGGACAACACGGCTGCCACAAACCAGAGCGGGCGCATATCCGCAAAGCGCTGACCCAGTTCCTGCCAGTTGGTGTTGTGCAAGAGCCAAAACAAGATGCCGACCGTAAAGACAATCTGCAACAATAGTTGCCAATGGGTATGATGTTTTTCGTTTTCTTTGGACATGTTCCGTTTTTTGCAGCCAAGGCTGGGAGCGACTCTATGCCAGATGGGGGCACTATGACAAACACCCTCATCCCTCTCCTGCCAATGCGGCAATCTCGCGATGAAATACAGCCACCTTATCCAGCGTCTCCTGATACTCCGCATCCGGATCAGAATCTGCGACGATGCCGCCTCCCGCCCAGAAGCGTAATTCCCCTCGGACAGCCGTCATACTGCGAATGGCGATATTCATGTCCAGGCCGCCGCGCTGGTCCAGATAACCAACACTCCCGCAATACAGGCCACGCGCCCCGGCCTCCAGTTCGGCGATGATTTCCATGGCCCGGCGTTTGGGAGCCCCGCTAATGGACCCCCCTGGAAAGCAGGCCTTCAGCGCACTCAAGGCATCCTGCCCCGACGCCAACCGCGCCTCTACCACACTGACCAGATGATGAACCTCGGCGTAAGATTCGAGCGCGCAGAGTTGCGGCACCTGCACCGAGCCGGTCGCTGCCACCCGCCCCAGATCGTTACGCAGCAGATCGACAATCATCACGTTCTCGGCACGATCCTTGGGGCTAGCCAAAAGTGCCTGCGCCATCTGTTGGTCTTCCTGCCAATCCTTCAGACGCGGGCGCGTCCCTTTGATAGGCCGGACCTGCAAACGATCTTTTTGAACCCGCAGCAGTCGTTCCGGGGAAAAACTCAGCACCGCGCCCTGCGGCAGGGACAAATATGCAGAAAAAGGCGCCGGATTGACCGTTCGCAGACGCTGGTAAAGCGACCATGGCGAGCCTGCGTACCGTGCTACAAAGGGTTGAGCCAGATTCACCTGATAGCAGTCACCCGCCTGGATATAGGCATGCACCCGGGCAAAAGCTGCAGCATATTCGCCACGACTCCAAAGCGGCCGTACTGGCCCTCGCACCTGGAAAGACGGATCGTGGGGGCATACCGTCCCGCAAGCCAGGCGTCGCTGCCACTCCGCGAGTGTCTGCACCATCCGGTCTTCGGGCGCACAAAGCCAGGCCTTACGCCCATGATGGTCGATCAGCAGCGCTGTATCGTAAATACCGAAGGCCGCTTCAGGAAGAGACTGTGCGGGAGGCGGCGGAATACCCTGCCCCGCCAGCCCGAAATCATAGGCCAGATAACCCAGAGCTCCGCCCGCAAAAGGTAGTTCCGCAGGCAGAGAAGCGGCATCGGGAAGCCTCGTCACAGACTCGCGCAACGCCTCCCAGAGCGAAAGTGCCGAGCGCCGCGCGGGACCAGCCCCATCGGCAATCCAAAGCCGCCCTGCCTCTTGCCACAGACGCCGGCGCGGTGCAGTCACCAGCATGCTGTAACGCCCCTGCAGCGACACCGTCGCACTACTATCCAGAAAGAAGGACCAGGGTATCGATGCCAGCGGCGCAAACACTGTGGCGGCATCCTCGGGATAGGGCACCGCACATCGGGTCAGAACGGAGTGAGGCATAAGCGGCGCAAATCCATTGAAACGGGAGCGTCAGCATAAGGGAGAAGCGCCATTTTGCCCATTCCCGGATGCTGCGTCGAGGCGCATGACTGCGGGATCCTCCCTTGACGGCTGACCGATCGGTCAGTATCTTGTAGACTTACCGTCATAACAGGGTCATTCCCATGCGCGCAGATCGTCTATCCCCACGTCTTTCGCTACTCATGGTGACATTGATTCTGGGCACGACGCCCGCCTGGGCGGAAAGCCTCGTTGAGGCCTATCAGCAAGCTTACCGAACAGACCCCGTCCTGGCGCAGGCCCGCGCCGAACTGTCGACCCAGATGCAGGACAAGCCCCTCGCCCGTTCCGCCCTGCTCCCTCATGTGAGTGCCGGTGCTGGCGTTGGCTTCAACACGGCCGACATCACCGGCTTTGGTGCGGAACCCATCAATCGCGCGTACCTGTCGGACAGCTACAGCGTCAATATTACCCAATCCGTTTTTGATGGTCAGGCGTGGACGGCGCTCAGGCAGGCCGACACCAAAATTCAGGCCAGCGCAGCGGCCCTCACCTATACCGAGCAACAACTGGCTTTGCAGGTGGCTCAGGCCTACTTCGGCGTACTGGAGGCCCAAGCCCAGGAATACGTTGCCGAAAAACAGAAATCGCTGTTCGAGAGTATTTACAAACAGACGGACGCCACACTGAAGATCGGCACCGGAGATATCATTGCCGTGCGTGAGGCACAAGCCCGCCTTGATGCCGCCAAAGCCGATCTTATCAAGGCCCGCAACGGGGTCGCCGTTGCCCAACGCCGCCTGCAACGGCTCACCCATCATCCCATCGGCGTGCTCGACAACCTGGGGCATTATGAGGCCATGGGCCCTCAGCCCGAGGATATGACCAGTTGGGTGCAGAGCGCCGTCAAAGATCAGCCGCTCATGCATCAGGCGGAGGCACAGTTGCAAACCGCGCAGGATCAGGTCGAATATAACCGCCGTGCGCGCTGGCCGGTGGTGGATCTTCAGGGTATCGCGCAACACTCCCTGGGTAGTCCTTTTCCCGGTATGGCCATCAATCAGGCCGGTGTGAGCCTTAACCTCTCCGTACCCTTCTATCAGGGCGGACACACCTCCGCCTCCGTACAGCAGGCACAGGCGCAGACCATCGCCAGTGTTGATCACGTCGCCAATGTCCGCGACGAAGTCACGCTCAATACCCAGACCGCCTTCCTCAATCTGAAGGACAGCGTGGCCCAACTACGCGCCGCCAGGGAGACCGTCGCCTCGGCCAAGGTTTCCCTGGAAGGTACGCGCAAGGGCTATGAGGTGGGTACCCGCTCCATCATCGATCTGCTGCAAACGGCCACGGACTACATCCGCGCCGAGCAGGACTACAATGTGGCGTTCTATAACCAGATAATAGCGCGGGTACAGCTCAAGGCCGCATCCGGCCAGATCAACATGGCGGACCTGGAAGCCATAAACGCCTTGCTGGACAGGGGCGCAAACCCGTAGTCAGCCCTCAGACTCCGATGCGCAAAGGAATGCGTTTGCGCCCGAAACTCCCCGGCTTGGCCTCGAAATGCCCGGCAATATGGTGTCCGCAGTGCGGGCAATATCCCTCCGGGGTCAGGTGATACGACAATATCTGGTACCAGTCGCGGACAATCAATGCCGATCCACATCCGGGACAAAAAGTGGTATCGCCCTCCTGGTCATGTACGTTGCCGGTATAGACGTAATGCAAACCCGTCTCCATGGCTACGCGGCGTGCCCGCACCAGAGTATCAGCCGGTGTGGCAGGCACATCCGGCATCCGGTAGTCGGGATGGAAAGCAGAAAAATGAAGCGGTACGTTGGGACCCAGATGCCCCATCATCCACTCCGCCGCCGCACGGATTTCCGCCTCGGAGTCATTATGGCCCGGAATAAGCAGCGTGGTGATTTCCAGCCAGGTCTGGGTCTCCTTGACGATATACTCCAGCGTTTCGAGCACCGGGGCTAGATGCGCTCCGGTCAGTTTGAAGTAGAATTCGTCGGTAAAGGCCTTGAGGTCGACATTGGTTGCATCCATTTTGGCGAAAAACTCCGCCCGCGGCTGCGCATGGATATAACCGGCGGTAACGGCAACGGTCTTGATGCCGACGGCATGGCAGGCATCCGCCGTATCCATGGCGTATTCGGCAAAAATGACCGGATCATTATAGGTAAAGGCCACGCTTTTGACGTCCAACGACCGGGCTGTTGCCGCGATACCCGCGGGGCTGGCCTGGTCCTGGAGCCGGTCCATCTCGCGGGACTTGGAAATATCCCAGTTCTGGCAAAACTTGCAGGCCAGGTTGCAGCCCGCAGTACCGAAGGAGAGCACACTGCTGCCTGGGTAAAAATGATTCAGGGGTTTTTTCTCGATGGGGTCAATACAAAAACCCGAGGAGCGGCCATAGGTGGTGAGGACCATGGTATCGCCTTCCCGCATCCGCACGAAACAGGCCCCGCGTTGCCCTTCCTGCAGACGACAGTCGCGCGGACAGAGGTCACACTGAATGCGCCCATCGGCAAGTTTGTGCCAGTAGCGGCCCGGATGCATTATAAGCTTCTCCTCATCCATTGCCATTCCCCTTTGGCGTCTGCTCTTCACGCCATTTTTCCACCGTATACCAATACACTTCCATTTCTCCGGCCCAGAAATCTGCAGGCAAACCAGCCTTGCGTTTGAGCGCCCGCAGAAATTCCCGTGGCTGGGGAAGCTGTTCCCACACCTGGGGAAGGAAGGTGCCACGACGCGTACCATAAGTGAGAACCAACCCATGCCGATGGGGTTCAATTTGCGCCAACAGACTCTCCTCACTGTCAAAATGCATGGGTTGCAGCGAAGAGAGTAATGAAACTTCCACTCGCACCTGTGACCATTCCGACACACCCAGCGGCGGAAAACGCGGGTCCTGGAAGGCTGCCGCCAGGGCATTGGCGCGCAGGTCTTCAGCGATAGGCCGGTGGGCTTGCAGGCTGCCGATGCAGCCCCGCAAACCCTGTGATCCAGTGAGCGTCACGAAAGTCGCTCCGGGCTGCTGCGCCCAGTTCGGCACAGCCGCAAACTCAGCGGGCAAACCCAACGCCCCGGCAATGGTGGCACGAGCCAAACGCAGCAGAGTTTTTCCGGCTTCCGGCGGCACCCCGCCGGTCTTTTCGTCATCTTCCTGCGTGGTCATGGCTCTCTCCGTAAAAAGCGACTGCGGCATAGCCCACCACCGCATCACGCGACCCTGCGGTATCACCCGAGTTACACAGACCCACCAGACGCGGGTGCAAGTGGTGCTTGCGGGCGACCGGGAGAAGGCCGTTGATGGGCGTGGCGCCGCAAGCCTGCTCGTGGTCTATGGGTATGGGATCGAAGCGCAATATTTCCTCCACCGTATGGTGGTCTATGGCACGGGCTTCGGCGTATGGATGATAGTGAGAGAGATCGGAACTGATAACGATGACCGTCTCCTCGCCACCCCAGAGCTTCTCCAGAACCTGGGCCACTTCGTCCGGACGGGCATCTCCCACCACCAGCGGGACGACGCTGATGTCACCGAGCACCTCCTGGATAAAAGGCAATTGTACTTCCAGGGCATGTTCCTGAGCGTGCGCGGCCGGCATTTCCCGGACCTGGGGCAACCCGGCCAGTGCCTCCACCCCCGCCTGATCCACCGCGACGGTACCCAGCGGCGTTTGCATGGCCTGAACACCCGGCAGGGCAAGGCCGCGAAATGGCAGACGATGTGCCGGCCCCAGAAGCACCACCCGGCGGATGTACCCCCGCCCCTTGGCCAACAGGACGTAACCGGAAGCGGCTACCGCTCCCGAGTAGATGTAGCCCGCATGGGGGACAATAATGGCCTTGGGCCATGGGGCCGCGGCCGCTTCATCGTCATGTTCAGCTCTGGCCAATAAACGCTCTACCTCGGTCCGCAAAACGGCAGCCTCGCCAGGATAAAACATACCGGCCACCGCTGCTGGTCTGACGAGTTTCACGAAACACCCCCCGGCCGCCATACGGCCAATATCCGCATGCCAGATATATCTGGATGGGAACAGGTTTTTTCAAGGGGCCCTGACCAGGGGAGAGTGAGACATGCCCTCGTCGGGGAATCCAGCATCGGGAGTGGCTGCGCGCAATCGTCCGTGCAGCATCCGGGTTTGGCGCCCGCACCGGAAAAGTGACGGCCATAACCCATGGCGAAGCCCGACCATACTGGGGTATTCTGGCCGGACTATTATCAGATTCGGATCGGGGAGCCTCGCGAACGATGCAACGATTTTTTGTGCTGGCCATCCTGATCCTGCTGGGCTGGCTGGCCTACCGTCTCTCCCCCATTCTCAGCCCCTTTCTGATTGCCGGCATTCTCGCCTATCTCGGCAACCCGCTGGTGACCCGCCTGCAACGACACCGGATCAATCGCACCTGGGGTACCACACTGGTTTTCGTTCTCGTCATTCTGGTTCTGGCCGGGATCACCATGGCCCTGCTCCCCGTGATCCGCCATCAGTCTTTGCTCTTCGTGGAATATCTGCGCCAGTATCTGGAACTCCTGCAAACCAGGATCATCCCGCAACTCTCCGCGCGGATTGGCATTCCGCTCGACAGTCAGAGCCTCACCCATTATGCCACGGCCAATGCCCAGAAATTGGCGGGATGGCTGGGACGCAGCCTCCAGATGGCATTGATCTCCGGTCCCGGCCTGATCAGCAGTGTGCTCAGCATCATTCTGGTGCCGGTGCTGGGCTTCTATCTACTACGCGACTGGCCACGCCTCATCGCCCGTATTGCCGCACTCATCCCACCGCACTATCTGCCGCTTTCCCGACGTCTGGCCCATGACGCCGACGCCATGCTCATGGCCTTCTTGCGCGGACAACTCCTGGTGATGCTGGCCCTCGGCGCCAGTTACGCCATCGGCCTCAGTATCGTCGGCCTGAAAACCGCCGTCCTCGTCGGCCTAGTGGCGGGACTGCTCAGTTTTGTGCCCTATCTGGGCGTTGTGAGCGGCATAGCCATGGCTACCCTCGCCATGTACGTGCAGACCGGCGCATTCTTGCCCATTCTTGGGGTGCTGATCGTCTTTGGCATCGGCCAGATACTGGAAAGCATGGTGTTTACCCCTTATCTGGTGGGGGACCGCATCGGTCTGCACCCGGTCGCCGTCATTTTCGCCGTGCTGGCAGGCGGCGAACTTTTCGGCTTCAGCGGTCTGCTGCTTGCATTACCGGTTACCGCCGTCCTCATCGCCCTGCTCCGCCACTTTCACGGCTGGTATGTGCAGAGCCCTTATTATCTGGGTAAGGAATCATAACCCCATGGAAGAAGTTATCATCATTGGCGGGGGTATTTCGGGTCTCGCGACGGCGTATTTCCTGCGTAAACGAGGTTGGTCGCCCTTGCTGCTGGAGGCTGGCGCCGCGCCCGGCGGCAACCTGCAGAGCAGACAGGAAGATGGTTACCTGCGGGATATGGGACCCAACTCGCTGCTGCTCAAAGGCCGGATCGTCCCGGAATGGCTCCGCGAACTGCAATTGGAAGGAGACATCGTCGAAGCCAACCCGCTCGCCGGGCGCCGCTATGTCCTCAATCGCCACCGGCAACCCGTCGCATTGGGACCGGGTGTGCTATTCGGCGGTGGACTACTGAGTGTGCGCGGTCGCCTGCGACTCCTCGGCGAGCCCTTCCAGCCACCGCATCGGACGCCGGATGGCGAGGAAAGCATCGCCGACTTCGTCCGGCGGCGTCTCGGAGAAGAGGCCCTCACCTGGCTGGTTGACCCTTTTGTTTCCGGCGTCTTCGCCGGCAATCCTGCACGCCTTTCGGTGCAGGCCACCCTTCCCCGCCTGGCCGCGCTGGAGCGGGATGGTGGCTCGCTCCTGCGCGGTGCGCTGCGTGCCCGGAAGAGGAAACTGCCCGGCACCCCCAAAACCCGCCTCGTGTCCTTTCGCGAAGGCCTGCAGGTCCTCCCTTTGCGGGTTGCAGGCACACTCGGCGATACGCTGCGCTGCGATACTCCGGTCGAGCAGTTGGCCTATAGCGGCGGCATGTGGCAGGTCGGCAGCCGCAACCAGACCTGGCAAAGCAAACGGCTCGTTCTCGCCCTGCCCGCAGGTGCCGCGGCCAGACTGCTCGCGCCAACGGACGCTGCGCTTGCCCTCGAACTGGACGCCATCCCTTATCCTGCCGTAGGCAGCCTGTCCATAGGTTTTCAGCGCCCACAGGTAGAGCATCCACTGAACGGCTTCGGCATGCTGATTCCGCGGGTCATGGGGCTGGAAACGCTGGGGGTGCTTTTCTCCTCCACCCTTTTTCCCGGGCGCGCACCGGCAGGGAAGGTACTGCTGACGGCCTTTATCGGTGGCAGTCAGAATGTCCTTGCCGGACGGGACGATGATGACCTGCTGGCAACGGTATTACGCGAAATCCGCCCACTGCTGGGGATCAGTGGCGATCCCGTTTTCAGTCGCTGCCGGGTCTGGCCGAAAGCCATCCCGCAATACGAAATCGGACACCTGGACCGGATGAAGCGGATCGATACCCTGAGTGCCGGACACCCCGGGCTGTACTTCCGTGCCAACTGGCAGGGGGGCGTCGCCTTGGGAGATTGTATCGAACAGGCTTGGGAGTTCAGCCAGGCTACCAACTGGCAGCGTTGAAACCCGGGATATCAGTGTGCGGCGATCGGGGCGAGCGCTGATACCAGGGTATCCATGGCGGTATCCTGGGACTTCGCGACTTCCCTCGGCGTCGCCGTGGTATCGAACGCGGCAGTGGACTTGTACCGGGAGTCCGTGCTGACCCGGTCAAAACCACCCCGGAATCTATGTGCGTCCCCCACGATTTCCACGGGTGTCCCCACCCGCACCAACGCGGCGATCTGCTGTGCATCCCAGTTGGACAAGGCCACGCAGCCAGCCGTCCAGCGCCCGGGGAATACTTTGCTCTGTGGGTCGTCCGAAAATTGCGGACCCATGCCGTGAATGCCTATTTCCCCGCCCAGGGCGGTATTTTGCGGCGGCGTTTGCCCGGCGTCGATGGCATCGACAATGGCACGATATTGCGCCCTGTTGATAATGCCCTCCCGCAGTCCCCACTCCGCGTTCTCCCGGTTGGGGTAGGTCAAACCCATGAAGGGGCCGTAGCGTGTACCTCGACTGACCCAACCGATGCGATAACGCCCTACGGGGGTGACGTCATCTCCCCGCATCCGCTTGGGGGCCGCGCCATTGAAGCCGATGGCTACCGGGTAGGTCGCCAGTACGGTACCGCCCTTGTAGATTTTCAGGGAATGAGTAATGGTCGAAATGACGATATGCACCGACCGGACCACGTGCTCGGGCCTTGCCGGAGAGACCACGGGCGCCACCGGCTGAACGACCGGAGGGGGAATCCGTGCGGCATAGTAAGCTACCGAGTGTACCGGCGCGGTGGCCACAGGTGTCGTGGCGCAACCCGCCAATCCCAGAACACCCAGCACCGCCCCCGACAATTCCCATACCCCGAATTTGCGCATCACCCCACTTCTCCCCAAACACTCGTACTCACAGTGTTTCATAATATACCCGAAGTCTTGGAGCGAGGTCCATGATCTTCTGACAGATTTTTATTAGCCAACCTGCCCGTAGTCCACCCGGTTCCCCAGCCAGCGCTGCACTATGGCCTGCACCGCCTCGGGGTCTTCCTGCAGCAGGCGATCCGCCAATGCCGGAATCATGACCAGCAATGCTTCATCACGCAGAATATTCGCAACGCGCATCTGCAGGATGCCGGCCTGCCGCGTACCCAGGTATTCGCCCGGCCCGCGCAACTCCAGATCCTTGCGCGCAATGGCAAAACCGTCATAGGTTTCGCGCATCACCCGCAAACGCTCCCGCGCCCTGCCACTCAGGGGTGGATGATAGAGCAGAATACAACTGCTCCGCTGCGCGCCCCGCCCTACCCGGCCACGCAACTGATGCAATTGCGCCAGACCCAGACGTTCCGCATGTTCGATGATCATGAGACTGGCGCCAGGGACATCCACCCCCACCTCGATCACCGTCGTCGCCACCAGAATGCGTACCGCGCCTGACTGGAAAGCGGCCATCACCCCCGCCTTTTCTGCGCTGCGCATTCGCCCGTGTATCAGGCCGACGGCCACGCCCGGCAAGGCCGCCTGCAAATCCGCAACGCTCGCCTCCGCCGCCTGTAATTCGAGAATCTCCGACTCCTCAATCAGGGGACAAACCCAATAGATTTGCCGCCCCGCCTCCAGCATGTGTTGCATCCGGCCGATCAGTTCGGGCCGACGACTGTCAGGCATCACCAGGGTTTCCACGGGGGTGCGCCCCGGCGGCAGCGCGTCGATCACCGACACCTCCAGATCCGCATGCACCGTCATCGCCAGGGTTCGCGGAATCGGCGTGGCGGTCATTACCAGCAGGTGGGGCATGGCGCCCTTCTCCAGCAACTGACGGCGCTGCTCCACGCCAAAGCGGTGCTGCTCGTCGATGATGACCAATCCGAGACGTGCAAACGCCACTCCTTCCTGGAACAGCGACTGGGTGCCGATTACCAGCCTCAGGCTGCCACCAGCAAGCGCTTCCGCCGTCTCGCGACGGGCACGCGGTGAACGACTGCCCACCAGATAGCCCACCTCCAGGCCCAGCGGTTTCAGCCATTGCTGGAACCGCGCATGGAGCTGCTCCGCGAGAATCTCGGTCGGCGCCATCATCGCCACCTGATATCCCGCCTCCAGCGCGGTCAGCGTCGCCGCCGCCGCGACCAAGGTCTTGCCGGAGCCCACATCCCCTTGCAATAGACGACGCATGGGCCGGTGACGCGCCAGATCGGCATTGATCTCCGCAATCACCCGTTCCTGCCCCCTGGTGGGCGTAAACGGCAAATGCGCCAGGAAACGCTGCCACAACTGCCCCTTACTCTGCAGACAAGGGGCATTCTGCATCATCCCTGATTGCCGCATCCGGCGTACCGCCAGATGATTCGCCAGCAGTTCCTCCAACGCCAGCCGCTGCCAGGCCGGATGTTGCGGGGAGGGAATCTCGTCTGCACTTTCATGCAGCAGGCGCAACCCCTCACGCAAACCGGGCCATTGTGGAGGCAGCCGGTTTTCAAGGTAGTCGGGAAGCTGATCAAGGAGGGTCAGCGCCTGCGCTATCCAGCGTCGCCACTGGGTCTGAGTGATGCCCTCACTGCTGGGATAAAAGGGGGTGAGGTGACGCGGAGCCTGAAACTGCGGGACATCCGCCATCTGCCATTCGGGGTGGATCATTTCGAGGCCGTGAAAACCACCGCGCAGCTCTCCGAAACACCAGAGCCGCCGCCCGACCTGCCATTGCGCACGCAACGCCACTGCCATGTGAAAGAGCCGGATCTGCAGCCGCCCGCTGCCATCGCTCACAGTCACCAGCCATTGTTCACGCCCTCCGCGCTGGTGGTCGACACGGACGATCTCGCCCACTATCGCACGCTCCTGGCCGGGCTGAAGCGTCGCCATGGCCGCAATGTGGCGGCGGTCCTGATAACGGCTGGGCAGATGGAACAGGAAATCCTGTACCCGCCACAGGTCCATGTGCTGCAGACGCGGAACCAGCGCCGGACCGACCCCCCGTAACGCCGAGACGGAACTTTGCAGATACAGTCCCGCCTTGGCTCCCGCCATGCTATTCCGTGCGCGGCAGGGCCTCGCGACGTGCCCATTCTGCGAGAAGCTCGTCGAGGTCGACATGGTGCATGGTGGCTACCCCCGCCAGTGTTTCCCGCTCGGCAATAAAACACTCGCCGCAATGAATACCGCGCTCCTCCAGCAGCGAAACCAAAACCGGATGCGCCTGCAGCAGTACGCGCATAGGCTGGGCGAGCATTTCTGAGCGTTCCATTTCAGCCAGCCTCGCCCAGGGCGACGATGCCATCTATCTCCACCTGCGCCCCACGCGGCAGAGCCGCCACCTGCACCACCGCCCGTGCCGGATAGGGAATCGAAAACTCTGCCTCCATGGCCTGATTTACCTGCGCGAAATGGCCGAGATCCGTGAGGTAGACCTGAAGCTTGATGGCATCCTGCAAACGTCCGCCCGCAGCATTGCAGACCGCCTGCAGGTTATCCAGCACCCGCCGGATCTGCAGGGCGATGTCGCCCTCCACCATCTGCCCGGTGCGGGGATCCAGGGGAATCTGACCAGAGAGGTAGAGCAGGCCGCCATGCACCATACCCTGGCTGTAGGCCCCGATCGCCTGGGGTGCGGAACTGCTTTCTACTGGTACCGGCATGGATTGAACTCCCTGTTAGCCTTTGACCCGCTGTACCCGCGACACCATGGGCAAACTACGCAAACTCCGCATGATTCTGGCCAGGTGGTCGCGGTCATGTGCCTCTATGGTAAAGGTGATGCCTGTGTAGAGTCCATCCTGCGGCTCGATATCCACATGATCGATGTTGGAATCCTCATCGGAAATCAGGGTGGCAATGCGCGCCAGTACGCCGCGGGCGCTCTCCGCAACCACCCGGATCGCTACCGGGAATTCGCCTTGGGCTGCGGGATCCCACTGCACGTCCACCCAGCGGTCACGGCGTTTGCGCCACTCGCGGATATTGTGACAATCATGGGTATGTACGACCACACCCTTGCCGACGCTGATGAAACCCAAAATAGGGTCGCCAGGGATGGGCCGACAACAGCGAGCCAGGGTCACTGGCATACCTTCCGTCCCCCGAATCAGCAAGGGCTTTTTCGTGGCCTCCTCGCGACTGAGGCGACTTGGCAGGAGCTGGCTGACGGCATGGCCGAGACGGCGGGCAGTCTGCGCCAGCCGCCCGCGATCACCCTCCTCGGGCAGCAGCTTGTGCGCTACGACCAGCGGAAAAACCTCACCCATGCCAATGGCTGCCAGCAGTTGGCTCTCATCCTGCACGTTGAAGGTCACCAGCACCCGCTGAAAATCAGTCGCTTCGACCTGCTGGAGGTTGGCACCCAGACTCTGCAGCGCCTTTTCCAGCAAATTGCGGCCCAGCATTTCCGCGTCACCACGCTGAATGGTCTTGAGATAAGCGCGAACGCTGCTGCGCGCCTTGCCGGTCACCACCACATCCAGCCAACCGGGTTGCGGGTGCGCCGAAGCCGCGGTGACGATTTCCACTTTATCGCCGTTGTTCAGAGGACTGCGCAAGGGAACATACATATCATTGACCCTGGCCGCCACGGCCTGGTCACCGATATCCGTATGCACGGCGTAAGCAAAATCCACCGCCGTCGCACCCCGTGGCAAGCTGAGAATTTTGCCCTTGGGGGTAAAAACATAGACCTCATCGGGAAAAAGGTCGAGCTTGACGCTTTCCAGAAATTCCTGGGAATCTCCCCCCTGTATCTGCAGTTCCAGCAAGCGCTGCAACCAAGCGCGCGCCTGTATTTCGGCATGCACGTTACTTGAGCCCGTCTTGTACAGCCAGTGTGCCGCCACCCCCGCCTCGGCAACCCGGTGCATATCCTCGGTGCGGATCTGCACCTCTACCGGATGCCCGAAAGGGCCCAGCAGCACGGTGTGCAGAGACTGATATCCGTTGGATTTCGGGATGGCGATGTAGTCTTTGAAACGTCCGGGAATCGGTCGATACAGACTGTGAACCAGACCCAGAACGCGATAGCAGGTATCCACATCAGCAACAATAATCCGGAAGGCATGCAGGTCGTGGATATCACCGAAGGGCATACCCTTCTTCTGCATTTTTCTGTAGATACTGTAGACGTGTTTCTCACGGCCACTGACCTGGGCGGCGAAGCCCTCCTGCAGGAGGCGGTCCTCCAGCGCATGCTCAATTTTCTGCACGGCTTCCTTACGGTTACCACGCGCCGCCTTTACGGCCTCATTGAGCGTGTGCCAACGCTTGGGGTAAAGATGGGAGAAGGCCAACTCCTCCAGCTCGATGCGAATGGCATGAATACCCAGGCGTTGCGCAATAGGCGCGTAGATATCGAGGGTTTCCCGGGAAATACGCCGCCGCTTCTCCGGCATCATCACACCCATGGTGCGCATGTTATGCAAGCGATCCGCCAGCTTGATCAGCACGACCCGGATATCCCGGGACATGGCCAGAAACATTTTGCGAAAATTCTCTGCCTGTGCCTCTTCACGGGTTTCAAAACGTACCTGCCCCAGCTTACTGACCCCATCCACCATCTCGGCCACTTCCTGCCCGAAGCGCTCGATGATGTTTTCCTTGCTGATATTGCAATCTTCGATCACGTCATGAAGCAGGGCAGCCTGAATAGTGAAAATATCCAGTTGCAGCTCGGCGAGGATGCAGGCGACTGCCACGGGATGATGAATATAGGGCTCACCACTGCGCCGGGTTTGTGCGCCATGTGCGTTAGCGGCCAATTCGTAGGCATCACGTGCGCGCGCCACCTCTTCTGGCGTCATGTATTGCTGAAGCAACGCCCGCAGCGGCGCGCAGGGGTCCTCCAGAGACGGAAAGACCGGCGGCAGGCGCAGCACATCGCCCACCCCTGTAGTCAGAGGCAGGGCCGGCACCATTGGGCCTGGCTCGCTTTCAGTCGCCAGCGGCATCCTCAGCTCCAGCCGCTTCGCGGTTCGCCGCACCCGGGAAGTTGGGTAACGGTGGCGGCATCTGCTCGTCCAGAATCGCCCTGCTCACCTTGCCGGCAGCCACTTCGCGCAGAGCTATGACCGTATTTTTGTCACGTCCCGGCTCCACTTCCGGCACAGCGCCGGAGGCCAATTGCCGCGCCCGTCGCGCCGCTACCAACGTTAACTCAAAACGATTATCCACATGATCCAGACAATCTTCTACTGTTACTCGTGCCATCGTCTATTCACCTTTTTATCAATTTAACTGCTAATACCGAGGAGATTCTTTAATCGTTGATGCTGGGCATGCTGCTGATAACCCAGCCGCAGATGTTCGGCATGGACAATGCTCTGCAAGTCGGCTAGAGCATCCTGGAAGTGATCATTCACCACCAGATAATCAAACTCGTCATAATGCAACAGCTCTTCACGTGCTGCCGCCAGCCTGCGCGCAATGACCGTCTCTGAATCCTGGCCACGGCCACGCAGACGTTCCGCCAAAGCGGCGACAGACGGCGGCAGGATAAAAATACTGACCGCCTGCCCCGGCAGTCTTTCCCGCACCTGCCGCGCACCTTGCCAGTCGATCTCCAACAGACAGTCGGTCCCGGCGAACAACTGACTTTTAACCCAAGGTTCACTAGTGCCATAACCATTGCCATGCACCCTGGCATACTCCAGAAACTCGCCCCGCTCCGCCATGGCCGTGAACGTCTCCATCGGAACGAAGTGATAGTCCGTTCCCTCTGCCTCGCCCGGTCGCGGGGGCCGTGTGGTGTAAGAGACGGAGGTGCGCAATTGCGGAGTCGCCGCTACCAGCGCCCGGGCCAGACTGGTCTTTCCCGCCCCGCTGGGTGCCGAAATAATCCACAGGATACCGCGTTCTGCTCCACCCGTCATTGACTTTCACTCCACATTCTGCACCTGCTCCCGCATCTGTTCGATGAGCACTTTCAGCTCTACCGAGGCAAAAGTCACCTGGCTGTCTCCGGCCTTGGAAGCGAGGGTGTTGGCCTCGCGATTGAGCTCCTGCATGAGGAAATCGAGGCGTCGTCCCGCCGCTTCCCGCCGCTGTAAAACACGCCGCAATTCCGCCAGATGGGTATCCAGACGGTCCAGCTCCTCGGCCACATCCTGACGTTGCAAATAGAAGAGCAACTCCTGCTCCCAGCGCCCCGCATCCACCTGCTGCGCCGAATCGCGCAAGCGGGCCTGCAAACGTTCGCGCAACGCCTTTTCCAGGTGCGGCAGGTGATCACGCAGCGCCGCAGTCTGCCCCGCAATTGCATCCACGCGACTGAGCAGCAGTTGTGTCAGGGCGGCGCCTTCCCGCTCGCGTGCCTCCTGCAATCCGGTCAGTGCGGTGTCCAGCAGCGCGAGTACTTCCGCCTCCAACGCCTCCGTATCGATGCCGGAGGCCTGCACCATGCCTGGCCAGCGCAGTACATCCCAAGGGTTGAAGGTGGTTTCTTCAAATTCCCATATATCCGCCAATTCCCCGTAAAGTCCGCGCAACTCCGTCGCTAGTGCGGTGTTTAGGCATAATGACCCACCGGCGGCAGGCTGAAAACGTAACCAGGCATCCACCCGACCGCGCACCAGCGTTTTTTGCAGGCGGGTCCGCACCGCGGCTTCAAGGGCGCCCAAGCCTTCGGGAAGGCGCAAACCCACGTCCAGAAAACGGTGATTTACAGTACGCAGCTCCCATGCCAGCGTGCCCCAAGCCCCACGACTTTCACAACGGGCGAACCCGGTCATACTGCGTATCATTTTGACGGCTCTCCAGCACAATCCCGCGGAAAGCGGGCTTCCATCGGTTAAGTTAGCATACGGCCGCCCGTCCGGCGACATCCTCGCCGACTTGCCATGTACAAAACGCGCGCAAGTCACCTTGACGCAGCCGGGATCCCGAACTACACCTAAACAGCTGTATTGAAAAAGCCGGGGCGCCTGACCTGAGTGGTCGACGCATCGGGTTTGCGGGCCAGGGTATCGTCGTAACTACAGGAGCGTGCCACATGACAGATTCTGAAGAGATGCTGTTTGAATGGGATGAATGGAAAGCGCGGGCCGTGGCTCAGGGAGTGCCGGAGGATCTTGCCGAACTGGGCAGAAGGATCATGCGCGACGCATACATGCAACGCTGGCCCGAGGATGTGCTGAGCGACTGCGGCTGGGATGACGATGGCTTTGGCATGCTGGCGCTGGCCTGCGCCAAACCCGCTGAGACCCGCCGCGATTGGGAACGGTTGTATGCGCGCCATCATCGTCGTCCCGCCTGCCCGGTGGAAGCATCTCTCCGTCGGAGTGATAAGGCCATCGTATCGGCTCCCGCGCCGTTACTGATCCGGCACTCAAAGCAGGAAGCGCAAGCGCATCGGCCTTAACACCTACGGACACATCCGGAGCAGGTGCTAGAAGATGACGGGCGGGGACATCGCACCGACGTAATGGCCGACGATCTGTCAGCCGGCGTCGGCGCCTGCCGGGTTTCAAAGTCACCGCGCCATGCCGGCACAGGGCGCGGCAGCACATTCCGGCAAATGTCCGTCGTGAGTGGTTCCCCAGGTCGTTACGCGCCCGGGAAGCCCATGCTCCATAAGCACTCAGACCTGATGACCCCATCGCTGTCCGCTGTGTGTGGTCAGGGCGACGCTCTTGGCGTCCTCCCGCCCACATGCCATCATCCAGCGATGACGCCCAATCCCCCATATCTCCCGCCCTCATGAGCGGCCACCATCCCCTGCGCAGCGTGCTCAAGGTCGGCGGCAACACTATGGTATCACGCCTGTTGGGCTTTGCCCGCGACGTGATTCTGGCGCGACTCTTTGGCGCAGGGGAGATGGCGGACGCGTTTTTCGTGGCATTCCGCGTTCCCAACCTGTTCCGGCGCCTGTTCGGTGAAGGGGCATTCTCCCAGTCTTTCATCCCGGTGCTCGGGGAATATCGGGCTACACGCCCAGCCAGCGAGACCCGGGCGTTTGTCGCCGATGTGGCCGGGTGGCTGACCCTTGCCCTGGCGATCGTTACCATCGTCGGGATGCTGGGGGCCAGCGCCATTGTCTATGCCATCGCCCCCGGTTTCGCAGACAATCCGGACAAGTTTCACCTCACCGTAGAACTGCTGCGCATCACTTTTCCCTACCTTTTCTTTATTTCGCTGGTCGCGCTGGCCGGCGGTGTACTCAACACCTATGGACATTTTACGGTACCCGCCTTTACGCCGGTATTCCTGAACCTCAGCATCATCGCCGCAGCCGTATTCTGGGCGCCGCACCTGCAACAACCCGCCATAGCGGTGGCCTGGGGTGTACTTATCGGAGGGGTGGCGCAGTTGCTTTTTCAACTGCCCGCGCTCAGGCGGGTCGGATACCTGCACTGGCCGCGCCTGCGGCGCCGCGATCCCGGCGTGCGCCAGCTACTGCGGTTGATGGGGCCTGCGGCCTTCGGCGCATCGGTAGCGCAGATCAACCTGTTTCTGAACACCATCCTCGCCTCCCTGGTAGGGGCCAATGTAGTGTCCTATCTATATTACTCCGATCGCCTGGTGGAGTTTCCCTTGGGCGTCTTCGGGGTGGCCTTGGGGACAGTCGTGCTGCCGCTGCTCTCCCGCCAGGCGGCAGAGCGTTCGCCGCGATTCCCGCAAACGCTGGACTGGGCCCTGCGTCTCACTTGGCTCATCGGACTGCCCGCTACCGTCGGCTTGCTCATTTTGGCGCAGCCCTTGCTGATCAGTCTGTTTCGTTATGGGGCCTACACGGCGGAAGATGCGCGGCAAAGCGCCTTGAGCCTGATAGGTTATGGCCTCGGTATCCTGCCGATCATTGCGGCACGGGTACTCGCACCAGCCTTCTATGCTCATCAGAATACGCGCACACCGGTGCGTTTCGCCATGATCAGTGTCGTCGTCAACATGGGTATCAGTCTTATCCTGGCCTGGCCGTTGCAGCAACTGGGTCTGGCTCTGGCAACCAGTACGGCGGCCTTGGTCAACGCCTTGATGCTCTGGCGTCGCCTGCGGCACGACGGGATTTATCAGGCGCAGCCGGGCTGGGCAGTCTTCCTGCTGAAAACCGGAGGGTTAGCCTTGCTCATGGGGATCGTCCTGCTGTATCTGCGGGGAGATACGCCCCTCTGGCTGTCGCTGCCACTCTGGGAACGGCTGTTACGGGTACTCGGCCTGGTGATTCTCGCTGCCGTTTTATACCTTACGGGTGGATGGTGGCTCGGCATCGGGGAACTGCGCGACTTATACGGACGGAGGTCTTTGCATGTCTGATTCAGATGGACCACATGGACATGGGGATACAGTCTTTGCCATTCAGCGACCTGGCCAGGTGAAAGTATTTTCCCTGCGCGAGGCAGAGGCCGTTTTCCCCTTGGTCCGTGTCATTACCGCCCAGGCGTACGATGAGTTGGCGCCGGTACTCGATGCCATGCGCGCCAACGTGGAGAACGGCGCGGCGCTGACCCGCTACGAGGGCGACTACGAAGCGATCGTTCAGCGATGGATCAACAAGATGGAAAGACTGGGCGTGGTCGTTTCCGGCCTTTGGCTGATCGACTTCGACACCGGCGATGGGTATGTGTGCTGGAGGTACCCCGAAACCGCCCTGGGCTTTTATCATGGTCACGACCAGGGATTTGGCCAGCGCCGCCCCCTGCTGGACATATTGCGGGAACATCCGCCCGGTTGGGCGACGGCCGGCGAAGCTGAGGAATGATGAGGAAGAATGCACGGGCGCTGCCCCCAACCTAGGGAAATCCACATTTTTAGGCTAAGATGACCGCATTTTTCAGCAAACCCGGACACACCGAAGCGCATGCATTCCTTCCTCCACCACCACAGCAACCGCGCCGCTGACCTGCCTCAGGCGGTCAGCATCGGCAATTTCGATGGGGTGCATCGCGGCCATCAGGCGCTGCTGAAGACCATGCAGGATAGCGGCCTGCCCACTGCTGTGCTCACCTTCGAGCCCCTTCCCCGAGAGTTTTTCCGGGGTGCGGACGCGCCGCCACGACTGAGCAGTTTGCGCGAGAAGGTGGTGGCACTCCGCCACAATGGGGTACAGAGCATCACTTGCCTGCCCTTCAATCAGGCACTTGCCAACCTGCCTGCCGAGGATTTCATTGCTCAGATACTAGTCAAGCAACTGCGCTGCGGGCTGCTGAGCGTCGGCCATGACTTCCGCTTCGGGGCGGGACGGCGAGGTGACCTGGACATGCTCAGCCGCTTCGGGCAACAGTATGGGTTTTTGGTGAAAGAGCAGCCCCCCTTTCTGCTCGACGGCCAGCGGGTCAGCAGCACCGGCATCCGCGCCTTTCTGCAGAGCGGCGACCTGACCCATGCGGCGTCCTGGCTGGGACGCACCTATGCCCTTTGCGGGCGGGTCGTGCATGGCGACCATCTGGGTCGGGAACTGGGCTTCCCGACCGCCAATATCCCTCTGAATCGTCGCCCGGTGCCGGTCAAAGGTATCTTTGCCGGACGCCTGTTGAGTCCGAAAGGAAACTGGATCGCCGCTGTCAGTATCGGTCTGCGCCCCACCGTCGGCGGCAAACAGATGGTACTGGAGGCCCACTGTCTGGATGCGAACAACCCCGACCTCTATGGACAGCAGGTTTCCGTAGAGCTGCACCACAAGCTGCGGGACGAAGAGAAATATGTGGATCTCGATACCCTCAAGGCCGCCATCGACAACGACGTCGTGAACACCCGGAACTTTTTCGCCGAACATCTCCAGGACTTTGAATAATCATGGACTATAAGCAGACCCTCAACCTTCCTAAAACTGGTTTCCCCATGCAGGGAAAACTGCCGGAGCGTGAACCCGCGACGCTGACCCGCTGGCAGGAGCATGATCTATACGGGGCGCTGCAGAAGGCGCGTGCCGCAAGCCCCGCGTTCATCCTGCATGATGGCCCGCCCTACGCCAACGGCAAGATTCATATTGGTCATGCGGTCAACAAGGTGCTCAAGGATATCATCAACAAAAGCAAGCTGAGTGAAGGCTTCCGGGTGCCATATGTGCCGGGCTGGGACTGCCACGGGCTGCCCATCGAAATCCAGGTGGAAAAGGAACTGGGGCGTCCCGGCGAAAAAGTCAGTGCCCAGGCCTTCCGCAATGCCTGCCGTGCTTATGCCGAAGGCCAGATTGTCGGGCAACGGCAGGATTTTGAGCGCCTTGGCATCATCGGAGATTGGGGAAACCCCTACCTGACCATGCACTTCCAGGCTGAGGCCAATATCCTGCGGGAGCTCGGTCGCCTGACCGTGAACGGCCAAGTGGTACGCGGTGCCAAGCCGGTACACTGGTGTGTGGACTGCGGCAGTGCTCTGGCGGAGGCGGAAGTGGAATATCAGGATCGCAGCGATCCTTCCATTGACGTCGCCTTCGTCGTCGCCGACGCTTCCGATCTGAGCCAACGCCTTGGCCTCGCTGAACCTATAGAGGCCAGCGTGGTGATCTGGACGACCACGCCGTGGACTCTGCCCGCTAATCAGGCGGTAGCCCTGCACCCGGAATATACTTACGTATTGCTGCGTTCCGGCAACCGGCATCTGATCCTCGCCGCAGATCTGGCAGAAAGCGCCCTCGCCCGCTATGGTCACCCGGAAGCGGAGGTGCTGGCCGAGTTCGCCGGTGTGGCGCTGGAGGGCCTCCGCCTCAAACACCCCTTCCTGGACTACGAAGTACCGGTCATCCTTGGTCGACATGTGACCCTGGAGGCAGGCACCGGCTGCGTACATACTGCCCCGGCCCACGGCGCGGACGATTATGAAGCGTCCCGGCGTTATCACCTGCCGGTGGACAGTCCCGTGCTCGGCAACGGTCGTTTTCAGGACGAACTGCCGCTGGGGCTGGGAGGCATCACCGTACAGGAGGCCAATGAGCGGATCCCTGAACTTCTGCGCGGGCGTAATGCCCTGCTCCATTTCGAGAAGATCCGCCATAGTTACCCCCATTGCTGGCGCCATAAGACACCGCTACTCTTCCGCGCTACCCCCCAGTGGTTTATCAGCATGAGCGCCAATGACCTGCGTGAGAAGGCCATCGACGCCATCGACGCTACCCGGTGGATTCCCGATTGGGGCAAAGACCGCATCACCGGCATGGTCAACCAGCGCCCGGACTGGTGCATCTCCCGGCAAAGGGCCTGGGGCGTGCCCGTCGCGATCTTCTCCTGTACCCGGTGCGGCGAGCCCCTGCGCGATGCCGACACCTTCGAACGTATCGCCCGTGCGGTGGAAACGGGTGGGGTCGATGCCTGGTTCAACCACCCGGACGGCGATTTTCTGCCTGCGGATGCGCACTGCAGCGGATGCGGCCACGATCACTTTCACAAGGTCACGGACATTCTCGACGTTTGGTTCGACTCCGGCTGCACCCACGCCTTTGTACTGGAGCAGAGGTCTGAGTTGCACAGCCCGGCCGACCTTTATCTGGAAGGCTCCGATCAGCATCGCGGCTGGTTCCAGTCTTCCCTGCTGGAGTCCGTCGCCAGCCGAGGAAGGGCGCCCTACCGGGCGGTGCTGACCCACGGCTTCACCGTCGATGGCGAAGGTCGGAAGATGAGCAAGTCCGTGGGCAACGTCATCGCCCCACAGACAATCATCGACCGTTACGGCGCGGATATTCTGCGGCTCTGGGTGGCATCGGAGGACTACCGCAGCGAGATCCCCATCTCCGACACCATCCTCCAGCAACTGGGCGACAGCTACCGGCGCATCCGTAATACGGCCCGCTATATGCTGGGCAACACCCATGACTTCAATCCGGACACCGACGCCTTGTCCACGGCAGATCTGCTGGAAATGGACCGCTGGATGCTGGCCCGTACCGCGCTCCTACAGGAAGAAATTCGTGCTGCCTACAGCGAATATCAATTCCTCCGCGTCCAGCAGCGCCTGCACCACTTTTGCTCGGTGGAGTTGGGTGGACTCTATCTGGATGTGCTGAAAGATCGCCTCTACACCACCCCCGCAGCCTCGCGGGCACGGCGTTCGGCGCAGACGGTGCTCTGGCAGATGCTCGAAGCCATGGTGGTATGGATGGCCCCCATCCTGAGCTTCACCGCCGAAGAAATCTGGGACGGGATGGGCAATCGCCCGTTCTCCAGCGTGTTTTTTGCGCAATATCCGGAAATACCCCTGCCTGCCGACAGTGAAGTCCTGATGGGACGCTGGGAACGGCTCGGTCAGTTGCGGGACGCCGTCAACGCCGCACTGGAACCCCTGCGTCAGGGAAAAAAGATTGGCTCGGGCCTGGATGCAGAAATCGCCCTCTACGCCAACAGCGAATGGCATGAGTTTCTTGCGCCACTCGGTGAGGAACTGCGCTTTTTCCTGCTGAGCTCCGCGTGTGCCCTGCGCCCCTACGAAGAGCGCCAGGAGGGTTGCGACGATGCGCTTCCGGGCATCGCCATACAGGTCCGGCCCAGCGATGGCCAGAAGTGCGCACGCTGCTGGCACCGCCGCCCAAACATCGGTCTCCATCCAGCACATCCGGACATTTGCGACCGCTGTGTGGAGAATCTCGCCTTACCCGGAGAAACACGGGAGTTCTGCTGATGCTGCGCTATTTATGGTTATCGTTCGGGGTCATCCTGCTGGATCAGGGCGTCAAACTCTGGCTGAGCCACATCTGGCGGGTGGGGCAGGGCCTTGTCATCATTCCGGGGCTGCTCAATTTTCGTCTCGTCCACAACACCGGTGCCGCTTTCAGCTTTCTGGCGGGGGCTGGCGGTTGGCAACGCTGGCTGCTCATCGGCGTCGCCCTGCTGGTGGTGGTGGTCATCGTCGCCATCCTGCGTCGGCTCAAGCCCGGCGCCACCTGGACCGCCATATCCCTTGCCCTGATTCTCGGCGGTGCGGTCGGCAACCTGATCGACCGGATCCGCCTCGGCTATGTGATCGATTTTGTTGGAGCCCACTGGGGCAGCCTCTACTGGCCCTACTTCAACATCGCCGACAGCGCCATCTCCATCGGTGCCGTGATACTGGTCCTCGACGCTTTCCGACGCCACTGATCCAGAGCAGCGGCAAACCACCATGGAGACTTTTTGCAACAAGGATTAGGGCAGCAAAAACAACGCTGCCAGAGAGCATACCTGCGCCCTGATACGTCCACGACGGGGTATTGTCGCCCAAACGAGACAGATTTTTATTCCATGGACCCGCGCAAAAACACCGCCACCTTGTTTTTACTAGATCATTTTTGTGGCACGGCTATTGCTTACTCCATTGGTATTCATCACCGGAACGCAATGGAGACAGACATGGACAGCACCGCCAATCTTCTGGCCGCCTTACGCCGGGTACGCAGCTTCCCGAGTTACACATCCTTTATGGCCGGCCACGAACGGCAGCGCATCAAACGCGAACTGCAAAAGCGCCTGCTGCGTTTACGTCGGCAGCGCCAAAGCCACAAGCTTAACCACTTTGCCGCAAAGCGGCAGGAAACGCCCGGCAGCTTGCTACAGACCATTCTTCACTGATTAGCGCGAGGCCTGTGTCCAACTCATACCCAGCCTTCCGGCTCATTGCCCGGCCGCCATTTGATACTGCAGCCCATGCTGGGCAGCACTTTGGCTGGGGGCTGGGCACCTGCCTGCACTGCAGCCACGGCTGCAGACAGGTCTTCACCGGTCACCGGCAGATCATTCCTGGGACGACTCGCATCGAACTGACCGTGGTAGAACAGCCCGCCCGCAGCATCAAAAAGAAAAAAGTCCGGCGTGCACACAGCATTAAAAGCCTTGGCAATCCCTTGTTCTGCATCAAATAAATAGGGGAAATGATACCCTGCGCGCAGGGCTTCGACGGGCATTTTTTCCGGCGCATCTTCCGGATAGGTTCGGGCATCGTTACTGTTGATACCCACCACCTGCACACCCTGCTGCTGCCATTGTCGCGTCAGCTCACCCAGGCGTTTACTGATGTGGATCACATAGGGACAGTGATTACAGATAAAAAGTACCAGCAGGGGCTTGCCCTGCGCCTGCACACTGCACCACTGCCCCGCCTGGCCACCGACGGGCAGACAGAATTCGGGCAGCTTGCTCCCGATGGGTAATTCTTTGGCGGTCATAGCCATGTTGGGTCTCCTTTCGAATCGTCAGGCCAGTGCCGGCTGCTGCCCCCCGGGAACGGGATGGATGACGGCTTCCAGACGCCAGGATCCGTCACCCAGCAGATGCAGGCAATGCTCGTGATGCCGCAACAGGCTGGAGCGGTGACCGACACTGATGATGGCGGTTTCCGGCAATTCCTCGACAAGCATGCGGTAGAGCGCGTCCTCGGCAGGCTCATCGAGTGCCGAACTGGCCTCGTCCAAAAACACCCACTGCGGCTTTTGCAATAGAATACGGGCAAAGGCCAGACGCTGCTGCTCCCCCAAAGATAATACATGAGACCACAAACGGGCGTCATCCAGTTTGTCGGCCAACGCCTCCATGCCGACCAGATGGAGCACCTGCTGCAGGCGGGCGTCTCCGACGCCGGGCACCCCGAAGGGATAGACCAGCACATCGCGCAAGGTACCCAGGGGCAGATACGGCTTCTGCGGCAGGAAGAGCGGGCGGTCGCTCCGGGGCAGTTCCACCTCCCCCTCACCAAACGGCCAGATACCGGCCAAAGCGCGTACCAGTGTGCTTTTGCCTCCGCCCGACGGGCCCATGATCAGCAGCCGCTCACCGCGGCGCACATCCAGATCCAGATGATGAATCAATTCCCGGCCATCGGGCAGGCGCACGTTGAGGGCCTGCACAATGAGCCGCGGACCATCCTTGCGCTCGATCTGGTAATGGGTCTCCCGGATGACCCGCACCTCGTCCATCGACTGTTCAAAAAAGCGCAGACGATCGACGACCGCGTGCCAATTGGCGAGGCCGCCATAACTGCTGACTATGAAAGACAGCGCACCCTGCACCTGGGCAAAAGCCGAGGCAATCTGCTGCAAGCCACCGATGCCGATGGCTTTATTGACGAAATAGGCGGGCAGGCTCACCAAAATCGGGAAAATGATCGCCACCTGACCATAACCGGACACCCACCAGTTGAGACGCATGGACCGCCAGATAATCCGCCAGTAGTTGGCATAGACGTTGGCGAACCGTTGCAGAAAGTGGTGACGCTCCTCCGTTTCCCCGCCATACAGGGCGATGCTTTCACTATTCTCCCGCAGGCGCATCATACTAAAACGGAAATCCGCCTGATAGCGCTCCTGGTTGAAGTTCAGACTGATCAGCGGCCGTCCGATGAGGGCGGTGAGGATGGTGCCGAGCACCGAATAAATGAGTGCCGCCCAGACCAGATAGCCGGGGATGGTATAGACACTCCCCTGCCAGGGAATGGTGATCATGGCCGACAAATTCCAAAGCATGAAGACAAAGGCAGCGAGGGTCGTGGCAGAACTGAGTAGGCCTATCACGATGTTGAGTGTCTGCCCGGTGAAACTGGCCAGATCCTCGCTGATACGCTGATCCGGGTTATCGGTACCATCGCCCAGCACCTGCATATGGTAAAAGGTACTTTTGGCGAGCCAGGAATCCAGATAATGCCGCGTCAGCCAGCGTCGCCAGCGAATTTCCAGCATCTGGGTAAAAAAGGTCTGGGAGACCGCGGCGATGATATAGAGAGTGGCCAGCCCCAGAAAGATCAGCATCTGGTGCCAGGCGGCGTTCACTGCAAAGCGCTGCAGGGCGTTCCAGAACACCGCGTACCACTCCGTGATGCGATAAGAAATAAACACCATGAATAGATTGAGGAGAATGATGAAGGCAAAGACCCCGCGCGCCACCCAGCGCTCCTCGGAGTGCCACCAGTAAGGTTTGACCATCCTCCACAGGTCACGAAAGAATGCGCCGTTAAACTGCTTCATGCACCATCTCCAAAGAAGTCCTGTTCAGCATTCATACGCTCCTCATCTGCCAACTCCTGCTCACCGCAAATTTTACCCATCCTCGGGCAATCGCCACCGCCCGTAAAGCCCGGGAGGATAGCATGGGTGCTCCCCAGACAGGTATAAAGCCCGCCCAGCCATACGTGGTCTTTGCAGCGGATGGAGTTTGAAGACGCTCAAATTGGCAAGCTGGCCTGTTTGCCAAGGGCAAAACGGGGGCACGGCGCTGCGGTGGATCCCGTCACCGTTGCAACAGGGTTACACGGGCATTACCCATCAGGCGTCGTAAATGCCGGACGGGCGTGCCTCAGGGCGGGCAAATTACTGCGGCAGCGCTGCAAAAATTCTCCGTCCGCCTGGGCCAGCGCGACCCCCTCGCCCTGATCCAGACGAGCCAGCACCTGACCCCAGGGATCGATAATCATACTGCCGCCAAAGGTCTGGCGACCGTTCTCGTGCAAACCACCCTGATCGGCGGCAAGCACATACGCCTGGTTCTCGATGGCGCGGGTCCGCAGCAGACACTCCCAGTGCGCGGCACCCGTCTGCATGGTAAAGGCGCTGGGGACGACGAGCAGTTCGGCTCCAGCGTAGCTGCGGTACAACTCCGGGAAACGCAGGTCGTAGCAAATGGAAAGGCCCAGCCGCCCCCAGGGCGTGGCCACGGCCACCGGACTGCTGCCGGGGGCAATGGTACGGGACTCCCGGTAACTTTCGCCGCCCGCCAGATCGACGTCAAAGAGGTGCATCTTGTCATAACGTGCCTGGCGCTGGCCGGTCGGGTCGAAAACCAGACAGGCGGAATAACAGCGTCCGTCAGCGGCGGCCAGAGGCATACTGCCCCCGACCAGCCATAAGCCCAGGCGCTGTGCCTGTGCCGCCAGCCAGGACTGGATCGGGCCATCCCCATCCCTCTCCATGATGGCCAGTTTGGCTTTTTCATCGCGCCCCATCTGGGCAAAATTTTCGGGCAGGAGCACCAGCTCCGCGCCTCCCGCAGCCGCCTGCCCCAGCAGGGATCCGGCGCGGGCGAGGTTATCCGCCACCACGTCCGAGGACACCATCTGCACTACGGCAATCTGCACCTTCATGGTCTCACTCCTTCCCGGCCGTGGCCGGTGCATGCACCTGACGCGCCACGGGGCGCCCCCAGGGTCCGTCAACCTGATAATGCCATTCTAACACCTTACCCGATTTCCCAAAGAGGGCGGGACCCAGTATGGGAAAACTCCCGAGGAGCAGGTCGAAACTCTGCAACGGGTAGACCTGCAGTTCCATATTCAGGGACTGGTGCGCCAGATCGATGGCGCCGCGCCCCGTCATTTCCAGAGCGCTGGACTGAAGAAGCATATTGCGGGTACGGGCGACACCGTCCTGTATCTGGAAATCGGCAAAAAGCTTTGAAAAGAACAGTCCTCTGCCAAAGAGCGGGCGATAATCAAAGGTGATCACATCTTTGAGTAATGTGGTGGGATTGAGGAATACGAGCCAGGAAATATCTGTACCCAGTTTCCGGAGGCGACCATTCCACAGCTTTGACTGGATATTGCCGCTGAGGTGCGCCACCGAAAAATCCCAGGGCGCGCCCGGCCAGGACAGTTGTCCCGCATAATCGGCGCGGCCGTAGTCCAGGGTCTCCATACCGATGTCCTGCAGAACGGGGGCAATATTGTCGCTGCGGATATTTCCCTGAAAGGTCGACTGACCCACCCCGGCGCCCTGCCACGATCCCTGGAAATCCCATTGGCTGCCTGCCCAGTCGCCTTTGATCATGGCGATCTTCCAGCCCGTCGCCGATCGCCCAGCATCCAGCAGCACGTCCTGCACCTTGTGGCCACGCCAATCGAGTTGGGCGACATGAGCGTGGAGCGCCAGCGGGCTGCCAGTTGCTTCCCCCAGTGTCTGCGGAAGACCGGCGGGCGGAACCTGGGGAGATGAGGGCGCTGCGATGCGTAATTTCTGGATATCTAGGCGCAATTGCGCAGAATCCGCGGGCGGTACCGCACGCGTATATTGCAGGGCACCCACTACCTGGGGGCCGGTCAATTGCAGATGCAGATTCTCCGCCGCCACCTGACCGCGCATCCGCACGTCCGGCCAATCCTGTTCAAAAAGCAGCAGGTGCCGCCAATGCAGGTCGAAGCGGATTTCCGGCCATCTACCACGGTCCTCTTCACTCTTCAGCAGACTCAGCCACGGCCATACGGCGAAGCTGTTGCCACTGCCCCGAAGGGAAAAACCGGTCCTGGGCAACGACGGGGTGGTTCCCTCACCCAGGCGTGCGGCTCCTGCCTGCCATCGCCAAACCGATGGCCCCCGCCGCCAGGCCAGGACGGCAGACCCCACCGGCAGTCTCAAATCGGCCTGCAGATGACGGGTCACATCGCCCTGACCCTGCAAGGTCAGGCTTCCGCCCTTGCCCGATGCCCAGTTCAAAGGCTGCGGCAAGGCACTGCGCGTCTGGCGCAAATCCGCACTACCCCTGAAATGTAACTCGTTGTTCAGCAACGTACCACTGCCTTGATATGGCACAGCACCGCGGAAAGCCGTACGCCAGCGCTGCGGCACGGGCAGATCAGCCGCCTGCAATGCGCCCTGCAGCGAAAAATCCAGCCGCGGCGCGGTTTCCAGTTGACTGGCCCGTAAACTCGCCTGCACCGGGCCACCGGCAAAAATGCCTTTCAGCGCACCGGCCTGAATCTTGTCCCGCTGGAAATAAACCGGCCCCTGCATACTCGTGGCCTGCCAGGCGTCCCAGCCGATCCCCATGTCACGGACATCGACCCGGCCATTCACTGCACTCTTTTCCGGCCCGAAAGGGATGCTGAGGGCTAATTGCAATTGCCCCTGACCCGTCAGGTGCAGGGGGATATCCGCCACGGACTTGCCTTCCAGTATGGGGGTTGCCCGCAAAAAAGGCAGCACTTTTTCGAGCGTGACCGGCGTATTCACCGTGATCTGCAACGGCGAGGTATGCGGCGCGAACAGATGGTCCAGATCGGCACTGGCGGAAGCCACCGGCACCCCGAAAATGTCACCCTGGCGGCTCCGAACGGAAAGATGGTCTCCCCTCCAGAGGAGTTGTGCGTTCATCTGCGAAGCCACCGGCCAGTGCGGGGCATAATGCAGCGTGATGTGGCGAAAATCGGCCAGCAGGGAAAAATGCTCACCCGGCGCCTGGCGCGGCAGGTGGTTCCATGGCCCCTGCCATTGCAGATCGGCATGCTGCACGGATCCCGCCTGAAAGGCCTGCAACAGCCAGTGGCGCAGGGCCGGGCTGATGCCGGCCCGGGGTACGAAACCGGCTATCGCCGTCGCCGGCATATCGTCGAGCCGGGCTCTCAGGCGCAGTTCCTGACCTTGCACCGCCACACTGGCATGCAGGTGACCTGGCCCCTGGAACACGATGGGATCGGCCCGAATCGACCAGTCGGTACCAGTTTTCTGGGCAACGATCCAGGCAGAGACTTCACGCAGGCGCAGCGGTGCCACGAAACGTTGCGGCCAGTCCAGGGTGAACTGCCGACTCGAGAGGTGAAACTGCAAGACTTCCGGACGAAGGCTGACGTCACCGCTGAGACCCTGCACGCCAAACCAGTTTCCATGGGGCGAGACGGCGATGTCACGCAGTACCGCCTGAAGCTGCCAGGCAGCAGCCTGGTGTCCAGTACCGCGGGAGCGGAAGTGCAGGTTGCGCAAGCTGCCCCGCCACTGTTGCCGGGGTATCCAGCGCAAGGGGACGGGCAGGGCCGTTTCCGGCACGCTCCAGAGGAGTGCGGCGGGAAGCAGCGGCGCCTCTATCTGCCATTGCAGGCGACGGCGCCAGTCGAGCCCCAATCGCGCGGCCAGGGGTTGTACAGCAAGTCCTGTCACGTCGGCAAGCTGCAATGTTCCGGAGGAGCCCGTTCCATTCCAGCTCAGACGGCCATGGACTTGTGTCCACTGTCTGGCGTCCAGCCCGGCGTCGTGCAGGGCAAATTGCCCGCTGGCCAGGCGTGGCATTCCATAACGCCACTGCAGATACCCGTGGCTGCTCATGCTTCCGGTCAACGCCGGCAGACGCGTATCCAATTGATGGAGCCAGGACAAAGGCAACGACTCCAACACCCACTTACCGCTGCCCGAGGAGCGCCCCGGACGCGTGAAGATGCCGCGCGCTGCGCCGGTGTAACGCAACAGACCCTGGGGTGACCAGCGCACCTGCACCTGCATCTGCGGGCGCAAACCGCCACTGCTCTGCCACTGTACATGCAGGGGGACAGGGTTGGTCTGAGGCTGGGAGCGCCATTGCACGGTCAGGTGTCGGACATCCACATGTGCCCAGTTCAGATCCAGTGGCAGCGCCCTTCCACTGAGCCCTGGCTTCTGCCCGGCCACCTGCCAGCCGTCGGCTGTTTGAACGACAGAGACCACCCCGTCTGCCACGCTAAAATACTGGGCTACCCAGTCCCCCCAAAGCAGGGGCAAGGCGAAAAGGCGCAGATGCACCCCCTGCAGCGTCAGTTCGGGCCGGGACGGCGTACCCACCCGCAACGCCGCCAGTTCCAGCGATGGTCCCCAATTCCAGCCCAGGTGCATGCCCTGTACCAACACCGGCGCCCCCAAAGACTGCGACAAAGACCGTGAAACGTAGGGCCGCAGAAGGTCGAGCCGGGGAACCACCAGGAGATAAAAAGCCCCCGCCAGCAATACCAGCAGCGTCGGCACGACGGCCAGCAGCCAACCGCCGAAACGGCGGAGACCGGCAAGGATCAGGCGCAAACGCGACAAGGCATACCCCTCCCGAGAATCCGGAGCATCCGTCAATCCGACCGGTCAACGCCGGTAAACAACCATGGGGTAATGAACATGCTCCCTGCTACGATAGTTTCTGCTGTGTTACCATCAGGCGCCACACTCCGGCGATATTGGCCAAAATCCTAGCACAAAAACACCGCATCGCCCTATGCGGATTGCGAAACGGGGATGAGTTACACTCCCCATTTACAGAGCGAGAGACCCCTCCGGAGGGAGCGCGGCATGCCGGCGTCCGATTTACCCGCAGAGATCCTACAGGCCATCCGCCAATCCCCCATGGAAGCGGGAGCCATCGCCGCATCACTTGCTGCGATCTGGCCCGCTCTTTCCGGGGAAGAACAGGCCGAGATCGTCCGCCTTGGTCCTTCTTTTGCCCAACATCTGGTACGGATTGCCTGCGTCAGCACCTTTGCACGGCACCTTCTGCAACGCCATCCAGACTGGCTGCCGCACCTCGCGCGGCGGGAAGGACACGCCCTTATGCCCGTCGGCGGGGTCCCGGTCGATGCCTTCCTCGCCGGACTGCGGGAGTACCGCAATGCGCGCATGGTGGAAATCATCTGGCAGGATCGTCAACCCGGAGAGCATTACCCGGAAACGGTAGCCGCCCTCAGCGCGCTGGCCGAAACCTGCCTGCAGCACGCCTACGATTACGGCGTGCAGACGCTGCGCCAACGCCATGGCATCCCCCGCAACAAAAACGGTCTGGAAGTGCCTTTCGCCATCCTCGGCATGGGCAAACTGGGCGGCCGCGAACTCAATCTTTCCTCCGACATCGACCTCATTTTCTGCTACGGCGAAGGCGGCGAGACAGACGGCCCCGGCACCCTCGACAACAGCGAGTACTTCCTGCGCCTCGGCCGCTGGCTGATTCAGGCCCTCGACCGGCGTACCGCTGACGGCTTTTGTTTCCGCGTCGACATGCGCCTGCGCCCCTTCGGCGATGCCGGCCCACTCTGCATCTCCGCTGCGGCCATGGAGCAATACTATCAGGTGCATGGCCGCGGCTGGGAGCGCTACGCGTTCATCAAGGCACGCCCCGTCGCGGGTGACGTCGCCTTTGGCCAATCCCTCCTCGACACCCTGCGTCCCTTTGTCTATCGCCGCTACCTGGACTACACCGCCCTCACCGGCCTGCGGGAAGTCAAAGACCTCATGGATGCAGAACAGGCCGGCAGCGGCAACGACATCAAAAAAGGCCGGGGCGGCATCCGCGAAATCGAGTTTGTCTGCCAGTCGTTGCAAATCATCCACGGTGGCCGCCAGCCTGCCCTGCGCAACACCAACACCCTAGACACCCTCGCGGCCATCGCCCATGCCGAGCTCCTGCCCGCAGGCGATATTGGCCTGCTCCGCCACGCCTATCTTTCCCTGCGTAACGTCGAACACTGCCTGCAAATGGCCGATGATCAGCAGACCCAGCAATTACCAAAAAGCGAAACGGAATGGCAGCGCCTGGCCTGCGCTATGGGTTTTATGGATGTGGCAGCCCTGCGTACGACCCTGGACGAACTCCGCCTGCAGACCCATGCGATCTTCCAGCGCACTCTGGCGCTGAAGCCCACGCCGCATTCGCCTGCAGAGGACAGCGCCAACCGGCTCTGGCAACTCGCCCAGACCGGTGCCATGGAAGCGGCGCTCGGCGACCTGCTCCAAGTTCTGCACTTTGCCGCCCCGGAAACCGCGTGGACGGGCCTCTGGCGTTTTGCCCACAGCCGCGACGTGGCCAGCCGTCTCTCCACGGCAGGACGGCAATGGCTCAACCGCCTACTCCCTCTGATCCTCGACCTGTGCAGCACGCAGCCAGACACCGACGCCTTGTTACAGCGCTTCCTGACGCTCATCGAGGCCATTCTCGGGCGTGCCAACTATCTCGCGCTGCTCGCCGAGAATCCGCCCTATCTCGTCCGCATCGCCCGCTTACTGCATAGTCCCTGGCTGGCACAGGAACTGGCACGCTTCCCCATCCTGCTGGATGACGTGCTCAGCGACACGCCCGTCAGCCCTGAGCACTGGCCGCAAACCCTCGCGGCGCAATTACAGCTCGCGGCAGATATGGAAGAGCGCATGGATGCCCTGCGCCGCTTCAAAAATGCGGAAGTTCTGCGTCTCGCCGCCGTCTTCTGGACAAAGCAGATGCCCGTGGAAACCCTGCTCCCCCAACTCAGCGGGCTCGCCCAGCTTACCCTGAAAACCGCGCTGGGCTGGGCCGAAGCAGAGATGCAGCGTCGCCACGGCAACGTGCGCACCGGCAACGGCCAAGTGGCCCCCTTCACGGTCATCGCCTTCGGAAAGCTGGGTGGCCAAGAAATGGGTTTCGCCTCCGACCTCGACCTCGTCTATCTTTACGATGCCCCCCTTGACGCCGAAAGTGATGGTTCTGCCCCGATCCCGGCCCCCACTTGGTTCGCCCGCCTCGGACAAAGACTCATCCACATCCTCAGTACCCTCACCCGCGCCGGATTGCTCTATCAAATCGACATGCGCCTGCGCCCCAGCGGTCAGTCCGGCCCTCTGGTTACCACTCTGGATGCGTTCAGCCGCTATCAACACGAATCGGCCTGGACCTGGGAACATCAGGCCCTCACCCGCGCCCGCTGGGTCGCAGGGGATGCGGAGCTCGGCGCCCGTTTCGCGGCCCTGCGCACAGAAATCCTTGGCCAGCCACGCGACCCCGGACAGTTGAGAGAAGATATTCGCAGCATGCGGCAGCGCATTTACCAGAGCAAAAGCATCGCCCGGGATACCTTTCATCTGAAACTCAGCCCCGGCGGCCTCACGGATATCGAGTTTCTCGTACAATTTGCTATGCTAGGGGCCTGCTCGCAGCAGCCCGCCCTGTGCCGGGGTACCGGGACCGCCGCTGGCATAGCCGCACTGACCCGCGTCGGCACTTGGAGCGCGGAGCAGGGTGTTGCCCTCGGGCAGGCCTGGCATCTGTACCGCGAGATGGAAAACCGACGCTGGCTGGGCTTACAGGATCCCATCGTCCGTGCCGCGGAAATCCCCGACTGGGATACGCTGCAAGCCGCCGCGCACGGGGTACGGAAGATTTGGCAGGAACTCATTGGCAGTTATACCGATTAAGGAGATGTGACGATGTCCATGGCGGAACGCGACGGTTTTATCTGGTTTGACGGCAAGATGGTCCCTTGGCGGGAGGCCACCGTGCACGGTCTTACCCACAGCCTGCACTACGGCATGGGCTGTTTCGAAGGGGAACGTGCCTATGCCACGCCGCAGGGTACCGCTATTTTCCGTCTGCCGGAGCACACCAACCGTCTCTTTAACAGCGCCAAGATTTTGCAGATGGATACCCCTTTTACGCAGGACCAGATCAACGACGCCACCAAGGAAGTCATCCGCGCCAATCACCTGGAATCCGCCTATATCCGCCCCCTGTTCTTCTATGGCGCCGAAGGTATGGGCTTGTCCGCCAAGGGGCTCAAGGTCCATGTACTCATCGCCGCCTGGAGTTGGGGCAGCTATCTGGGCCAGGAGGCACTGGAAAAGGGTATCCGCGTCAAGGTGAGCTCCTTCAGCCGCCACCACGTCAACGTACATCTGTGCAAGGCCAAGGCCACCGGCAACTATATGAACTCCATGCTGGCCCAGCGTGAGGCGGCCTCCTGTGGCTACGATGAGGCCCTGTTACTGGACCGCGAGGGTTATGTGTCTGAAGGTTCCGGTGAAAATGTTTTCATGATTCGTGACGGCATTCTCTATACGCCAACGCTGACCAGCGCCCTCGAAGGCATCACCCGCGACACCATCCTGCGTTTTGCCCGCGATGCCGGTATTCCCATCGTCGAGAAGCAATTAACCCGCGATGAATTCTACATTGCCGACGAAGCTTTCTTTACCGGTACCGCTGCCGAAGTCACCCCCATCCGCGAAATCGATGGTCGGGTCATTGGCGAAGGGTGTCGCGGCCCGATCACGGGAATGCTGCAAAGTCGCTACTTCGACACCGTTGCCGGGCGCCGTGAGGACCACCCGGAATGGTTGCACCATGTAGGCTGACCGTATGACCAGCCCCGGCAAGTGCTGTGACCAGAACTACACAGAGATCGAAGCCAAAGACCTCCCCCTCTGTTGCCCCACGCCCGGCATGAGCCGCTGGGACGGGCATCCCCGCGTTTTCCTCAAAATCGAAGAAACCGGGGAGGTCCGCTGCCCGTATTGCGGAACGCTTTATGTGCTGAAGGGCGGGCCGCTGAAGCAGGCAGGCGGGCACTGAAAAACCCGCGCTGGCTTCTCTAGGATCTGTGCAGCCACCCCATAAACGCCTCCGGCCCCAGATATCCCTCCTGCTGCGCCGTCGTCCTGCCATCTGCGGCTACGGCGATGAAAGCCGGGGGGCCCACCAGATTGTAACGCTTCAGGAGGGCGCGACTGGCGGCGTCATCCTGAGTCACATCCACGCGGATCAGCAGCCGCTTCCGCAGGGCGGCCACCACCTGCGGATCGGCAAACGTGACTTTATCCATGCGCAGACATTCCACGCACCAGCTTGCCCAGTAATCCACCAGCACCGGCCTGCCCCTGGCCTGTGCCAGTGCGGTCTGCAGGGCCTCGGGGGTTTTCACGGTAGTGAAATGCAGGGCTTCCGCCCGATTTTCGGACGGCACCGACGCTGCCGTATAGTTTGCCAGGGGTTGCAGGGGATCGCTGGCGCCGCCCAGCGCCCCCACACCCATGACCAAGCCGTACACCAGCATGAGCACTCCGAGGCCTTTCCAGAAACGGCGCCAACCCGAAGCACCCGCCGGGATTGCATCCAAAGCCCCGAGATAGATGGCACTGATGACTGCCAGCGCTGCCCATAAGGCCAAGCTGACGGGCCCCGGCAGGACTCGTGTCAGCAACCAGATGGCGACGCCCAGCAGCACTACACCGAAAACCGCCTTAACGGCATTCATCCAGGCACCAGCCCGCGGTAGAAAATGCCCGGCGGAAGTGCCGATGATCAGCAAGGGCACGCCCATCCCCAGGCTCAGGGCGAACAGTGACAATCCGCCAAGAAAAACATCTCCCGTCTGGGAAATGAAGAGCAGCCCGCCTGCCAGGGGGGCTGCCACGCAGGGCCCGATGATCAGCGCCGACAGCATCCCCATGACAAAGGTACTGAACAGGTGCCCGCCACGTCCCATGCCGGCCAGACGTGTCTGAATGCCACTCGGCATTTGCAGCTCGTAAAAATCGAACATGGACAGCGCCAGCAGCACAAAAACAAAGGCAAAAGTCCCCAGCACCCAGGGACTCTGGAAGGCCGCCTGCATATAGGCGCCGCTCACCGCCGCCAGCACCCCGGCAATACTGTAGGTCAGTGACATTCCCAGCACATAGGCGACAGAAAGTCCCAGGGCGCGTGACCGTTGCGGGCCACGCCCTGCCTCCTTACCGACGATCAGGGCGGAGAGGATGGGAATCATGGGAAAAATACAGGGCGTAAAAGCCAGGCCCAGTCCGGAGATAAAAAAGAGACCCAAGGTGAGCCAGAAGCTGTCACGCAAAGCCCCTGCCAGCGCCCCGGCATCATTCACGGGGCTGACCGCCGCAGCCGGGGCAGCCGCCCCCGGCGGGCGCGCGACAGGCGCCGCCGCCGGGGGCGGCACGGCCTGCTGGGTCAAGGCCAGTCTGATCGTCTTGACCTGCTCCGGGTAGCAAACACCCGCGTTGGCACAGCCCTGATAGGTGGATTTCAGTTCAATGAAAGCAGGGGCGGTTCCCTGGACGGTAAAAGGTACCGTGAGGGTATTTTCCCCTTCCAATACCCGTGTTTTGCCGAAAACCGGGTCGTTCAGCTCCACCCCTGCGGGCAATGTATAGTGCCCTAGCAGCACATTGTCCGGCGTCACGGAGAACTTGATCCGGTCGCGGTACAGGTGGTATCCCTGCGCCACATTCCAGCGCAGTTGCAACTGGTGTCGGCCACTCAGCCGCGCTTCAAAATGAAATGCCTGGTCCGGCGTCAGGAACGTACCGGCCTGGCCGAGAGACAGCCAGGACAACAGCAGGACACCACAAATTCCGCTCCACCACTGGACACTCATGGCCCAACCGGCCCTTCCCCCGTTTCCGGCTCTCATACCCACGTCGCTCCTCGCCATTTTTTTCCTCACCCATAGAGACCGGTTCCACAGCCGATGCGTTCCTGAAGACCGCAGGACCTACGCTACCACACCGAGGATACGGGGTCCGGGAAAGAAATCACAGACGCATGGAACTTTCTGCCGCCCCTGTTCTCTAATCCCTTGCAAGCGGCTGTGATAGTTGCGAGCGCATGTTTCTTCCTCCTTTGGTGGTTTTGGGCGGGCCGTTTGGTTCCGCCCTTTCTTTTTGTCCGACCGGTCGGAATGTAACTTGCCAGCCCTTCCACCTTTTGCTAATATTTGGCCTGCAGCCATTGGCTGGTTGCGAGTGCATGTTTCTTTTCTCCTTTGTGGTTTTAGGGCGACTCCGGGTTGCCCTTTTTTACATGGAGCAGCCTGTGTCCCCGTCGGCCGAAAGAGCTTTTACTCTGGTTCACCCCAATGGCGACCGCGTCTGCGGACTCATTCACGAAAACCATACCGACCCCGTCGGTATCTTCCTCCCTGGCTTCGCCTCCAATATGGAAGGCACCAAATCGCGGATCCTCGCCCGCAATGCGCAGGCGCAAGGCTGGTCCTGGGTACGCTTTGATCCACGTGGCGTCGGTCGCTCCGATGGACCATTCCAGGCGCTGACCCTGTCCCGGTACCTGGCCGACCTCCGGTTGATTCTACATCATATGCTGCAGGATCGCCCGGCGCTGCTGGTAGGTTCCAGCATGGGCGGATGGCTGGGCACCATCGCCGCTACCCGATGGCCGGAACAGATCCGCGCCCTACTGCTCATTGCCCCCGCTTACAACTTCATTCAGGAAATTTTCCGGCGTTTGCCCGCTGCCGAAAGGCAAGCCTGGGAGGACAGCAATCTGCGCTGCTGGGAGGATCCTTATGGGCTCGGTGAGTTGCACATGCGCTTCGATCTGGTCGCGGACAGTTGGCGCTACGACCTGCTGCGCTTTCCGCCGCACCTGCACTGTCCGGTGGAGATTCTGCACGGCAGCGCCGATGAGACCGTGCCCCTCGCCCTCAGCTATCGGTTCGCCGGCCGCACCCATGCGCCAGAACTGGCCATCCGCCCCTTACCCGGCGTCGATCATCGCCTACGAGGCGCCGATGCCACGCTCCTGCGCAGCCTGCAATCCCTCTGGACCCGCATCTCCTGAGTACCCTGTAACACCCGCCGCCCCTTGACAGGACATTCTCAGCGCCTATGATTAGCACTCGATGGGTGTGACTGCTAACAACACCCAGGATGAAGTCATCCATTCACTTGTAAATAACGAGGAAATGCTCAATGAAACTGCGTCCTTTACATGATCGCGTCGTCATTCGTCGTCTGGAAGAAGAGCAGAAGACTGCCGGCGGGATCATCATTCCCGACACCGCCAAAGAAAAACCGGTACGGGGCGAAATCGTCGC